>NZ_PQVS01000016.1:0-121871 GCF_002922995.1 Lelliottia sp. 7254-16
CCCGGAATACGACGAGGGCGTGATGGTCAGGAAAGTGGATATCAGCGGAAAACTGAGCCTGAGAGGGGTAACGCTGAAGGCAGGAAAAGCGTTCAGGGGCGAATATGTGGGACTGAAGGAAGGGGCTGAAGATGGCTGTTATGAGGTGTGGTGGTACAGCACGAAAGTGGGGGTGATCGACCTGAAGAAAAAGTCGATCACCATGGGTAAAGGATGTTAAATAGTGTTCACCATGTCCCCGAACACCTGTCTACCATGTCCCCGGACCGTACACTCCCACAGGGAGAGGGAAAAGAAGGGATTACTGCGCTTCAGCCAGCTGACGCTCGCGGCGGCGCTTAAACGCCCAGCCGATCAGCAACAGGACGATCCACGCAAAGCCCACGTACAGGGAGATGCGCGTGTCTGGATGATAGCCAATCAGACCGATAATAAAGACCAGGAAGATCAGGCCGACGACCGTGGTCGGGACACCGCCCGGCACTTTAAACTTCAGCGCTTTCACCTCTTCCGGCGGCAAACGACGACGGAACGCAATCTGCGACACCAGAATCATGATCCACACCCAGACGGTCGCAAAAGTCGCCAGTGACGCAATCACCAGGAAGACGTTTTCCGGCATGATGTAGTTCAGATACACCGAGAGCAGCAGCGCGACAGTCATCACCATCACCGTCACCCACGGCGTGCCGCGACGCGAGGTTTTGGCGAACACTTTCGGCGCGTTGCCCTGCTCTACCATGCCGTGCAGCATACGGCCCACGCCGAACACATCGCTGTTAATGGCGGAGAACGAGGCGGTCAACACCACAAAGTTGAGGATACTGGCAGCAAAGGCAATGCCCAGATGCTGGAAAGTCAGCACGAACGGGCTGCCGCTGGTCCCCACCTGGTTCCACGGATAGATGGACATAATCACAAACAGGGTGCCCACATAGAACACCAGAATACGCATCGGTACGGAGTTGATGGCGCGCGGAATGGATCTCTCCGGGTCTTTCGCTTCACCCGCCGTGATGCCGATGATTTCGATTCCGCCGTAGGCAAACATCACCATCTGCAGCGACATTACCATCCCGAGCCAGCCATTACTGAAGAACCCACCGTTGCTCCACAGGTTATGGATCCCGGTCGGTTGCCCGCCGTTGCCAATCCCCCAGATGATGATGCCAAAACCGGCCACAATCATGATGATGATGGTTGCGACTTTGAAGAAGGAGAACCAGAACTCCAGTTCACCGAACACCTTGACGCTCATCAGGTTGACGGCGCAGATGATCAGCACCACGCTCAGCACCCATATCCAGTGCGGCACCAGCGGGAACCAGACGCCCATGTAGATGCCAAACGCCGTCACGTCGGCTATCGCCACGATCAGGATTTCAAAGCAGTAGGTCCAGCCAGTGATGTAGCCCGCCAGCGGGCCGAGGTTTTCCTGAGCATAGCGCGAGAAAGAGCTGGCTGACGGATTGTGTACCGACATTTCGCCCAGCGCGCGCATGATGATATAGGCCGCGACGCCGCCGATGATGTAGGCCAGCAGGACGCTGGGTCCGGCCATTTTAATGGCATCTGCCGAGCCATAAAAAAGGCCTGTCCCGATTGCCGAGCCAAGCGCCATAAAGCGAATGTGGCGGGTGCTTAGCCCACGTTTCAGTTTGTTCGTGCTTTCCATTTAAATCTTGCCATTCAACTCGAAAAAAACAAAAAACCACGGGGCCATAAGCCCCGTGGTTAAACAATTTGTCGTTGATTAATGCGCGCTGGAAGTGACCTGACGCCCTGCTGCACGGTCCCAGATAATCGCCAGAACCATCGCAACAACGGTTGGCATTAACCAGGCCAGGCCTTGCTCTGACAGCGGCAGACGCTGTGTCCAGTCAGGCAGGATCCCACTGAAGGCGGATGCTTTAATCCCGTCAAGGATACCAAAAAGCAGGCTGATAAACATCGTTGGGGCAATAATTCGCGAGGAATTATTCCACCACGGACGGGTAAAGCTCAGCACCACCAGCACAATACACGGCGGATAAATCGCGGTCAGCACCGGGATAGAGACCTGAATCAGGTGGCTCAGACCGAGGTTAGAGACCGCCATCGAGAAGCCGCCGAGGATGAACACCAGCGTGCGGTAGGACAGCGGAACATACTGAGCGAAGAACTCAGCACAGGCGCAGGTCAGGCCAACCGCGGTCACCAGACAGGCCAGGAAAATCAGCACTGCCAGCAGGAAGCTACCCGCACCGCCAAAGGTGTGCTGAACGTAAGCATGCAGAATGGCCGCACCGTTCGCGTTTTGGTCGACCAGCGTCGCGCTATCAGAACCCAGGCGGAACAGCGCCAGATACAGCAGCGTCAGTCCGACACCGGCCATCAGGCCAGCCCAGATGGTGTAGCGGGTCAGCAGGCGCGCTTCGGTCACACCGCGAGAACGCGCGGCGTTAACGATGACGATACCAAAGACCATCGCGCCCATAGTGTCCATAGTCAGATAGCCATTCACGAAACCGTTGGAGAATGCCGCCGTTTTGTAGGCGTCCAGCGATTCGCTGATAGGACCCGCCGGCCACATGATGGCCGCCACGGCCAGCACGATCAGCGCCAGAATTTTCATCGGTGCCAGGAAGTTGCCCACGGTATCCAGCAGTTTGCCCGGATAGAGGGAGACCAGAATCACCAGCGCGAAGTAAACCAGGCTATAAATCAGCAGCGGCAGCGCGCCGTCGCCGGTCAGCGGAGCAATCCCGACTTCAAAAGAGACGGTTGCAGTACGCGGGGTCGCAAACAGCGGGCCGACCGCCAGATAGCAGACCGTCGCCAGCAGAATACCCGCCACTTTACCGATCGGGGTGCTGAGACTATCGACGCCGCCACCGACTTTCGCCAGCGCCACGACGGTCAGAACCGGTAGACCGACCGCAGTAATCAGGAAGCCAATAGCTGCCGTCCAGACGTGTTCACCCGCCTGCAAGCCAACCATAGGAGGAAAAATGATGTTACCTGCGCCGACGAACAGCGCAAAAGTCATAAAGCCCAGCGCGATGATGTCACGCGATTTTAAATGATGGGTCATAGAACCTTACTGCCTGTGGATGTGGTGTTGAAAACGTTGAGATTTTCGCCATCCCAAATGGGATGATACAGCGGAAAATTGACTCAATTTCAGCGGGATATGCTCCCGTCATGCCGTGGCGAAGAATAGTTTTTCGATTTACCACGCAAATACAGTCGGTATGACAGTATATGGGGCGCAATTTAAACGCTTATAACGTTTAAAGGCAAGGAGGGATCTGAAAACCAGAACAATATGCCAGCATGAAAATGCAGACCAGAACAATCCGCTAAGGTTAAGAAAAACTCATGGCTAATCATGCGAACAAAAAAACAACAACCGTATAATATTCATTCGCGTTTCGCTTGACTGCAAAGCAAACAGGCCAGCAAACGCTGGCCTGTGGAAAGGAAGGCTGACACACGCGCAATCAGGCAGTTTTTTTGGCAATCAAACGTTCCGGGATAACAAAACTAAACCGCGTGCCTTTGCCCGGCGTGCTCTGAATATCGAGGCGGCTGTCATGATGATTCACTGCATGTTTCACAATCGCCAGCCCAAGACCGCTGCCCCCCGTTTGCCGCGAGCGTGCTTTATCCACGCGATAAAACCGCTCGGTCAAACGCGGAATATGCTCCGGACCAATCCCCGGCCCATCATCTTCCACGCTGAACTCCGCGCCCGTCGGGACATGCTGCCAGCGCACCACAATATGTGTGCCCTCCGGTGTATGGTTCACCGCGTTATACACCAGGTTTGATATCGCACTGCGCAGCTGGTCTTCACTGCCGAGCACCTTCAGACTGTTATCCAGTTCAAAGGTAAACTGATGTTTTTTATGGCTCAGCGTCTGCGCTTCACGTTCCACCACTCGCAGCATCATCGGCACGTCGATCGTTTCATTCAACGCCAGCGTCGGCGCAGCTTCAATTTTCGACAGCGTTAGCAGCTGTTTCACCAGCCCTTCCATACGATGGGTCTGCTCGCGCATGGTGTGCAGCGCTTTCTCGCGCGGCGCACCTTCGAGCGTCTGCTCCTGCATCATCTCGAGATAGCCTTGCAGCACCGTCAGCGGCGTGCGCAGCTCATGGCTGACGTTGGCGAAGAAGTTCCGCCTCGCGCCTTCAAGCTGGTGCATCTGGGTCACATCGCGCGCCACCATCAACCACTGCTGATCGCTATAGGGCATCACGCGGATCTCAAGATGTCGGCCATTGTTCAGCACCAGATTGTGCGGGCGCGTAAAGTCGCGTTTTTTCAGGTAATGGGTGAATTCGGGGTAACGCAGGAGGTTCAGGATGTTTTGGCCGTTATCGTCCGGCCAGCGCAGTCCAAGCAGCTGTTGCGCCAGGCCGTTACACCAAAAAATGGTCCCTTCTTCGGTGGTCAGAATGACGGCATCTGGCAGCGACTCCGCCCCGCTGCGAAAGCGTTTGATCAGGCTTCCCAGCTCGCGACGGCGCTTTTTATTACGCATTTGCATCTGGTGCAGGCCGTACAACAGCGGTTCCCAGCTGCCGCTTCCCGGCGGTGGCGTCATGCTACGATCGACCCACAGCCACCAGGAAAGACGCAGTAAATTCCAAAAATGCCAGACCAATAGCCCGGTTACTGCCGCCAGTAAAAACCACGGCAGATGACCAAAAATCGCCCCCAAAATGGCGGCGGGGATACAGCATAAGATCAGTTCAAAAACGAGCCTTTTCCATGACAGACGTTCCAGCACGCGTCACACTCCTGTCATTGTTCAGAAACGGGTCGAAAAACGATAACCCGTACCGCGGACCGTCTGCACCATACGATCGTGGCCGCTGTGTTCCAGCGCTTTACGCAAGCGGCGAATATGCACATCTACCGTTCTGTCTTCGACATAGACGTTAGTCCCCCAGACGTTATTCAGCAACTGTTCGCGGCTGTAAACGCGTTCCGGATGAGTCATGAAGAAGTGCAAAAGTTTGAATTCTGTCGGGCCCATGTCCAGCGGGTTTTCGCCAGTCATGACACGATGTGAGGTTGGGTCGAGGCTCAAGCCCTGCATTTCGATCACCTCTTCCACCGCCATCGGTGAAATACGGCGCATCACGGCTTTAATACGTGCCACCAGCTCTTTCGGTGAGAACGGCTTGGTGATGTAATCATCCGCGCCAGTTTCCAGACCGCGCACGCGATCCTCTTCTTCACCACGCGCCGTCAGCATGACCACCGGGATATCGCGGGTCATCGCTTCGCGTTTAATGTGCTTGATAAATTGCAGGCCAGAACCGCCGGGCAACATCCAGTCAAGCAGAATCAAATCGGGCCAGGGTTCGTTCAGTTGATTCACCGCGCTGTCATAATCTTCCGCCTCAACCGGCTGGAAGCCATTTTGTTCGAGCACGAAGCACACCATTTCGCGAATCGGAGCTTCATCTTCTACGACCAGAATACGTCTCGCCATACTTTGCCCTGTCTTATTAATGTATTAGTTTGGAATGCGGCGCCATTATGCGTCAGATTTGTGACAGATTTATGAAAAACATTTCCACTATGAATGGCAAACCGTTGTTTTATTACAGCGGTTATTTTCCAGCCACAGGAACCTTAGATACACAAAATCATTCAAGTTGCATCAAGGTGAGCAGATGTAGCCAACGCAGAGGCAGCCTGAAGGATGAAGTGTATAATCCCGTTCACTCTTTTTTGCCACGGAACTGTTATGCGCATACTTCACACCTCGGACTGGCATCTGGGTCAAAATTTTTACAGTAAAAGTCGTGCCGCCGAACATGAGGCTTTCCTGAACTGGCTGCTGGAGACAGCGCAGTCGCAGGAGGTGGACGCCATCATCGTCGCCGGAGACATTTTTGACACCGGGCAGCCGCCGAGCTATGCGCGAGAACTCTACAACCGCTTCGTGGTGAATTTGCAGCAGACGGGCTGCCATCTGGTGATCGTCGCGGGCAACCACGATTCCGTCGCCACGCTCAACGAATCCCGCGACATTCTCGCGTTTCTGAATACCACTGTAGTGGCAAACGCAGGACATGCCCCACAAATCCTGAAAAAACGCGATGGCACCCCGGGCGCCGTGCTTTGCCCTATTCCTTTTTTGCGCCCGCGCGATATTGTCCAGAGCCAGGCCGGGCTATCCGGCGGCGAAAAGCAGCAGCATCTGTTACAGGCGATCACCGACTATTATCAGCAACAATACATTGATGCCTGCGCGCTGCGCGGCGACGCGGCGCTGCCCGTCATCGCTACCGGGCATCTGACCACCGTCGGCGCCAGCAAAAGTGACGCGGTGCGCGAGATTTACATCGGTACGCTGGACGCCTTCCCGGCGCAAAACTTCCCCCCTGCCGATTACATCGCTCTTGGACACATTCACCGCGCACAGGTCATTGGTGGCTGCGAACACATCCGCTACTGCGGCTCGCCGATCTCCCTCAGCTTTGATGAAACCGGAAAAGGCAAAAGCGTCCATCTGGTGAGCTTTAGCGACGGCAAACTGAGCGCCGTCGAGACTCTGGTCGTTCCAGTCACGCAACCGCTGGCGATGCTTAAGGGCGATTTGAACGCCATCGCCGCGCAGCTTGAGCAGTGGCGCGGCGTAGAGCAGTCCCCGCCCGTGTGGCTGGATATCGAAATCAGCACCGATGAATATCTGCATGACATGCAGCGCAAAATCCAGACACTGACCGAAGACCTGCCCGTAGAAGTGTTGCTGGTGCGCCGCAGCCGCGAACAGCGCGAGAAAATTCTGTTAAGCGCCCAGCGCGAAACACTCAGCGAGTTAAAAGTCGAGGAGGTGTTCGAACGTCGCCTGGCACAGGAAGATATTGATGATGCGCAGCGCAAACGCCTCAATGAACTGTTCACCCATACCCTGCACGCGCTGCATGACGAGGAAAATAACGCATGAAAATTCTCAGCCTGCGTCTTAAAAACCTCAACTCCCTGAAGGGTGAATGGAAAATCGACTTCACCGCCGAGCCGTTCGCCAGCAACGGGCTGTTCGCCATTACCGGTGCGACCGGTGCGGGAAAAACCACCCTGCTCGATGCCATCTGCCTGGCGCTTTATCACGAGACGCCGCGCCTGAACACGGTCTCGCAGTCGCAAAACGATCTAATGACACGCGACACGGCGGAGTGTCTCGCCGAAGTGGAGTTCGAAGTGAAAGGCGTGGCCTATCGCGCATTCTGGAGCCAGAATCGCGCCCGCAACCAGCCGGACGGGAACTTACAGGCACCGCGTGTGGAACTGGCCCAGTGCGAAGACGGCAAAATTCTCGCCGATAAGGTAAAAGATAAACTCGATCTCACGGCCTCGCTGACCGGGCTGGACTATGGGCGGTTTACCCGTTCGATGCTGCTGTCGCAAGGGCAGTTCGCGGCGTTTCTGAACGCGAAACCCAAAGAGCGTGCAGAGCTTTTAGAAGAGCTGACTGGCACGGAGATCTACGGCCAAATCTCCGCAATGGTGTTTGAAAAGCACAAAACGGCGCGAACCGAGCTGGAAATGCGTGAAGCGCAGGCGGCAGGCGTCGTACTTCTAAGCGAAGAGCAGCAACAGCAGCTGCAACAGGGTTTGCAGGTACTTACTGACGAAGAGAAAACCCTGCTCAGCGAACAGCACTACCGTTCGCAGGATTTTCAGTGGCTGACGCGCCATGACGAACTGCTCCGCGAGCAGCAGCGTGCAACCGCAGCCCTGGAGCAGGCACAAACGGCGCTGAACCAGGCCGCGCCAGAGCTGGCAAAGTTACAGCTAGCACAACCTGCCGCGCTACTCCGCCCCCTCTGGGAACGCCAGCAGGAGCAGACCACGCGTCTGGCGCAGACCAGGCAGCAAATTACAGAAGTAAACACTCGCTTACTCACCCGAATCGCGTTGCGCTCACGCATTCGTCATACCGCACTACACACTCGCGAGCAGCTACAGGCTGAACATCACGCCCTGATGCAATGGCTGGCAGAACACGATCGTTTTCGCCAGTGGGGCCAGGAGATCGCCGGCTGGCGTGCGCACTTTGCTCAGTTGAATCGTGATAAAAACCAGCGCGCTGCGCTCGCTGTTCGTATCGCGGAATTACGTCAAAAGCAGGGAAGCTTGCCGGAGAGCACGCTGACGCTGACGGCGGAAGATGTCGGCGCAGCGATGGAGAAACAATCGCAGACTCGTGCCACACGCCAGCGTCTCACTGCGCTGCAAGCCCGCTATCAGCCGCTACAAAAGCGACTTAAACAGAACAGCGAAAGCGTATTAAAAGCGCAGGCCGATCAGGCCGCACTCAATACCATGCTGGAGCAGCGTCGCCAGCAATACAAAGAAAAAAAGCAGCACTACCAGGACATTGAAACGCTCTGCAAGCAGGAAGAGAAAATCAAAAGTCTGGAAGCGGAGCGCGCGCTGCTGCAGGCCGGGCTGCCTTGTCCACTGTGTGGTTCTGTCACCCATCCGGCGGTCACGGATTATCAGGCGCTGGAGCTGAGCGCCAACCAGCAGCGTCGCGATCGGCTGGCAAAAGAGGTCGCCGATCTGAAAGACGAGGGTCTGCTCATTGTGGGCCAGGTCAATGCCCTGACTCAGCAGATCCAGAGAGAAAATGCAGAGAGCCAGTCGCTGTCTCAGGAAGAGCAAGCGCTCACTAAAGAGTGGCAGGAGGTGTGTGCGGCCCTGAATATCACCCTGAATATTCAGGAAGATATTGCCCCGTGGTTGAGCGAACAGGAACATTATGAGCGCCAGCTGTATCAGTTGAGTCAGCGCCTGGCGCTGCAAAGCCAGCTTAACGAACAAGAAGAGCAGGATCGCCAGTATCAGCAACAGCAGGCGGCAGCCCGAACGGCGCTGGAAAAGGCTCTGCTGGCGCTGTCTCTGACGGTTCCTGAGGAAGGCGCAGAAGCGGCATGGCTGGCCGCACGTGAAACCGAATCCGCCCAGTGGCAGGAAAAACAGACACAAAGGCAGGCTATTCAGGAACGAATAAACGCCCTGACCCCGCTGCTCGACACCCTTCCTGCAACTGACACGGCAGAAATGGAACCGGCTATTCCTGATAACTGGCGCGAAATCCACGACCAGTGTGTTTCTCTGCAAAGCCAGCTCGCCACTTTACAGCAGCAGGAAGGGCTGGAAAGCGAACGGTTGCTGGAGTCGCAAAAGCAGTTTTCCGCCGCGCTGTCAGCCAGCATCTTCGTCGACAGAGAGGCTTTCCTCGCCGCCCTGCTGGATAACGACACGCTCCAGCATCTGGAAAAACTGAAACAAACGCTGGAAAGCCAGATCCAGCAGGCGACAGCGCTCTCCGCAGAGGCCAGCCAAAGAGTGCAAACTCACCAGGTACTACGCCCGGAAGGACTGGAAAGCGATGCGCAGACGCTACAGGCACAGCTGCAAAGTCTGGCCCAACAGCTACGCGAAAACACCACCCGACAGGGCGAAATCCGCCAGCAGCTCAAGCAGGACAGCGATAACCGTCTTCATCAGCAAGGATTGATGCAGCAGATTGAAGAAGCCGCGCGTCTGGCGGATGACTGGGGATATCTGAATTCGCTCATCGGCTCCAGTACCGGCGATCGTTTCCGTAAATTTGCCCAGGGGCTGACGCTCGACAATCTGGTGTGGCTGGCAAATCAGCAGCTCAACCGCCTGCACGGACGCTATCTGTTGCAACGCAAGGCCAGCGATGCGCTGGAGCTGGAAGTGGTCGATACCTGGCAGGCCGATGCGGTGCGTGATACACGCACGCTCTCCGGTGGTGAAAGCTTCCTGGTGAGTCTTGCGCTGGCGCTGGCGCTGTCTGACCTGGTAAGCCATAAAACGCGTATCGATTCGCTATTCCTCGATGAAGGGTTTGGCACACTCGACAGCGAAACGCTTGATACGGCGCTGGACGCGCTGGATGCCCTTAACGCGACGGGAAAAACCATTGGCGTCATCAGCCACGTCGAAGCAATGAAAGAGCGCATTCCGGTACAAATTAAAGTGAAGAAAATTAACGGGCTGGGGTATAGCAAGCTAGACCGGGAGTTTGCGGTGGAGTGAGGTTAAAGATTGGGGCTGCATCCCAGCCCCAGATTTATGTCTGATTATTACAAATCGCAAAAAATGTGACGACGATCAAAAAGCCGTTTTTAATATTATTTAACCTATGGCGACTTAATTCGCTCCTGTAAGACATTCCTTGCTCGCATATTACCCACCGTTCCTTCGTGGTTGATTTCTTGTTTCTTATTGTCTGGCTTTCACAGGCCTCTGGATATTATTCCACTTATTGGGAGCAACCATTATTGAGGATCGTATGCGCTATTTACTTCCTGTTCTATTACCGATTGCTCTGGCTGGATGTGCAACGGTATCCACCACTAAAACTATTCAGGTGACGCCACAGCCTGGTGCTGACCATATCGTCGTGGATACAAATGCGACCGCACGCTGCAAAGATATTTTCTTTATCATTACATGCAAAGTGAATCTTGAGATGACGCCGGTTGGCGGGATGGAAAATACGCCTGCAACGGCATCACTGGTCACGCCTGCCCCGACACCCGTTGTTAGCGCAACTGTGACGAGCCGAATGGAAGAACTGGATAAGTTAAAATCTCAAAAACTTATTAACGCCAAAGAATATCAGACAAAACGTACCGAGATTTTGAGAGGCTTATAATGAAAAAAATATGTTATATTTCTTTAGCAATTGCGGCCTTATTATTACAAGGCTGTGTCAATATTGGCACCTCAAAGTCCGTATCTATTCCAGTTAATCCGTCGCAAAAAAGTGTAATGGTGACCAGTACGGCGACGGTTCACTGCAAAGACTATCTCATCGTGTTTAAATGCAATATAGATGTTAACACGCAGTCAATGTAAACATATTACTGTCCGGAGCGATTGCTTTGCCAAATAAAAAGCCTGAAGTTTTCCTTCAGGCTTGTCATATTAATTAGGCCATAACCACGCCGCACCGCGCACACCACTTGAATCACCGTGTACCGCTTTGCGGATCGGGGTTTCGCATTCCCCGCCAAAGACCCACTGTTTCACCAGATTAGGGACCGTGGTGTATATCCGGTCGACGTTGCTCATGCCACCGCCCAGCACGATCACATCCGGGTCAAGAATATTGACGACGTGCGCCAGCGATTTCGCCAGACGCATTTCGTAGCGGCTCAACGCCAGCTCGGCAACAGCGTCGTGCTCTTCCACCAGACGCATAATCTCGCTGCCTTTCAGCGGCTGTCCGCTCAGGCGGCGATAATCGGTAGCAAAGCCGGTCCCGGAGATAAAGGTCTCGATACAGCCCTGTTTGCCGCAGTAGCACGGCACTTCGGCACGGTATTTGAGTTCATCCTCGTCCATCCACGGTAAGGGGTTATGCCCCCACTCGCCCGCCGTGCCGTTGCCGCCGATGTGCGCGCGACCATTAAACGCCACGCCCGCGCCGCAGCCGGTGCCAATAATCACGGCAAAGACGGTCTGGGCCCCGGCCGCCGCGCCGTCAATGGCCTCCGACACTGCCAGACAGTTAGCGTCATTCGCCAGCCGCACTTCGCGGTTCAGGCGTGCACTCAAATCTTTATCAAACGGCTGCCCGTTAAGCCAGGTGGAGTTCGCGTTTTTCACCACGCCCGTGTAAGGCGAGATTGAGCCAGGGATCCCCATTCCCACCGTGCCGGTCTGTCCGGTGGCGGTTTCCGCCATCCCGACCAGAGTCGCGATCGTTTCAATGGTTTGCTGGTAGTCGTCACGCGGCGTTGGCAGTCGATGGCGAAATAATTGCTCGCCGCTATCGCTCAGCGCAATGACTTCTGTTTTAGTGCCGCCCAAATCAATCCCAATACGCACAGAACTCTCCTCATTATTTTGATTATCAACAGAGTAGAAGCCGGCTACCCGATTAGCAATGCAAGCACTGCGACAATTCGTTATCATGCCCGCTGATTTAACGACAAGGCCGTGGAAATTATCATGCTGTGGTTCAAAAATTTGATGGTTTACCGTCTCAGCCGCGACGTTTCGCTGCGTGCGGAAGAGATGGAAAAACAGTTAGCCGCCTACACCTTTACCCCATGCGGTAGCCAGGATATGGCAAAAACCGGCTGGGTTTCCCCGATGGGTTCCCAAAGCGATGCTCTGACTCACTCCTCGACTAATGGGCAAATCATTCTTTGCGCGCGCCAGGAACAAAAAATCCTGCCGTCGCCCGTCGTGAAGCAGGCGCTGGAAGCGAAAATCTTCAAGCTCGAAGCCGAACAAGGCCGCAAGCTGAAAAAAACTGAAAAAGATTCCCTGAAGGATGAAGTGCTGCACTCTCTGCTGCCACGCGCCTTTAGCCGCTTCAGCCAGACCATGATGTGGATCGACACCGTAAACGATTTGATCATGGTGGACTGCGCCAGCGCCAAGAAAGCAGAAGATACGCTGGCTCTGCTGCGTAAAAGCCTGGGGTCGCTCCCGGTGGTTCCACTGGCGATGGAAAATCCAATCGAACTGACGCTGACCGAATGGGTCCGCAGCGGCAGCCCGGCGCAAGGTTTCCAGCTGCTGGATGAAGCCGAATTAAAAGCGATCCTCGAAGATGGCGGCGTGATCCGCGCGAAAAAACAGGATCTGGTTTGCGACGAAATCGCGGTCCATATCGAAGCGGGCAAGCTGGTGACCAAGCTGGCGCTCGACTGGCAGCAGCGCATCCAGTTCGTGATGTGCGACGATGGTTCGATTAAGCGTTTGAAGTTCTGCGATGAGTTGCGCGATCAGAACGAAGATATCGATCGTGAAGATTATGCCCAGCGTTTTGACGCGGACTTTATCCTGATGACGGGTGAGTTAGCCGCGTTGATTAAAGATCTGGTCGAAGGTTTAGGCGGCGAAGCGCAGCGCTAAACCGTGCAAAAACGGGCCGGGTCAGCGTTAGCGCTACCCGGCTTTTTTATTACAGATAACGGCACAGATAAGACGTTGGCTCTGCTACCTGCAGATTAAACTCGCTGTGGCCTGGGACATTGAAAACTTGTCCGGCGGTGTACGCCTTCCATTCTGTCTCACCTGGCAGCAACACGTTCAGCGCGCCACTGATCACCGTCATCTCTTCAGGCTCTGCGGTACCAAAAGTGTATTCCCCTTCAGCCATGACGCCGACACTGGCACGGCCAGTACTGCTGCTGGTAAAACCAATGGATTTCACTTTACCGGAAAAGTATTCGTTACTCGAAAGCATGAACTGGCCCTTATGTCTTTAGATAAAAATCCACTATAGGGGCCATCCTCCGTGCCTGTCACGCAAAATCTCAGGCCAGCAATTCAGAGGCCAGGCGAGTGACCAGCACGTTCGAGAGCAGTACCGGGACATCAAGTGCTTTTTGCAGTAAATCGCGATGATGCTGGTGAAAACCGAGGCAATCCAGCATCAATACGTCCGCACCCTGCTCCAGTAATTCGCGCCCCGCCGAAATCAGTTTGGCCTCGGTATCCCAGATAGGGTTGGCCAGGGCAAAGAGCGGTGATTTTTGCAGGACTTTCCATTTATGGATCTGATTCTCAAGAAGCTCCTCAATCGGCACAATGACCCCCACCTGATGGCCATCAACAATCGAGGCCACCAGCGGCGGAATGATGCGCATTGGTTCAAGGAGGATAGAATTTCTCGCCGTGAGACCCGATATCGGTGCGGTGCTCATCAGCAGGATTACGTCATATCCCTGATTATCGAGGACTTCAATTACGCCCTGTAATGCCCGCTCAATTTTCTGATGCGATACGTGTGCTAGTTTACCGTCGCTTAACAATGTCGGCAGTGAATCTTCGTTGATCCCAATCGCGTAGTCATCCATGACCTCTTCCCGACTCATCTTGCCCAGCAGGCTAAGATGCGTGATTTGTTGTTCAGAGACGTGCTCGGTTAAGAGCGGTAACACTTCGCTTACAGGGACCACTCCAATGGTGAGGATCGCCAATGTTGCCTTCATCGTTTTCGCCTTTCTTCACTACCACTGCGATAATACAGGCACAAGCTCAATACGCTGCGCGGTTCTTGTTTTAGCTTAAACAGGTCAAAAGCGTAGCAGCATATCTGTACATCGAAATGTAAAGATAGAACGCCCGTTCTGAATCTCACTGTAATAACTAAATATTAACCCCCACTTAACATTCGCGTTGAGTTAAAAGTGTGATTCAGACACGGTTATGGCGGATTTCAGATTTGTATCAGGACTTTTCGGGGTCTTCGTAGCGGCGTTTGGCATCCAGCGCTTCCTGTTCGCTCTCATGTTCGCTAATCAGGGAATTTGGCTTGGGATGATCTGCACGCAATTGATACCAGGTCACGGTATGGGCACCGGTGCCTTTTTCAACAGTCACAATGCGTGCTTCGCGTGGGTATGGCGGTTTAGTTGGCATAGTTCATCCTTTTTATGAGGGCTAAACTATGAGTATAGACGTCTGCTAGCTGGCGCAAGCCAGACGCAGGGCGGTAACAATCTGATTTACGACCTCTTCCGGCGACAGCGAGGCGTCAATCACATGATGTGCCGCTTCACGATACAGCGCGTCGCGCTCGGCGAGGATTTCGCTGACTTCTTCACTGATAGGCTTGCCGGTCAGCGTCGGACGTTGCCCCTCTTCCGGGAAAGCTTCCAGACGCTCAACCAGTGTAGAAACCGGGGCGCAGAGATAAATCACGATACCTTTCTCACGCATAAACTGGCGATTACGTTCCGCCAGGATAATCCCTCCGCCGGTCGCAACAATCGTCGAAGGAGCGGTCACCGCTTCCAGGGTTTCGCTTTCACGCGTACGGAAACTCTCCCAGCCTTCTTTTTCGACGATCTCGGCGATGCTCTGACCCGCATGTGTTTGCAGCCAGTGATCGGTATCGACAAACTGGCTTTCACAGACGCGAGCCAGTTCGAGGCCGACGGTCGTTTTGCCGCAGCCACGGGGGCCAACTAAAAAGATGGGTTGGGTCATAGCCAGGTGTTCCCCTTGGTATCGCGAGGTTGCAGTGTGAGAAGTCGAAAAACGAACAATAATACCATTAAACTAGTACATAAGGTAAAGGCAAGTTGGCCCACTGTATCACAATTTAGCAATGCTTATCATTACGCTGTACGACGCTTCACTTCCAGCAGCCATTTATCCAGCTCGGCGGCGAACTGCTGACGGTCGCGCTGTGATAGCGAATCTGGCCCGCCGGTTTGTACACCGCTGGCGCGGAGCGTATCCATAAAATCACGCATGGTGAGTTTTTGTCGGATCGTTGAAGGTGAATAGCGTTCACCGCGCGGATTCAGCGCCGCAGCACCTTTCTCCAGCACTTCTGCCGCCAGGGGAATATCGGCGGTGATCACCAAATCTTCCGGGCTACACAGACGCACAATTTCGTTATCGGCCACATCGAAACCTGCCGGAACACGCATGGAACGGATAAATTTCGACGGTGGAATACGCAAATTCTGGTTTGCCACCAGCGTTAACGGCATCTGCACACGCTCTGCCGCACGGAATAAAATCTCTTTAATGACATTCGGACACGCATCCGCATCCACCCAAATCGCCATAGTTTCTCCCCGGCTTCATATTGATTGCTATTGTCGCCTGCTTTTCGTTGTTAAGCTATAAAACCGTCATACTTCAAGTTGCAGGTGTGTTGGCCGCGTTCCTGTAACTCGAATTATTTAGGTTTAAAACAGAACTCACAACGCATAATAACGGAGAGACGTGATGGACAAAAAAATCGGTTTTATCGGCTGCGGCAATATGGGAAAAGCCATTCTCGGTGGTTTGATCGCCAGTGGCCAGGTCTTGCCGGGGCAGATTTGGGTCTACACCCCGTCACCGGACAAAGTTGCCGCGCTGCGTGATGAATACGGTATTAACGCCGCCGAAAGCGCGCAGGAAGTCGCTCAGATTGCTGACATCGTCTTTGGCGCCGTCAAACCCAACATCATGATTAAAGTCCTCAGCGACATTACCTCCAGCCTGAATAAAGAGACGCTGGTCGTCTCGATTGCAGCAGGTGTTACGCTCGATCAGCTCGCCCGCGCACTCGGCCATGACCGTAAGATTGTCCGCGCAATGCCAAACACGCCGTCGCTGGTGAATGCGGGGATGACTTCCGTAACACCGAACGCGCTGGTAACGCCAGAAGACGTGGCGGACGTGCTGAATATTTTCCGCTGCTTTGGCGAAGCCGAAGTGATTGCCGAAGCGATGATCCATCCGGTTGTCGGCGTCAGCGGTTCCGCTCCAGCGTATGTTTTCATGTTTATCGAAGCGATGGCCGACGCTGCCGTGCTCGGCGGCATGCCGCGCGCGCAGGCCTATAAATTTGCTGCTCAGGCGGTGATGGGTTCCGCCAAAATGGTGCTGGAAACGGGCAAACATCCGGGCGAACTGAAAGATATGGTCTGTTCACCGGGTGGCACTACCATCGAAGCCGTGCGCGTTCTGGAAGAGCGCGGATTCCGTTCGGCGGTGATTGAAGCGATGAATAAGTGCATGGAAAAATCAGAGAAACTGAGTAAATCCTAAGCCTTATTGCCGGACGTCAGGCGGCCACTTCGGTGCGGTTACGTCCGGCATTTTTCGCTTTGTACAGCGCCACATCCGCCGCTTTTAGCCATTCCCGATAATGGCAAAACTCTGCCGTCAGAGGGGCGACCCCGACACTGATCCGCAGCCGCACCTGCGGCGCACAGGGTAGCGTTAAGACCGCCAGCCGCTCATGCACACGAGACATCGCCGCGATGGCACTTTCCGCTGGCGTGCCGCTCATGATCACCGCAAATTCATCGCCACCGAAGCGCCCAATCATATCCCCGGCCCGCAGCGTTAATTGTAACTGCCGCGTAACGGCGATAATTGCCTCATCGCCCACATCGTGGCCCCAGGTGTCGTTAATACTCTTGAAATGGTCGATATCGATAATCAGGATCGCCGCTTCGCGATGAGCGCGCCGACAGGTGTCGTACTCATTGCGTAACAGGATCTCCCAGTGGCGGCGGTTGAACACACCGGTCATGCCATCGCGGGTGCTCATCAATTCCAGACGGCGCTTGTGCTCCGCCAGCCGAATGGCGGTCTGATAGCTTACCCAGGCAAAAAACAGCGGATAGAGAACTATCACCGGCAGCGCCAGCCAGAGTTCCAGCGGGGTAAGCGTAAAGGTGGGAGAGACCCCAGTGAGCTGCAACGTGACCAGGGCCGCGATGGTGGTCATGATTGCACCAGCACTGAACAATCTGATCCCGCCCGCCCCCATCATATTCATGCCGATCAGAATGATAAGTGCGGCGGTAGGGAGCACATTCACCCCTGTCAGCCCAATCCAGACGCCTGCCACGATGGCGTCGGCCTTCAGATTGTTCATTTCACTGACACGCGGATCGGAAGCGCGATAAGCCAGCTGCCAGGCCAGGTGCGGCCAGACGAACACCCATCCGACCAGCAGTAACCACCAGCCTCCAGGCGGAGCTTGTGCCACCAGCGCCCCGGCAATCGGGAAAAACATTGCCGCCAGCCCGAAGATACGCGGCAATCGAACACGCCGTGCGAAACGGATACCGGAACGGTGATGGTCATCCTGAGAAAGGTTTGGCTGCCACTCTTCTCGCGTGACGTCTTTATTGTAAAAGTTTTCGTCATTCATAATTTTTGGGAACATTCTGAAACATTTCCCAAATTATAGAGAGGGGTGTTGCGGGGAAAGTATGAAATTTCGGGTGAGTCGTTGTCACCGCTCACCCGTTAGGACTACGCCGCTTTTTTCAGGCAAGCGCTCATAAACTTGCTTCGGTCGTCGCCTTTGAGTGATTGTTGCGTGGCCAGGCCGTTACATTCGCGCATTTTTTGCTGCTGAGGCGTCAGGCTCTTTTCCCCCGGTTTTGAGGCGCTGTTTTTCAGGCAATCGCTCATGTAGGTTTTACGCGCATCGCCTTTCAGCGTCTGGGCTGTGGCCTGTTGATTACAGCTGGTCATTCGTTGCTGCTGAGGGGTGAGTGTTTTCTCCGCAGCAGAAGCCGTGGACACCAGGAACAAGGTAGAAAGCAGAGTTACAACGAGGGTTAGTTTCATAGCACCATCCTTTTGTGAAGGTTCACACTAAGTCTGGTTCGTGGCGGGAAAAATACCACCCGGCGGAATTGGTTTCTGCCGGGTGGTGGTGTTATTTCAGTCCAAGAGCGTCTTTCATGGTGTAGAACAGATCCGTTTGATCCGTCAGGCCGACCACGTTTGCGGCATGCGGGCCATACGCAGCAATGCGCAGCTGTGTTCCGGTATGTTCCATAGAATCGCCTTCCGAGTTGCCGTAGCTCATCACCATCACCGCACCGTCTTTGGTATTGAGAGCCTGAGTCAGGCCAGGCGCTTTGGTATCCGGAGCCACAATCTGGCTGGCGTGGGCGTGGTCAGCGGTCACCACCACGAGAGTGTTACCGTCTTTCTTCGCGAACTCCAGCGCCTTCTGCACCGCTTCGTCAAGATCGACGGTTTCGCCAATCTGTCCACACGGATTGGCCGCGTGATCTTGTTTATCGATCGACGCCCCTTCCACCTGCAGGAAGAAACCTTTCTCGCCTTTGCTTAATAAAGAAATGGCTTTATCGGTCATCTGCGCCAGCGTTGGGACGCTGTCGTCACGTTTCGGATTTGGGGTACAGGTTACGGCAGGTTTGTCGATATTGCCGTGGTAAGAGGCTTTTGGCCCTTCCCAGCGCACCGGCATGTTGCCATCGGAGAACAGACCGAGCAGAGGTTTATCCTGACCTGCGTCAGTAATAGCCGCCAGAGAAGCAGCATCGCTCACCAGTTGATAGCCGCGTGCCTGCGCTTGTTCACGCAGGGTTTTGCCCTGCCATTCGCCTGCCGTTGCGGTTTCAGCGAAGGTTTTTGCACCGCCGCCTAACGTGACATCTGCACGCGCATTTAGCAGCTGTTCGGTAATCGATCCTTTACCGCCCTTTTCCAGTGCATTAGTTGGACATTTTTCGCTGGTGACGGACGGACCGTAACATTTACGCGAGGTAACATGTGAAACCAGTGCGGCTGGCGTGGCATCTTGCAGTTCAGCTGTGGACACGTTACCCGTTGCCAGCCCGGCGGCTTTTGCCATCTCCAGAATGGTCTGGTGATCTTTTTCGTGAATATCGACGCCCAGTGCGCCGTTATAGGTTTTGACACCGGTGGTCCAGGCCGTGGCGGAGGCTGCCGAATCGGTCACGTAATCGGGTTTTCCGGTTTTTTTATCCAGCGCGTAATGGGTATATTGCCCGGTCAATGGCAGCGCATCGATGCCTTTAAAAAAGCCACCTGCACCTTCGGCATAATTTCGCGCGGCGGTGATTTCGGAATCACCCATACCGTCGCCAATCAGCAGAATAATATTTTTAGCGGGTTTCTCATTCAGCGATGCACGCAGCGCTTCGGTTTGATCTCCAGTCAGACGGCGTGCGCCACCCGGCTGCGTGATATCGCCCTGTGCAACACGATTATCCAGCACGCTGGTATTCGCGGTGTCCGCATGAATGACAGGGGTAAATAATAAGGGCATTAATGCGATGAAAAGTGCGCTCTGTTTCACTTTATTCTCTCCATGTAAAAATACATAAAAAATAAACAGAGCGACTATAAGAACTTCAGATGACAAATCTATGACAGGTTTTTAGATAGTGCGGCGGATTAACTGCGAGGATGCCGCAGCAACTTTTTTACGTATTGCTGTAGCATTTCGCTATCCTGAACCGGCACTTGAGAGTCGGGCCTGGCATCTTCCAGTGCGCCCTCGATACTTCGGATCAGCGCCTGCTGATCGGTCTGCGCCATCTGCCGTAGCAGCGCGGTGACCACTATTTCTAATGCTTCAACCTGGGCGACCAGTTCTTTTGACTCTTCTTCCTTTTGGGCAAGCTTAACCAGCAACTCTGCAATGAGATTTTTCATCGAGCTATTTCCTTATCAGGTTTTTGCTGACGGTATCATTACGGTCGATTAATGCAAAGAGGCGAAAAGTATTATCTTTATGAAAAAACACGCTATGTCGCAAATAACGATGATTTAGCCTCAGCGAAACGTTTTGCTATTATAAAAACTGATTTTTGGCAGCTAAATATTAGAAAGCAAGCGTCATTATTTTTGATAACAACTTAACGCTTGCTTAAAACATAATATATCTTCGCTAAATAATGCTCAGATGCTGATATTGTCTTCTTTTTGACGACGGCGGCGCAATGCAATTGCGAGCTGGATAACGTTGATTAGCACCACGACAGCCGTTGCCGCAAACACCCAGCGGAATCCCGCCATCGCAGAGACGGTTGCGCCCATCAGCGGACCGGCGACATTGCCAAGATACATAAACGACTGGTTATAGCCAAAGATGCGCCCGGTGACCTGATCGCTCGAGTATTTTACCAGCAGAGTTTGCACCGCAGGCAGCATCGCGCCATCGGCAAACCCCAGCATAAAGCGCAGCACGCCAAGCTGGAAAGGCGAGGTGACAAAAGACATCGCAAAAAACAGCACCACCGCGAAGATAAGCGTCGCCATTAATATTCGCGCTGTACCAATCCTGTCCCCGAGCTTGCCTAAACGGGGGGCCGAGATCAATGCTGACACGCCGGGCACGGCGGCAATCATGCCGCTGAGAAACGCGATATTATTGCTGTCCGGTGCCATCGATTTAATAAACAGTGCCAGAATCGGTCCAATTGATCCGTTGCACAGCTGAATCACCATCGTCGTCACAAACAGGCTGATCATCAGGCCGGGATACGGCAACGTGGCAAACACCGCTTTGCCGCTCAGACGATCGGCTTTGCTGACGGTCGGGCGCACGCCCTCTTTTATCAGGAAAAAGGTCACCAGAAAACTCACCACCAACAGCATCGCGGTGATGAAAAATACCGCCCGCAGCCCGACGTGGTCAGCCAGGAAACCGCCCATCAGCGGGCCGCCAATCACACCGCTGATTTGCGCCGTGGAAAGCGTGCTTATCGCCCACCCGCTGCGCTCGCGCGGAACCTGGGAAGCCACCAACGCCATCGCGTTAGGAATATAGCCAGAGGTCAGGCCCATCAGGCCACGCAGTAAAAAGAGCTGCCAGACATTCGTTGCGTACGCCTGGAGCAATATCGCAATCGCCATCCCGAGCGACGCGCGCAGCAACATCAGTTTGCGCCCTTTTCGGTCTGCAAGGCTGCCCCACATGGGCGACACAATCGCGGAAACCAGGAAAGTAATACTAAACGTGAGGCCGGACCACATCGACAGCGCTTCGTGCGACGTCACGCCGAGCTGGGAAACATATAGCGGCAGGAAGGGCAAAATCTGGCTGATGGCGAGGCCGGTGAAAAAACAGCCAAACCAGACCGAGATGAGATTTACTTTCCAGGATTCCATAAGCGACACAATCTTCATTTTTAGGCGAATTCGCCGACAGATTAGCAAGTTACGTCAGATGACGTGGAACCAGAGATGCGGAGGCGAACATTTTGGTATTTTATCTCCCCAGTCATCCTATTTGTGAAACAAGTCACAAACTATCCTCTTTCAGCTGGTGAAAAATGCTTTAACGACAGAGGCCAAAACCGCGCATGCCAAGATGAAAATGGTTGGCGTGCGCGGCGTTATATTCCGGACCTAACCCGTTGCCATAATAGTCGCAGCTCGCACTGAGCAGCGCCCGCAACCACGGCTGCGTTTTCTCGTTACGCCAGCCTGGCAGAACCGTTACCTTCTGGCCGTCCGCCAGATGAAACCCGCTGATATCCAGCGCATCGGCGGTGGCATGTTCGCTACGCCGCGCATCGGGTCGGTGATAGATATTACGGCAGGCAAAACTCCCGAGATGTTCAACGCGCGCCAGTTCGCTGCCCATCATCGTCTTAGTGAGAGGCCTCGCCTGCTGCTGGATAAACAGCGCGGAACTCAAGGCCAGCGGACAGCTGGCGATAAAACTGCTGCTGAGCGTCACGGGGCCAAAGTTGCGCACCCGCACCACATCGCTCAGAGGACAATCCCCTGCGCTGTTAGCCATCGCCTGCGTCTGGATCAGCCGTTTCTGGTTCGCCTCTGACAGCAAACGGGTGCATGCCTCCGGCGTCAGGCGACGCAGTTTAAACTGGGTAATTTTACCCGGCGGATCGTCGAGATTTAGCGGCACAAAAGGATTGTAATACGACGGCAGCCAGCGATATCCCATCACCGCCGCTCCCGCAATTATCGCCCAGATAAGCAGACTTTTCCCTCGCACACGCCCTCCTCTTTTCTACCTCAAAACATTATGGCAGAAGGCGGGGAAACCCACCGGGCATCGTGGTATGTTATGGGCTTTGATGAGTCAGACTGGAAGAAAGTGAAGATGGCGAAGCTGCGGGTAGGAATTGTTTTTGGGGGAAAATCGGCAGAACACGAAGTGTCACTGCAATCGGCCAAAAATATCGTTGATGCGATTGATAAGAGCCGTTTTGATGTCGTTTTGCTGGGCATTGATAAGCAGGGACAATGGCACGTGAACGATGCCAGTCAATACCTGTTGAACGCAGACGATCCGGCGCATATCGCGCTCAATCCATCGGACATCAGTGTCGCCACCGTACCGGGCGTGGAGCAGGGCCAGCTGATTAACGCGGGCAATGCGCAAGCACTGACCCAGATTGACGTCGTGTTCCCGATTGTTCATGGCACACTGGGCGAAGATGGTTCCCTGCAAGGGATGCTGCGCATGGCGAATCTGCCGTTTGTCGGCTCTGACGTTCTCGGCTCCGCCGCCTGCATGGACAAAGACGTGACCAAACGCCTGCTGCGCGACGCCGGGCTGAATATCGCTCCGTTTGTCACCCTCACGCGCGCCAATCGTCAGCAACACAGCTTTGCCCAAATCACTTCCCAGCTTGGGCTGCCGTTATTCGTCAAACCGGCGAACCAGGGCTCTTCCGTTGGCGTCAGCAAAGTCACCAGCGAAGCGCAGTTCACCGAAGCCGTGCGTCTGGCATTTGAATTTGATCACAAAGTGGTGGTTGAACAAGGGATTAAAGGTCGCGAAATCGAATGCGCCGTACTGGGCAACGAATTCCCACAGGCCAGTACCTGTGGCGAAGTGGTGCTGAACAGTGATTTCTACTCGTATGACACCAAATACATTGATGATAAAGGCGCGCAGGTTGTCGTTCCGGCGGTTCTCGATCCTGAAATCAATGACAAGATCCGCGCGATCGCCATTGAAGCCTATCAGGCGCTCGGCTGCGGTGGAATGGCGCGTGTCGACGTGTTCCTGACAGCCGAAAATGATGTGATCATTAACGAAATCAACACACTGCCCGGCTTCACCAATATCAGCATGTACCCAAAACTGTGGCAGGCCAGCGGTATCAGCTACCCGGATTTAATCACCCGTCTGATCGAACTGGCGCTGGAGCGTCACGCTGCTGACAGCGCCCTGAAAAGCTCGGTAAACGGTTAATCCGCTTTATCAGCGCTCTCCACATTTTCCGTCGTTGGCTCTTGCGGCCGACGGCGGATGATGAACCCCGCCAGCCAGAAACTGATTACCCACGTCACCAGCCCTACCGCATAGGTTTGCCAGCCTTTCGCTTCAAATCCGAGCAGCCCAACAACACCGTTAAGAATAAAAATCAGGCCAATCGCAAAGGCGTAATAATGCCAGTCACGGCGTAGTTTGGCAGACAGGTTCATGGCAACTCCGACAGAATAAAAAGCCATCCTCTCACAGTTTTCTTATTCGGTCTGTGGCGAATACGGAAATTCTTAAATGCGAATCAATTTAACTTAAGTCGGCAAACTGTGACGCAGGACAGAAATCGTTAAACCAGGAGAATTCCCTGGGCCAAATTACCACGATTCTGATATTGACAAATGCTATGACCTGTCAGACTCAGCTTGTACGACTGGCATATGGCCAGAGTGAAATAGCGGGAGGTCTTTATGGCAGACTTTACACTGACGAAGCCGATTTTTGGCGGCAAACATCCCAGATCTTCAACGTCGGGTAATATCGCCTACGCGCTGTTTGTGCTGTTCTGTTTCTGGGCAGGTTCACAATTACTGAACATTCTGGTGCATGCACCAGGCGTTTATGAACACCTGATGCAGGTTCAGGACACAGGCCGACCGCGCGTTGACATCGGATTTGGTGTGAGCACTATCTTCGGGCTCATTCCCTTCCTGGCAGGATGCGCTATCCTCGGCGCCATCGCCCTTGTGCTGCGCTGGCGTCGTTATCACTGACTTTTAGTTCAGTGACATGCAGCGCGCCCGGCGATCGTCCACACGTTTTGCGAACCACGCCGTGGTGAGATTACGCGTGATCTTCAGGCTTTCGAGCTGAATGCCCGGCAGAACCTCCCTTGGTAAAGCTTTGCCACTTTTCTGTTCCGCCAGCGTGTACACCTGCTGATAAAGTTCCGTTTTCTCGAACGCCAGACTATCCCCTTTTTCAAGCTGATGGCGGATTTCGCTGTTACTCATATCCAGCTTAATCGCCAGCTTGCGCACGGCTTGCTCGGTTGTGCCCGCTTCACTGCTCCCATACGCAATGAGATCGCCATCTAAGGCGAGCTTCGAGCCCGTCGCGCGGTTCACGGCATTCTGGAAGGCGGCATTACGACTGGCGTACCACCCGGCGTTGAAATCGGCGAAGCGATACAGCGGGGCGCTGTAGTTGGCTGGATAATTCAGCAAATGATACGTTCCAAACCACAACCCGCCGCGAAGCGAGAACACTTCCTGACGTACGGTTCCGTCGATTTTCCACGGATACCCGCTTTTATGCTTCTCGGCAAAATCGATGCTGACCTGCATCGGCCCGCCGGTATGTACCGGGTTCAGCGAACCAAACAGCTTCTGCCCCATCGGCACCATATCGATAAAATCATCGAAAATGGCGCTCAGTTGTTTCTCGGTTTTGACTGTATCCAACCGTTCGCTGTAGCTTTTACCGTTAGGCGATGTGATTTTGAGGGCCGTATGCACAAGGAAGATCGGTATGTGCATTTTTTCCGCACGTCGGTCGATCTCTTTCCAGGCAATTTTGTTGAGTCCTGGCACCGCCGGATCGGATTGGTACATAGATTCTTGCTGTGCCACCGCCAGCACCGAGCAGATGTTCTCCTCAGTCGGGGCGATTTTCTGGCTCTCGAACGTCTTCGCCAGCACAATCGCCCAGTCATCGCGATCCTTCACGCTGGCGGGCATTTTCTGGCGAACCACGCTTGCCACATCGACGGGCTTTTCGCCCTTTTTCAGCGGCGCAGCCCCTTTGTCGGCGCATCCGGCCAGCACAAAGGTGGCCAGCAGTGATAACGGTAACCCGCGTGGTACGGCAAATGGCATAGCAACTCCCTGTTTTACCCTAATGTATTGGTCACTTCCTGAAGGTTCTGATCGTCCAGCTCGCGCTCAAAACTGCGCAGACGTTTGTAGATCGACATCAGCTCAACCAGCGTCGTCCATGAGGCAATCAGATACTGGAACGAACCGCGAACTTGACCAAAAACGTTGGTTATCTGCGTCATCAGACCGAGTGTAATCGTACCTGCAACAATCGACGGGAACAGCAGGAACAAACCGAAAACGTTATCGACCTGCAAATATAATATGCGGGCGATATTGAAATACATGTAGTGGAAATAAAGTCGGAAATAGTTACGACGCACCGCGCCAAACAACTCACGTACCGTCGGAGGCGAGGCGCGATTCGCGTCATCTTCACCGTAGACCAGTTCTTTACGATAAGCCGCTTCCACGCGCTGATTTTTAAACTCCAGCCCCGGTAGTTTGATCCCGACAGCCGCCAGCAGCCCTGTACCCATCAGCGACCAGACGATGGCCGCAATCACCAGACCGTACGGCAGGTGGCCAACAATAGGCAGCTCAGGGACATGCGCCGAGAGGGTGACCAGCACAGGAAGGAAGGCAATCAACGTCATGATGGCGTTGATGAAACTCACACCCATATCTTCAAGCGTCGAGGCAAAACGCATTGTATCTTCCTGCACACGCTGCGCGGCACCTTCGATATGACGCAGCTGCTGCCAGTGCGCCATATAGTGTTCGTTCATTGCGGTACGCCAGCGGAAAACATAGTGGCTGACGAAGAAATTATTCATTACACCGATAATCACAGCAATCAGCGCGATGCCGAGGAAGATGCCCACTTCATGATAAAACTGATTGATGGTGACCTTATGCGGCGAACTGAGTGCAGTCTGAATCAGATCGTAGAAAGGTGCATACCATGCGTTGACCGCGACACCCACTTCGACCAAAAACCAGGTGACGAAGATGATGAGTGATGTCCCGAGAATCGACCAGTATTGCCAGCGGTGCGGCGAATATGTAAACCAGAACAAGGCAAATATCCCTACGCATACTGCATAGTAGGCGTAAAACAGCAAATAGCTGAGCGACCAGAAACGCGCGGCACTGATAGGAACATCACCCGTTGCACCGGTCAGGCGCTCAATCCACGCTCCACCACCCGCCTGCCAGAAAATGACGGCGATTAATGCCCAAATAAACGCCGAGAGGAAAAATGGCCCCGGCTTTGGGAAAAAAGACTTAAACATTGTGCTTCCTTCTTGTTGTTATGGCGTTGCTGTGTTCAACAAAATACCACACGGAAAACCTGCTACGCGCCGCTCACCGGCGCGTGCGAAAAAATAGACCAGTGGTTTATAGGTTAGTTCGCCTGCCACTCTGCGAGAATTGTTTCGGTGAGTTTCACACGCGGAGGGTTGTCCGGCGCGGTGAGGGTTCGCCAGACCTCGTTATAGTGGTTAATCAGCACCTGAGCCTCTGCCGCCGGGCGATCCGCGGTGGTGTGCGCATCTTCTGCGACGGTGATGTGATATCCCCGACTGACGCCATTTTTAAGAGTGGTATCGACGCAGTAATCGGTCGCACAGCCACAGATAACAAAATGTTGAGTATTCAATTGCGTTAATAATGCGTTGAGCGAGGTGTGATAGAACGCATCGCAGGCGGTTTTTGTGACATAAAACGCCCCCGCAGGCTGATGCAGTTCGGGCAGTAATGTAAAGCCATCACTCCCCTCTTCCAGTCCACCCGCCTCGGTATGCTGAATGAAAATGACTGTGTCAGCGCCGCGCGTGAGCTGATTGATTCGTGAAACGCATTTCTCGCGCTGAATACGCGGCGTGGCGAATACCCCCTGCTGCATATCGACCACCATAACCACTCTTTTACCCGACATCACCGCCTCCGAAAAATTGATTCGCAAGTCCTATCATAAGCCCGATGTCACAAAACAGGAGACAGATTGCAACGAAATTGTTCTTATTTACCCGTGGTTACGTTTTTCCCGCTATCGTTATGCAATTCGGCCCATTGCACCGCGTCGTTTAGTAGTATAAATACGCATTACTTCCTCATTCACTTCATGGATGCTTTTCGTTGAAACGTTGTCTGCTTTCTTTCGCCGCGCTGTGTGCGGTGAGCATATCCACTGTTCAGGCTGCCCAGCCGCTGACAGCACCCGCTTTCGCTTCCGATATTGCCGATCGCTACGCCAATCTTATTTACTACGGCAGCGGCGCTACGGGGATGGCGCTGGTTGTTATTGATGGTAATCAGCGCGTATTTCGCAGTTTTGGTGAAACGCGTCCAGGCAGCAATGTCCACCCACAGCTAGATTCGGTTATCCGTATTGCGTCTTTGACCAAACTGATGACCAGCGAAATGCTGGTGAAGCTGCTCGATCAAGGTGTGGTGAAACTCAACGATCCATTAAGCAAATACGCACCACCGGGTTCACGGGTTCCGTCTTATCAGGGGACACCCATTAGTCTGGTGAATCTGGCAACACATACCAGTGCCCTGCCGCGTGAGCAGCCGGGAGGAGCGGCGCATCGTCCTGTTTTCGTCTGGCCGACGCGTGAGCAGCGCTGGAATTACCTAACAACTGCGACGCTGAAAACGGCGCCAGGTGCTCAGGCTGCCTATTCCAACCTTGCGTTTGATCTGCTGGCCGATGCGCTGGCGACAGCCTCAGGAAAACCATACACCCAGCTGTTTGAAGAGCAAATTACGCGGCCGCTGGGAATGAAAGACACCACCTTTACGCCATCACCCGATCAGTGCAAACGATTGATGGTCGCGGAGAAAGGGGCCAGTCCGTGTAATAACACGCTCGCGGCTATTGGCAGCGGAGGCGTCTACTCCACGCCAGGCGACATGATGCGCTGGATGCAGCAGTTCCTCTCGTCAGATTTCTATGCGCGTAGCAATCAGGCTGATCGTATGCAGACCCTGATTTATAAACGCAATCAACTTCATCGCGTCATTGGAATGGATGTTCCTGGGAAAGCTGATGCACTCGGCATGGGCTGGGTCTATATGGCTCCCAAAGATGGACGACCGGGTATCATTCAGAAAACAGGCGGTGGTGGGGGATTCATCACCTATATGGCGATGATCCCGCAATCGAATGTGGGGGCCTTTGTGGTCGTGACCCGTTCGCCAAACACCCGTTTTATCAATATGAGTGATGGGATCAATAATTTGGTCACCGAACTGAGCGGAAATAAAGCTCAGGTTGTTCCCGCGTCCTGACCGATTTAGTATTCAGCGGGCAAACGGTTGATACTGACCAGTTTGCCCCTGTTCATATTAATATAATTTCCCTGACGTAATGCAGACAGAACTTCCGCGACAACAGAACGTGAAATACGTGTACTTCGCTGAATATGATTCATGACGCCAATTTTTGAGCGCAGTGTTTCATCCCATTCAGCCATATCCATTAGCATTGCGCGAATCTGGCTGTATGAATTATTGCCTACTAATTGCATATCGCGTCGGGCTAATATTCTGTTGATCCAGGAAAGCCAACAAAATGCGTCCTGCCAAAGATAAGAGTTTTGAATAAGCTGACGCGCAGTGGCAGCCGGAAGATAAAAACCGGTGCTGTTTGCTTGCGCTACCATCGTATATTTCTGCTGATTTTCCATCATCCCTGCCGTCAGACCTAAGATGAAAGGCGTTGTGACGATGCCAATAAGCAGGTCATCTGACTGACGGTGAATTTCAACTATTCCTGTTTGTATTACAAAGGTGTGATGCTCTTTCTCAAAACATTCGTGGTAAATAATTTGCTGTGCAGAGGCTTTAAAAGGTGTACTTTCGGCTTTCAGGCATTGTTCGAGCCGTTTAAATTCACAAAGGGGTTTCGCATCCGGATTCATTCAGACCTCAAGCTATCCGTACTTATCGGTTCTGTTTCATTTTTATCGTTATAGTTTTAAAAAGCGGGGAGAACACTCTCCCCGCAATTCAGGCATTACCAGGTATATTTCACGCCCAGATTTGCTCCCCAGTTTTGGTCAACATCACCGCCACCGAGATAGTTAGCTTCCGTATAAGTGCTGAAGTTTTTGGTGAAGCTGAACTGAGTGCCAAGGCCTACGCGAACAGCAGAACCTTTCACACCATTGTCGATGCTGTCACCGTTGACATCTGCATCGTTGCTGGAGTCGTCATAAACATATGCCAGCGTGAAGTGCGGAGTCAGGGCCTGATCGCCACCGTAGTTGAAGGTGTAACCTGCATCAATACCCGTTTCATAACGCATGCTGTCGTATGACTGACCGTCCATGCGCATGTCGTTGCTGAGCTGGTAATCGTCGCCAGACTGGAACAGACCTGATACAGCAGCGTACGGTGTGACGTAGGCAGAGGTATTTGGTTTCCAGTCATAACCCAGTTTCAGACCAAAGCCCCAGGCGTCAGACGTGGTGTTACCGTCTACATACTGGCCATTGCTCATGGTGGCGGACAGATCGTTGTTAAAGCGGGTGTAGCTCAGGGAACCATCGACAAAGACATCGTTAGCAAAGTACGCGGATGAGTAGATCATCGCTGTCTGGCTATCCTGATCAACCTGACCAGAGTGATCGCTCACGTCGCCTTTTGCGAAACCTGCCGCACCACCGAGGATCCATTTAGCGTTGTTACCGTCAATCTGCGTATCCAGACCGACCATCACGCCGTTAACATCCTGATCGTAATTGATTTCGCCGTTATCACCGTCGAAGTTGCCACCGAAGTAGCTCACCCAGGCGCCACCTTTATCTGCCAGGCCATGACGACCGTTGGTCAGACGGGTGCCAACGGCATCCTGCTCCAGGTTCCAGATATTGGTGTTGGCAGACGGAATGCTCAACGCCATATTGGCGTAGTCAGTCAGCTCTTCCTGATGCAGAACCACGGTGTCGCCCTGCTGCTGCGCTTTATAGGTATAAGCGCCCAGATCGGCTTTGTTGGCTGCGGTGAAGGTGGCCTGTGTACCGGCATCGTTGTCATAAACGCGAATGACTTCATTGCCTTTATAATCAGCAACCGAACCTGCGCCTGTTGCGTTGTCGATACGCACTTTGTAGTTACCTGCGACTTCGCCGTTCACCGCCAGGTGACCGTCGGAGTTCAGCGCAACCACGCCATAGTCATAATCGGCCAGGTTCTTATCGTTGGTGACATAGCGAGCGTTGTTCAGGTCAGAGTTCAGCACGTAATCACGGCTGGCGACATTCAGCACACCGCCATCGGTCAGCACCATGTTGTGAGTATCCACCTGGCCCAGACCCAATGCCAGCTCAGCACCGTTATCCACGGTAATGGTGTTGGCATAGAGTTCAGCGGTCTCTTCGGTCAGCGCAGCGCCGCTGTAGCTGTCGAGATAGAGGCTGTCGGTTGCTACGCCACCACTGTCACCGATGTTCAGCGAAGAACCATTAGTCAGCGTGATGCTATCAGCAAGGAGACCTGAGTTTTCAACGTTAACCTGCGACTGGTTATTTACCGCCAGCTTATCGATGTTGGAGACTTTACGCGTGTCCCACTCAGAGCCATTGTCCAGCGTGACGTTGAACAGGCCGCTCTGATAAACAGCTTCGCCAGCGACATGGGCATTGGCATCGAAGGTCGAATCCGGCCAGATACTGTTCGGGGAGAGTGTGGTCCAGTCTACGTCGGTATAACCCTGGCCGTACATTTGTGCGGTGCCGATAGCCTCAACGCTTGACTGTGCTGCACCCACCCACTTGCTGCCGTTGGTTAAGGTGACATCCAGTTTATCGGTACCATCCCAGCCATTGGTGGTTGGGTTATAGATGCCGTCGTCAGTGGTATCGGTTTGCGGATCGCCGTTTTCGTAGAAGTTATTATCGAAAGTACTGGAGAACAGAATATCGCCGGTGATCGTAGAGTGGTCAAACGTGGCGGTAGTCTGCATAGCATTGTCTGAAGCACCCGATGCAACGATTAACGCCGCGTCATCCGCAGCAGTAGCATTCGTTTCACCGTAGTCACTCGGCTTCGCACTTTGACCGTAGAAACCGTTGGTTCCCAGATCGCTGTATGCACCAGAAGTCAGCACTGAATCTTTCACCACCAGCGTGTCAGTAAAGACGTGGCTGTTATTGGCAACACCTTCGGTGCCATCATACGGCGTATTATCAACCTGCTGATAACCCTGCGTCAGCGTAATACCGGCGACGTGGGAGTTATTCTGGATAACGATGTCGGATTCTTCATCCAGTGTGATCGCGTTACCCAGTCCATAGGTGTCCAGGTAATGCGTTTCTGTTTTATCGCCATCAACCACGTCATAAGCATAATGCTCATAAGTATCATTGATAGTAGAATTATCTACCGTCAGGCTGAATCGGTCGTATTGCGAATGCACCGTACCATCTTCATCCGTGCCATCGGCGCATTCCGTGGTCATGCACTTCGAGGTAATCATTCCATTGATGGTGCTATTAGAAATGCTTAAAGCATTCGCACGACCATTGATACCATCATCAAGATAGTAAGTAGAAATAACACCATTAACTGTTGATTTATTGATGACGGGATAAATGTCGCCATCATGCGTGGCATCCGAAGTGCCCCAGTCTGCATAGCCATAATACCAGGGTGTGGTGGCCGTATTATCATAACCAAAAGTATTATATGTCGTACCGGATACATCTTTAGCATTAGCCTGAGAAGCGATAGCCAGTGTGCACGCTAATGCAATTTGAGATACAGCGAGTTTCTTTTTCCATGTTTGCATTGAGTCATCCCTCCTCAGGGACGTAAACAAGTTTGTCCGTAAAACGCAAGTGCAAAAAAAATTATTGCGGAGCGAATTATGCAGTGTCACTTCCAAAAGGTTCAATGAATGATTCGATTAAGTCCGTATCCAGACAATTAACAAAAAAACGCCATGCAAAAACAAACCTAAAATGGCAACGCATTATAAATACAGCGAATTAATTAAGGTAAATAATATCTTAAATGACAAATTAATGACTAATGCAATACGTCAGAAAAATGCCATCAAAGGAAATAAGAAGCACCATGAATAAATTAACCACAAAGAAACAATTCGCCAGAAAATAAACATCCCGCCTTTTATATGACTTAACTGGCAACACTCTACGGCACATTAATCACAACGTCCGGTAACAAAACGACCACTTTCGTAAAACAGCCAGCGGTCATTTCAGGTACACTACTCAGCATTGTTCTCCAGACATCAGGCATCCCATGACCGATTTAATTGCACGTCCCCGTCGCCTGCGCAAATCCCCTGCGCTACGCGCTATGTTTGAAGAGACAACACTCAGCTTAAACGATCTGGTGTTGCCGATTTTCGTTGAAGAAGAGATCGATGACTACAAAGCCATCGACGCCATGCCGGGCGTGATGCGCATTCCAGAAAAGCATCTGGCGCGTGAGATTGAACGCATCGCCAACGCCGGTATCCGCTCAGTGATGACCTTCGGGATCTCGCACCATACGGATGCCACCGGCAGCGACGCTCTGAAAGAAAACGGTCTTGTGGCGCGCATGTCCCGCATCTGCAAAGAGACCGTGCCGGAAATGATCGTCATGTCCGACACCTGTTTCTGCGAATACACTTCTCACGGCCATTGCGGCGTGCTGTGCGACCACGGTGTCGATAACGACGCCACCCTGATCAACCTCGGCAAACAGGCAGTAGTTGCCGCCGCAGCCGGTGCCGATTTCATCGCGCCATCGGCGGCGATGGACGGACAAGTGCAGGCGATACGCCAGGCGCTGGACGCGGCAGGTTTCACCGACACCGCCATCATGTCCTACTCCACCAAATTTGCCTCTTCGTTCTACGGCCCGTTCCGTGAAGCCGCCGGAACCGCACTGAAAGGCGATCGTAAAACCTATCAGATGAATCCGCTTAATCGCCGCGAAGCGATCCGTGAATCTCTGCTGGATGAAGCCCAGGGCGCAGATTGCCTGATGGTGAAACCTGCCGGGGCGTATCTCGATATCCTGCGCGACATCCGCGAACGTACCGAGCTGCCGCTGGGTGCCTACCAGGTGAGCGGTGAATACGCGATGATCAAATTCGCCGCCCAGGCAGGTGCAATTGATGAAGAAAAAGTGATCCTCGAAAGCCTGGGCGCAATCAAACGCGCCGGTGCGGATCTGATCTTCAGCTACTTCGCGCTGGATCTGGCCGAGAAGAAAATCCTGCGTTAATTCGCCGTTGTGCCGGGTGGCGGCTTCGCCTTACCCGGCCTACGTTCCCGCCTCATTAAACTTCACCAAACTGCAATACAAACGACATCTGGCACTTCTACTGTCTGGGCAAGACGACAGGAGAAACCAGCATGTTCAGTCTCGATAGCGTTCTTGACGATCTTTGGCCTCAGGCGAGGCCCGCGCCCTGGCAAAAAAGCCTGTTAAAAAGGCTGTTTTACGAACAAGAGTTCCAGCAGTTCGCAGCAAAACACCGCCACCTGAAAGGAATTGATATGGTGGAGCAGGTTCTGGAACATTTGGATATTCTCTGCACGACCTCCGCGCACGACCTCGAACAAATCCCCGAACACGGCCCGCTGATCATTATCGCTAATCACCCCACCGGCACACTTGATGGCCTGGCGTTGCTGTATGCCATCTCCCGCGTTCGTCGCGATGTGAAAGTGGTCACCAACCGGATGCTGACGCACCTCGAACCACTCAGCTCGCTGTTTATTCCGGTAGATAATATGGGCGGCAAAACGGCGAAATCGTCGTTGGTGATGATGGAAAACCAACTGCAAAATGCGGGTGTGCTGATCTTCTTCCCGGCGGGCGAAGTCTCACGTCCGACGCGCAAAGGGATTCGCGATAAAAAGTGGCACTCAGGTTTTATCAAATTAGCCAGCAAGCTGCGCGTGCCGCTGCTGCCGGTCCATATTCAGGCGCATAACAGCCTGCTGTTTTACGCCAGCACGCTGGTATCACCGACGCTCTCAATGCTGCTGTTAATGCAACAGATGTTCCGTCGTCGCCACAGCACCTTGCCGATCAAAATCGGCCAGCAGATTGCCTGGAGTCAGTGGTTTAGCGCCCCCCTTTCGTCGCGTGACATGGCCGAGCAGTGTCGCCAGCACGTGATACGTCTTGGTAAGGGATTACCTGGCATGTTCAAAACACAGTGCGCGATTGCCCGCCCAGAAGACAGGGCCACGCTGAAACGTGAACTGTCGCAGGCCGAATGTCTCGGCAAGACCGCCGATGGTAAAGGAATTTATCTGTGGCAGCGCAACGGGCAAGAAGACGCACCATTGCTGCGCGAACTCGGACGCTTACGTGAAATCGCCTTTCGCGCGGTGGACGAGGGAAGCGGCAAACGCCGCGACACCGATGGTTATGACGATGACTATCTGCATCTGATTCTTTGGGACGAAGAGGATCTCGAGATCGTCGGCGCATACCGCTTTATGCCGACCGCCCGGCAGATAGAACAGCGCGGGCTGGACGGTCTGTACAGCTATAGCCTGTTCCATTACGACGACAACATGCAGGACGTGCTGGAGCATGGCATCGAACTGGGCCGCAGCTTTATTCAGCCGCGCTACTGGGGCCGTCGGGGTCTGGATTATCTATGGTCCGGGATTGGGGCCTATCTGGCGCGGTATCCGCAATATCGCTATCTGTATGGCCCGGTCTCGATTTCCGGCGGGCTGCCTCCCGACGCGCGGGATCTGCTGGTGGCCTTTTACCGCCTGTGGTTCCCCGCCAGTCATCCTCTGGCCGCCTCGCGTCAGCCGTATCCGGCATCGTTGCCCGATGTCCTGGCACAGTTTGGCGGCGTGGATTACGTCGAAGATCTGACAAAATTGAAATCGCTGCTCGGCAATTTGGGCTGCGGCATTCCTCCGCTCTATAAACAGTATTCCGAACTGTGTGAACCGGGCGGCGTACAATTTATCGATTTCGGCAGCGACCCGGCGTTCAACAACTGCGTGGATGGGCTGGTGCTGGTGGATTTATGCTATCTGAAGGCGAACCGATATCAGCGGTATATAGAGGTGCATTTGCGGTGATTTTTCGCCCGGTGGCGGAGGTAAAAGCAAAACGGGCATCTCTGATGACCATTTTTTGTGTTTTCTCCCTCTCCCTGTGGGAGAGGGCCGGGGTAAGGGCATCAGGCCGCACGATAAAACGGCTTATCCCCCAGTATTGTCGCCCGCTGCATAATCCGGCGCTGCGGCAGATAATCCGCATTGGCGTAATGCTGCGTCACGCGGTTATCCCAGATCGCCAGATCGTTTTGCTGCCAGCGCCAGCGCACCTGGAACTCCGGTTTCGTCACATGAGCAAACAAGAATCCTAACAGCGCCTCGCTCTCTTTCTCCGTCAGATCCACAATGCGCGTGGTAAACCCTTCGTTCACAAACAACGCCTGCTTGCCCGTCACCGGATGGGTGCGCACCACCGGATGCAGCAGCGGCGGGTGTTTCGCCACCGCCTCCTGCCAGCGCCGATGCTCTTCTTCGCTTTTGCGGTACTTATATTCCTGGAACGATTTCTTGAAATCGTGCTCCGCTTGCAAACCGCTCAGCAACTGCTTAAGCGGGGCCGACAGCGCTTCGTACGCGGCAATCCCACTGGTCCACAAGGTATCGCCCCCAGTTTCCGGCAGCAGTTTAGCCGCCAGAATTGCGCCTGCGGGCGGCGTCTCGATAAAGGTCACGTCGGTGTGCCAGTTATCGTTATCCGGCGGATTATCGTTATGGGTATCCAGCACGATAATCTCCTCCACCCCTTCGGCATGCGGATAGACCGGGTGAATATGTAAGTCGCCAAAACGCAGCGCCAGAGCGCGTTGCTGCTGCGGCGTCACCGCCTGCTCGCGTAAAAACACCACCTGATGGCGCAGCACCGCATGATACAGCTGCTCGAACTGGTTATCACTCAGCGGACGCGTCACGTCGAGGCCAGAAATCTGCGCGCCAATGTACGGTCCCAGCGGGGTAATGGTCAGACGTTCACTCATTGTATTTCTCCATGCCAGGGCGTCAGGCGGCGCTGTAACGCACGCAGCCCCAGTTCTAAACTAAAGGCAATCACGGCGATCACCGCGATCCCTGCCAGCACCACATCTGTCGCCAGAAACTCGCCTGCCGACTGCACCATAAAGCCAAGCCCGCGCGTGGCGGCAATCAGCTCTGCCGCCACCAGCGTTGACCAGCCCACGCCTAAACCAATGCGCAAACCGGTTAAAATCTCCGGCAGCGCGCCGGGTAAAATCACAAACCAAAGCACCTGCGCGCGGCTGGCTCCCAGCGACTGCGCCGCGCGGATCCGTACCTGCTGCGCGCTCTTCACGCCTGCCAGAGCCGACATGGCGACAGGGGCAAAAATCGCCAGATAGATCAGCAGGATCTTCGAGGTCTCCCCGATACCAAACCAGATAACCATCAGCGGCAGATAGGCCAGCGGCGGTACTGGTCGATACAGCTCAATCAGCGGATCGAGGATCCCACGCACCGTCGGGCTGAGTCCCATCGCAATCCCTACCGGGATGCCGATAATCACCGCCGCCAGCAGCGCCACCAGAATGCGTCCCAGGCTCGCCGCCAGATGCTGCCATAAAGTCGCATCCATAAAGCCCTGCGGCCCGGCGATGGAGATCAGTTTCGTCAGCACCAGCCCAGGACCTGGCAGAAACAGCGGGCTGACCCACTGCTGCGCCGCGACGACCCACCAGATCGCCAGCAGCACCAACAGCGTGCCTGCGCTCAGGGTGATCTGACGGGAAAATGGCCAGCGGAAGGTGAAGCGTTTTCCGGCCCGTTTTTCGCTAAAGACGATGCTCATGAGAACGCCTCCCGCTGCTCAAACACACGGCTCAGCACGTATTCGCGTTGAGCGATAAACTGCGGATCGGATTTGATGCTGCGCACCGGCTCTCCCGCGACAAAGCGACGGGCAAAGTCCAGCGGCAGACGTTCCAGCACCCGGCCCGGCCCCGGAGAAAGCAGCACCAGTTCGGTCGCCATAAACACCGCTTCTTCGATGTCATGGGTAATCAGCAGCACCTGCTTGCCGGTCTCGTGCCACAGGCGCAGCAACAGGGTTTGCATTTGTTCGCGGGTGAAGGCGTCCAGCGCGCCGAAAGGTTCATCCAGCAGCAACAGCTGCGGATTCGCCGCCAGCGCGCGGGCAATACCCACTCGCTGACGCTGACCGCCGGAAAGCTGCCAGATGAAGCGCTTTTCCGCCCCTTCAAGCCCGACTTTTTTCAACATCTGGCGTGCCGTTTCCAGGCGCTGCGCGCGCTCAATACCCGCCAGTTGCAGACCGAAAGCCACGTTCTCCTGCACGTTGCGCCAGGGCAGTAATCCTTCGCTCTGGAAGACCACGCCGCGCTCAGCGCCGGGGCCTTCCACTCGTTTTCCTTCCAGGTGAATGGTGCCGTGCTGATACGGAACAAACCCGGCGATCAAATTAAGCAGCGTGGTTTTTCCGCAGCCCGATGGCCCAAGCACCACCAGCAGCTCACCGCTATCCAGCGTCAGGTTGATATCATCCAGCGCGGGCTTCCCGCCGTAGCTGGCGGACAGGTTTGTAATTTGCAGCATCACGGCCTCCGGTTACTTCACAAAACGATCGGTCACGAACTGGCTGTAATCCGCCGCCACCGCAGGCACTTTGCCCTGCTCTTTCAGGAACCCGGCGGTATCGACAATCGCTTTATTTACCGGGCCGGACAGCTGCTGCACCTGTTGCGCAGGGGTCAGGTAGGTATTGCCTTTCACCAGCCCCGGAACATCTGATTCAGGGACCCCACTCAGGCGCGAGAGTTTTTCCAGATTCGCCGGCTGTTTCAGCCATTCGTCCGGATTTTCGATATACGGCTGCTGGGCGTCGATGGCGCTTTTGGCGAAGGCTTTCACCACCTCAGGATGCTTCTCGGCGAAGTCCTTGCGAACCACCCACACATCCAGCGTCGGCGCACCCCACTGACCCACTTTTTCCGAGTCGGTCAGCACGGTGCCATCTTTTTCCAGTTCGTTTACTGCCGGGGCCCAGACGTAGGCTCCATCAATATCGCCGCGCTGCCAGGCGGCGATAATCGCCGGTGGCTGCAGGTTCAGAATCTGCACCTGACCGGGTTTGATCCCCCAGTGTTTCAGCGCCGCCAGCAGGCTGTAGTGGGTGGTTGAGATAAACGGTACCGCGATGCGCTTGCCGATCAGATCTTCAGGTTTGGTGATGTTTTTCTTCACCACCAGCGCTTCGGAGTTCCCGAGCTGTGAGGCGAGAAGGAACACTTCGATTGGCACCTGCTGGCTGGCGGCAACGGCCAGAGGGCTTGAGCCGAGATTGCCGATTTGCACGTCGCCAGACGCTAACGCCCGCACGATGCTCGCGCCGCTGTCGAACTTACGCCAGTCAACTTTTGCCCCGCTCTCTTTGGCAAAGGTGTTGTCCGCCTGAGCGACTTTCGCCGGTTCAGCGGAGGTTTGATACGCGACGGTCACATCGACCGCCTGCGCCTGAAATGCCCACAGCGCCAGAGCGCCGAGTAAGGTAATACGCGATGAAATTGCCATAGTGTCTGCTCCCCTCTCATTGTTATGGGAGCAGTATTTCTGGCGCCGGAATTTTGATAAAGGAATAAAAAAGAATCTGTCATTCCAAACAGTTTTTAGATAAAGAAATGCAAAGCAAAGTGAAAAAACAGATAACCCGATTCATCCGCGCAGCCAGGTGACAGGCAGAAGGTATTGCCGGTTAAGCAGATCGTGGCGAAACACATACAGGCAAACCGTATAGAAATTTTTGGCATTTAATCTCTGGCACATTTTGTCGCGTAATTTATAGACCTGTTTATAGGAGCAACACAACCGTTCGGCGATCTCCTCAACGTCTATATCCGCCAGTAAGCTCCTGATTAACGTCGTCTCTCGCTCATTGATTTCAACATAAATTTTCCGCTGCCATTTATCGGCAGAAAACGTTTCAAGCTCGCTCAAAATGTCGCAGGCAATCTGTTCACCGGGGGATTTCATGTCGACAGCGTTATGTCGTCTTTGCATCGGTGATATCTGACAGGTTTCGCTTTCCATTTTCAGGACCAGCGCTTTGGTTTTATCGAACAGAGCGGATAACCATGAATAGACATCTTCGAGATAACGTAGAGAAATCCGGCTATCTATTAACACCAAACATTCGCTGGAATGTTCTTTTGAATAAATAATCTCCTGCAAATGACGAACCGGCAGGAATTGCTTTATTCCATCGTACAAATAGTTATCTTTTGTTATTAAAACCATTGAAGACATTCGATTACACCATCAAGCTTAAATCATTCAGAAAAAGGCACAGGAGAACGCTGACCCTTGATATTCACAGGGCCAGGACAGGCAATTATCAATGAAAACTAAGAGACACTGCGTTATTCAGTTTTAGCGCATACCAATACGGTTCGCCGTAAATCGCTAATACTCCAGATTTCGTTGTGTAATTTCCTTACTTTAAAGAAAAACACTTTTTGTGCCGAGGTGAGTTTTTGCGACAGAAACTCAGGCAAGGTTTCGCCACTGTTTTTATCAATTCCTTCGCGCTGGAATTCGACAAAGGCGTGGTTACTGTCGTCGGAATATCGTAGCCGCACATAGCGATCGACGATATAGCGTTTATCACCGTAATTCACCACTCCATACTCGGTAATATAGCTGCGGGCATCCGGGACAAAATGAACCACGAGATGAATTCGGGCATCCAGTTTTTCCTCGTTACTGTCCATCGTGAGATGGATATCGGCAGTACAATCGAGATCGCTTTTACTCTTCGGTACGTAAAGCAGCGCCCCCACAAACAAGACAATTAACAGCGCAACAAGACTAATCACCTTTAGTCGTGATGTAGTTTTTACATTCACCCAGAGCCCCTTTCACATCCAGCGTGCATTTTGCGACAATGATTTCAAGAAGGTCCGTTTTTTCATGGAGCTTACTGTCATCGTAATAGATATTATGTGGGGTCGCGCATTTCTGTAATAACCTCTCGCCTTTACCTTCCGCGAAATAGCGTTCGACACGATTCACATTGACGTTATTGAAATAGTATATTTTGCAGGCATTCACTTGTTTATAAAAAATGACCTCTTCACGCTTAGAAAAAAAATTGAGATACAGCGCGACCACTACGGCAATAATCATCATCAGGGTTGCGCCAGCGCCTATCAGCCAGCTCTTATTGACACCCGGCTCCTTATCTGGCTGAGAAATGGCTTGCATCACCATATAGTCTCTGGATTTCTCATTAAATTGCAGATCGTCAAGCATCAATACAAATCCCTGCTTGGGGATAGTTTTCAGCACATCGTGGATGTCGAACTCTGAAAAAATCTTACGCAGTATGCTGACATTATTGTTCAGGCTATTGCTCGAGGGCGTCAATCCAAAATCTCCCCACACCTTCTGCAAGAGATCCTCTCGCGTCATGAGCTTATTATTATTCTCCAGAAGGACCAGTAAAAGCCGACACGCCGGATTGGAAAGCAAATGCTGATCTTTATCATCCGAAATCGTCCTCTCCGCCACTTTGAAAGAGACCTTTTTGTTTATTATAAAATGCATAGCACTGTCACCAGCTCCAATATTAATCCACACTTTTTATGGCGATAATGCCAATGACCATTTTAGCGTATATGAATAAGGGTGACAAAACGCCAGGAAATTAACCAAACTAATAAACCACATTCTTCCGATGGTAATATTCAATTCAGGCCGCAAGGTATTGTTGTAATTGCGTTTTACTTAGTGCATTTGAAAATAGATAACCCTGTTGGATCTGAATTCCCATTTCACAAAGTGCCTGAGACTGGCACGCTGTTTCAACGCCTTCAGCGATGACATCCATTTTTTGCGATTGGGCCAGCCCGGCAATCAGAGAAATAATCGACGCGGAACGCGCGCCTGACGATAATCCCTCGACAAATAAACGGTCGATTTTTAATCCATCGACATTGAATTGCTCGATACAATTCAGGTTTGCACAGCCGGTACCAAAATCATCAAAATAGACAGCAACATCCGCCAGCTGTAATTTCAGAATCGTTCCTGCTACTTCCGGTGTATTCGCCAGGGGCTGCGATTCGGTCACTTCCACCACCAGGCGATATTTTTCCAGCGGCAGAGCGGCAAGAAACGAGAGCGTATCGAAAACAAAACCGGGCTTTTCAATTTGTGACGGGCTGGCGTTAAAAGAGAGATGTAATCCGTCCGGCAGCAGCGCATCCAGTTCATTAATATCTTCGGCCACCTGGCGCAGCAGATGCTGGGTCATTTCTGGCATCAGCCCCTGCTCTTCGAACGCGGCAATCAGATCTACGGGGGTTGAATTCACATCAGCCAGCGCCCAGCGCATCAGCACTTCCAGCCCGAAGAGCGATTGCGTTCCGGCGTCAATCACCGGTTGATAATAGGGAACGATCTCCCCCATCATCAGGGCACAGTAGAGATCGACACTGCTTAAAGACGATTCAGGATTTTTCATTATTCCACCGTGATCAGCATAATCGTTGAGCCCGTAAACTCACCCGCTTCCGGCGTGCCATTGGTGCGCAGTACCGACTTCACAACCACGTTATCCTGGGCTTCAACATCCAGGGTAAAGCCCGACGTCCCTAGCACATTGCCGTTCATATAGAGTTCAGAATAGAGACTGCCGTCGTCGCGCAGTTCCACTTTGTCGGCGGAGTAGATGTAGAGTTTCAGCGTTTGCGAAGTCGTGCAGCTGATGCTCACATTTTCGCTGGCTTCATGCCCTTCCAGCTCCTTGCGACTCAGCGTGCCATGATCGAGGGTCAGCACGTCCTGGTCGAAATCACAGGAGCCGCTCGGTGCAGGGGCTGCACCGCAAATACTGCCGGGCATTAACGGGTAGCCTTCAAATGTCGTCGAGTTCACCTCCGAGGAGTTACTGCCGAGGTTTTTTCCGGCGGCATAAAAGAACCCGACGCACTCTTCGGTGGCGACCGTACTTCCGCTGTGGCGCGTGGTGGAGGAATAAGGCATCGGGAAGATGGCTTTCATCTCTTTGCCGAGGTCTCCCAGCGTCTCCGCCGTCAATAAAAATGGATAGACACCCGCCCCCCATGAACGGTGCGTACGGGGGCCAGACGTCCCGGCCGCGTTGTGCCGGTGACCGACAAAAATCGTGCATGCCGTTAAGCCGTAGCAGGGGTTGGGGGTGGAATCTTCCTCATCCCAGTCGGCAAGGGTAAAGCTGTAGTCGTAGCAATAGGTCGCGGTGCTTGAGCAGGTCGCAAGACTGTCAATCCAGGTCCAGATCGACGCGGACGCAGCCTGGCTAAAGGCCAGCCCTCCCAGCAACATGATGGCGTACAGCAATCGTTTCATCAGAATGTGTCCCTTACTGGTACTGAATTTTCAGCGTGGCGGAGGCGGTAAAGACCCCGGTTTCCACCTCGGTCGCGTCATCTTTCATGGGGGCGGCCTGCAATACCGGCACTTCCGGCCAGGTGAACGGCATCCAGGTGTTGAGCGGCATCGACTCCCCGTTCATGTACAGCTTGATGCCCAGCCCTTCCCGGTCGGTAGCGAGATAATCATCGCTGAACGAGGTGGCGGTACCTTCAAACTGCATCTCCAGATCGTTGGAGGTCAGATCCTCGCAGGCCAGCGAATAGTCGATGTTCTGCATAAAATGCTCGCCGTCGATCTGCTTCGACTGCAGGTTATTGCCGAAATCCACGTGAATGGTCTCGCCGTTGTTGATCTCGCAGACCCCTTCCACGATCACCCCCGTCACGTTCACCGTCAGGGCGGCATAACTGACGGATGTCAGCAAGAGCGCAGATGCGCCTGAAAGCAGGCGAAGAAAAAAACTAGTCATAGTTAAGCCTGAAGTGGATCAGCGCATGCCACGCGCCCGCCACCAGCGGGGCAGCGGTACGTTCCGGCGCGATATAGTAGAAAAGTGTGTTGCCGCCCGGCTCGAGCAGCAGCGGCTGCCCTTCGCTTCCCAGACGCACATCACGGTGATAGCGATCGGTCAGGCGCAGCGCCACGCCGCTCGTCCCGGACACTTTTACCAGACCCGGATTCAACACCTCACCCGGTGCCACAAAGCTGACGGTGACGGAGGGCTGATCGCGGCTCCAGAGCAGATCGCCGCTCCAGGCATCGCGAATCGTCGCGGGCGACGGAAGGCAATCTTCCAGGCGGATCGCGACGCGTACCGGCGTGCCTTGGTCGCCCGGTTTTTTCAGCTCACCGGTGGCGGTGGTGCCCATGTCGATCTCCTGCCACGCCGAGTCCATCGCCAGCCGACAGGCGCTCTCAGTCAATGCGCCATAAACCTGCAGCAGGCCGTATTCGCCGTCCACCAGCGCCACGTCATCGGCGGCGGCGGGTCCTGCGGCGAGCAGCAGCGCCAGTGCGCCCCCGTTTTTCCAGTCTCTGAATTTCATTCAGCCCTCCCTAAATCGCTTACTTTTTCTTTTCCTGCGGGACGGCTTTGCACGCGTTGCCCCCGCAGCTAAAGACCAGCTTCGCTCGTCCACCAAAGTCGTTCACATAGGTCAGGACCGGCGAACCGCCCAGTGCCGATGCGGCAGGCGCGAGAACCAGCTGCCCTTTTGGTTCAACCATCACCGGCTTAAATCCGGCCGCGGCTTTGCCGGTCAGCGTCGACGACGCATTCACCAGCGAGATGTAATATGGCGTCGGATTGGTGATGCGGTACGTGTCCCCTTCGCGCGTCAGGGTCAGCTGTTCCTGGAACGGCGTGGCGTAATCCGTGCGCTTCACTTCGAGGGCCGACGGGCGATAAAACAGCTTGATGCGCGTCTGGAGCGCCAGCTGCAGGGTGTTTGGTTTGGTGCTTTTCGGCGGGATCTCGCGCAGGTTGAAGTAGAATAGCGACTCCCGATCCTGAGGCAGACGCTGGATCGCGGCGGTGGATTGCACCTTGATCTGGCTCTGCTCGCCCGGCTCGATGCGCTGAACCGGCGGGAGCAACACCAGCGGATCGGTGATCTTTTTGCCCTGAGGATCTTCCACCCAGCCCTGCGCCAGATAGGGCAGGGTTTTGTTTTCGTTGGTGATCCGCAGACTGACGGATTTCGCCGCGCCGTCGAAAATCACCCGGGTACGGTCCAGCGCCACGGCGGCGTTGGCCTGGTGCGCCACAGCGCTAAACGCCAGCGCGATGCCCGCCAGGGCATGCAATCGTACAATCATCATCTCAAAGCTCATCTCTTATTCGGGCCGGTTCATTCCGGCGCACAGGTTAAAAGCAGGTTATCCAGTACCTGCGGAAGGACAGGTGGCAGGTTCACCACGCAGCGGGCTTTGCCGTCCCATTTCACGGTCATTGTTCCATTGGCCTGGATGCCGCTCAGCCAGACGCTCCCTTCGTCGTTCACGACGCCGGTTTCCTGATTTTTGTCATTCACGACGGAGGCGCCAAACGGCGGGAAACTGCCGTCGGCTTTACGGATAAACGCCATCGCTTTGCCCCCGGCGATCACGTCAAACTGGCGGTAGCCGATGGCCCCTTCGGTAAGCGTGGCCTGGGAAACGGAGCGGGTGACGTCGGCGTTTTCGTCCAGTTTGTCGACGTCGATGCGGATCGGGTTGCGGTAGTAGCTGTTCACATCGGCAATCACCGCCTTGCCGAAGCGGTTGGTTTTGACCGATGCGCCAAAGCCTTTCACCGGCACGCCGCTGACGCCTGCGGTATCGACCAGCACCCGGCTCCCGCCGCGCGCGTTAGAGCGATGCGCCGCCCCACCCTCCGTGGTCATGGTCAGACCGCCGTTGAGGGTCATCCCCAGGGCGCTGTAGCTCCCCGCCTGATAGCTGGCGTTGGCCTGCACCTGGGTGCTGTCGCCCTGCCAGGTGTAGTAGCCGTAGCCCGTTGGCCCGCTGCGCGACAGTCCGCTGCTCACCTGGAAGCTGTTGTGCTCATCCAGACGACCGTAATAGCTGACGCGATGGGTGTTATCCGTGCGGTTGATGGTCGCGCCGTAGCTCAGGGAGGTGCCGTTGCCAATCGGCAGTGAAATCGACACATACGCCCCGTCGTCCTTCAGGGAGTAGTACTCGCTGCGATACACCGACAGGGAGAGGCTCATGTTTTTGAACGGCCCGACATCGAGGTAACGCGACATCGAAAGCGTCAGGCGATCGTTGTCGGCGCTGTTCCAGTAGGTCTGATGGCTGTAGTTCAGATAGGTGCTCAGCCCCAGTTCGCGAAATCGTTTGTTGAAGGAGAGCGTGTATTTCTCTTTCGGGCTATGGGACGCCCCGCTGCCGTAGCGTGCGTCGAGATATTCCGACATGCTCATAAAGTCGCGCTCGGAGAAGCGGTACCCCGCGAAGGTCACCTGGCTGTCGTATTCGTCGAAAGTTTTGGAGTAGCTGACCCGATAAGAGGTGCCGGAGAGCGTGCCGTCAGACGGGAGCGAGGCGCGCGACTGGGTGATATCCGCCGCCACGGCGCCCAGCAGATAGAGGTCACGCCCAATCCCCATCGACAGGGCGTTGTAGTCCCCGCCGATGACCGTACCGCCGTACAGCGTCCAGCCGTTGGCGATCCCCCAGGAGGCTTCTCCGGAGGTAAACAGCGGCCCGGTCATGCTGTGCTCCCACTCGGAGGGTTTACCCGCCGCAAGCTTGTAGCGCACCGCACCGGGACGCGTCAGATAAGGCACCGACGCCGTCGTCACCTGAAAGGTCTGCACGCTGCCATCCAGCTCATCCACGCGCACGTCCAGGGTGCCGGAGACCGCGTCATTCAGCTCCTGAATGCGAAACGGCCCCGCCGCCACCTGGGTTTCGTACAGCACGCGCCCCTGCTGGCTGATGGTCACTTTCCCGCCGGAGCGGGCGATGCCCGTCACTTCCGGGGCGTAGCCGCGCAGGCTCGGCGGGAGCATGCTGAGATCCGAGTTCAGGCTGACGCCGCTAAAGCGGAAGGTGTCGAATATGTCCGAGCTCAGGTAATCCTCGCCCACGGTCAGCTTGGCTTTCAGCGACGGGATGGCGCGATAGAGGTAGTAGCGGCTGAAGCTGAAATCTTTGTCGGTATTGCCGTTGCGTTTGTCCCAGTTGGTCTGCCAGTCGGCGCGTGCGCGCCACGGCCCCAGATTCGCTCCGAGCACGCCGGTTCCGCTCAGGCTCTGGCTGTCGGACGAATTGACCGCGTGCTGGGTCTGCACGTTGAGGTTGTAGTCGGCAATCACCCCAGGAATCCCCTCATCCCAGCGCGACGGCGGGTCCCAGTTCGGGGCGGTGAATTCGAGGTAGGCCTGCGGGATCGCCAGATAGAGGGTATCTTTTGCCAGATCGACGCGCATCTCCAGCCCCTCGAGACTGGCTTTATCCAGACACTGACCGTCACGAAGCCAACGTTAATCCCGCATAGTGCTGGCTTTCAGCGTCAGGCGTGAAACCAGTTCAGGAGAGAGGCAGATCAGGCTGTCCTGGCCATTTTCACCGACCGGATAAACGACGATTTGCTCTTCTTTCAGGCTTTCCTTGTTCACCATAATGGTGAAGGTGTAGTCGCCTGGCATCACGTAGCCGCGACGCGAAAAATGGCTGAGGTCGATGTTGTCCTTATCCTGAGTATCCAGCACATCGGTGTTGAACTGGATCTCGTCATCGGCCCAGGACGCTGAAACCGGCAGTAGCATCCCTAAAATCAGCAAACTGAGGGTCGATCGTCTGAATCGTGGCGAAGTCTGTTTATTCATCTCAGTAATAATCCATTCTGAAGCGAATCAGCGACTGATACGTCCCTGATTTCAGCGGCTGGCCGTCGCTTACCATCTGCAGCGCATAGTGAAGATCGATATTTCCCCGGGTGACCTCTTTCGCCGGAAGCGCCACGCCAGGCACCGCGAGATTGCCGTCGGTATCGCGAATGGTGAGTTCAATGCCCTCGGCTTCACCGCGAATGGCAAAACGTTCCGTTCCGGTTATAGGATCAAAAGTGATTTGGTAATATTCAGAGTCGAACTGGCTGTTCCCTGGTGAGGGCAGCATCAGGCAATTGATTAAACGAACGGTAAAATGACGCGTTGGGCCATAGCCTTTGGTGGCTATTTCGGCGACGGGGGTTTCTCCCATATCAATCGTCTGGTCTCGGCTATCAAGATCAATGGCGCAGGGGGTATAAAGCACCTCCCCTTTAATGAATATTGCGCCGTCCCCCTGGTTTGCCGCCAGTAATGGCAGGCAATAACCAGACAGGAGAAAAAGGAAGATTTTCACGATCGGCGGTGTCGATGTAGATAATAAAAAATGCATCGCAATCCCTTTTCTCTTATTCGGTCAGAGTGGAATATCAGACGGCCCAAACAGGCCGCCTGAATAACATCGTGGAATAAGGTGAAACCTTATTCGTATGCCAGAGTCCAGTTCGTCACACCGGTGAAATCACCTTCAGTTGGCGCTTCGCCACCGATGATGTAGGCGGAGTACGCCAGGGTGTTGTCGCCGTTCTGGATGGTCTGACCTACGGTTGCTTCACCCAGGGTGATGGCGTTGCTGTCGCCGTCGGTCATCACGATGCCCACGTCAGTTGCAGAACCGGTTACACCCAGAACCGCGCCGTCAACGCTGGAATCCGCGCCGGTAAAGGTGGTGGAGACGGTGTTGGCCGTATCAACAGAGCAGTTTTCCAGGTGGATGTAGAAAGGAACCGGCGTAGAGGTGCCGCCGTTTGCCACTGCGGAGCTAGAAACCTGGCCCAGGTCAATAGTCTGATCGTCATCGCCTGCCGCTACGGAGCATGGCGCGTCAATCACGGAACCGGTGAAGGTCACCACGCCGCTGCCTTGATCGGCCTGAGCGCCAAATGCAGTTAAACCTGAAGCCAATACCAGAGCAGAAAAAACGTTATTCAGTTTCATAAAAGTGATCCTGTAATTTAAGGAAATGACACACAAATAAGATTTTTGATTAATGAATCTTGAGCAAAACGCTCCCGAGCCAGATAAATGCTCTGGCTTAATTTCCTCATCAATAAAAAAACCTCTAAACATATTCACCAGCAAGTTCAAACCTGATTGTGTATTTCGGCTTGCGCCTTGCTGATGCAATAAATAGTAACCCGTAATGACCGAAAAAAAAGGCGAAATAGCCCTTCCAGTCAATAACAAACAACTCCAACAAATAAGAGATTAAATTAGAATAATAAATACAGCAGAACCGGTAATTAGATTTTAATACTAACAAAACAGAAAATAATAGATTATCGAACCATAAGATAATGAATCAAGCGCAACAGGCAGAGGTAAAATCACTATTCGCAGCAGCAATGCTTCACAACTTCTTCACCTGTTTTCACACGACATCAATAAACAGACAATTTGATTCATATATTAATGCGCCTCTATTTCCAGTCCCTGAAAAAGACAATACCCATTCCTTGCCCTGATACCGGCAGAGATATTGGCAAAGGTTTTTAATTTATTGCATTTTTGTTACACAGGTTACATAACCGCGCTCAGCTTATTGCCACTCCCGGCGCAACAGGCATCATGGATATCAACTTCGGTAAGAGAAATAAGCAATGATCAAAGTGGTGCTGGTGGATGACCATGTGGTGGTGCGGTCTGGTTTTGCGCAGCTATTAAATCTGGAGGACGACCTGGTGGTCGAAGGCCAGTACAGCAGCGCGGCCGATGCCTGGCCTGCATTAACGCACAGCGATATTGACGTCGCGGTGCTGGATGTCGCCATGCCGGATGAAAACGGGCTGAGCCTGCTCAAGCGTCTGCGCCAGCAGCGCCCGACGTTTCGCGCCATCATTCTGAGCATTTATGACACGCCCGCCTTTGTGCAAAGCGCCCTCGACGCCGGGGCCAGCGGGTATCTCACCAAACGCTGCGGCCCGGAAGAGCTGGTGCAGGCGGTGCGTTCCGTCGGCATGGGCGGCCATTATCTGTGCGCCGATGCGGTCAAAGCTCTGCGCGGCGGCCAGCCGGTATCGAAAGTGCTCAATGTCCTCACCCCGCGCGAACGGGAAGTGTTCGACCTCTTAGTCAAAGGCGAAAGCGTCAAAGCCATCGCCTTTACCCTTGAGCTGAGCCATAAAACCGTTCACGTCCATCGCGCCAACGTGCTGGGGAAATTGCAGTGCAGCAGCACCATTGAGCTGGTGCATTTCGCGCTCGACAACCAGCTGCTGACGGGCCACTGATGCGGCGTTCCCTGCGGCACATTGTCCTGTCCTTGTTCATTATGCTGGCCTGGGGAACCGGCTGGCTGATGCTGTGGACGCTCAGTTTTTACCTCACCCACAACGGCCAGCAGGCGGTGCTTTTTCTGCCGCAGGGCGTTTATCTGGCGTTACTCATTCTTCTGTCACGCCGCTTCTGGCCCGCCGTGGTGTTACCCACGTTGGCCGCGATTTTGTGGCTGCACAGCGAACAACTGCTGACCAGCTATCTGATGCTGGCCGCGCCACCGCTCGGGCTGATCTCCGCTTACGCCGTACAACGTTACTGGCACCGTTTCCCGCTTTACTGGCAGCGCCTGTCCCTGCTGATTGCGGCGGTGAGCGTCAACGCCCTGCTGCAAACGCTGGTCCTCGCGCCATTTCTGCAAAGCCCGGCCACGCTGCTCGGGCTGGCTTCGTTTACCGGCGGGGTCCTGCTGACGCCGTTTGTCTATCTGGTGTTTGAATTTTTACGCCAGCAGCACCGGTATCATCTGCTCGGGCTGGACACCACCAACCCGCCCCTGCGCACCTCGCTGATTATCTGGTGCAGCCTGTTTTTCATCATCGGTATCGGCACGCAAATGGTGCTCTCCCCCGCGCTGGAGCGGCTGCTGCTGATAGTGGTGTTCCTGCCAAACGTGGTGATGGCGTGGAAATTTGGCTGGCAGGGCGGCGTGCTCTCCGGGCTACTCGGCAGCATGATGATCACTATTGCCCGTCAGGTGGGCGTCGGGTTTTCCGATCTGCTGGAGCTGGAGATTTTCCTCGCCACCCAGTCGCTGCTGGGCATCGGGCTGGGGATTGCCATCAGCCGCCAGCAGCAATTAGCCCTGAATCTCGACCACTATCGCCGCAGGCTCGAAACAGAGCTACAGGCGCGGCGGGAGCTCACTGAAAAGCTGATCCATACCGAAGAGGACACCCGCAAACACCTGGCCCGCGAGCTGCACGACGAAATCGGCCAGAACATTACGGCGATTCAAATCCAGTCTCAGCTGGTGAAACGCGCGGGAGACACGGCGCTGGCAGTCGAAGCCGCCGGGCAGATCAACGAGCTGGCGCGGCGCATTCACCACTCCACTCGCCAGCTCTTGCGCCAGCTCCGCCCGCCGGTGCTGGATGAACTGTCGCTGAAAGAAGCATTGCACCATCTGGTGAATGAATTTGCCTTCCCCGAACGCGGCATTACCTGCCGTTTTGACTGGCAGCTGGACGCGCCGCCGCAAAACGAAACCCTGGTCTTTACCCTCTATCGCCTGGTGCAGGAGCTGCTGAATAACGTCAGTAAACACGCGGATGCCAGCGAAGTACGGATCGTGCTGCGCCAGCAGAATCATCGTCTGATCCTCGACGTGTCGGACAACGGCAGCGGGATTCAGCCCGATAACACGCCCGGCTATGGCATTCAGGGAATGCGCGAGCGCGTCCACGCGCTTGGCGGCGAATTCACGCTGGAATCGCAGAGCGGCACCCGCGTAATTGTTAACCTGCCCACAATTTTGCAACAAACACCGCACTAACCAGGAAAAAGTCTTAGCCACTCCAGACTTTCTCTCATCCCTTTTGCCTTGCACTTTCTTACAGTCAGCTCAAACGGAGAACGCCATGCACGCACTGTCTGCTGAACAGATTTCTCAACGCTATCAGGCTTTGCGCCCACGCCTGTTGCTGTGCATGGCCGTCGGCTACGCGGCGTTTTACCTGACGCGAAAAAGCGTCAATTACATTCTGCCCGCGCTGCAAATGGATTTAGGGCTGAGCAAAAGCGACATCGGGCTTATCGGGTCGCTGTTTTATCTGAGCTACGGACTGTCGAAATTTGCCGCCGGACTGTGGCACGACCGCCACGGACAGCGGGCGTTTATGGGGATCGGCCTGCTGGCCACCGGCGTGCTGAACGTACTGTTCACCTTCAGCGATTCGTTTGGCCTGCTGCTGTTCATCTGGACGCTGAACGGATTCTTTCAGGGATGGGGCTGGCCGCCGTGCGCGCGCCTGCTCACCCACTGGTATTCGCGCAACGAGCGCGGCTTCTGGTGGGGATGCTGGAATACCTCCATCAACATCGGTGGGGCGATTATTCCGCTGATATGTGCGCTTGCCGCCCATCTTTGGGGCTGGCAGGCCGCGATGCTGACACCGGGGATTATCAGCATTGTGCTCGGCATTTGGCTGACCACACAACTGCGGGGGACACCGCAGGAAGAGGGTCTGCCAACGGTCGGGGAGTGGCGCAACGATCCGCTGGAGTTGCGCCAGGAGCAGCAAAGTCCGCCGATGGGTTTGTGGCAGATGTTACGCACCACCATGCTGCAAAACCCGATGATCTGGCTGCTCGGCGCGTCGTACGTGCTGGTGTATCTGATCCGCATCGCGCTGAACGACTGGGGCAACATCTGGCTGTCGGAAAGCCACGGCGTCAATCTGCTCAGCGCCAACGCCACGGTGATGCTGTTTGAGGTCGGCGGTTTGCTTGGCGCGCTGTTCGCTGGATGGGGGTCGGATTTGCTGTTCAGCGGGCAGCGTGCGCCGATGATTTTGCTGTTCACGCTGGGCCTGATGGTCTCTGTCGCTGCCCTGTGGCTGGCGCCGGTTCACCACTACGCCCTGCTGGCGATGTGCTTTTTTGCGGTCGGATTTTTTGTCTTCGGCCCGCAAATGCTGATCGGTCTCGCCGCCGTCGAATGCGGACACAAGCAGGCGGCAGGTTCGATTACCGGTTTTCTCGGCGTCTTTGCCTATCTCGGGGCGTCGCTGGCCGGATGGCCGCTGTCACTGGTTATTGAACGTTACGGCTGGTCGGGGATGTTCAGTTTGCTCTCCATCGCCGCCGTACTGATGGGTTTATTACTGATGCCGCTGCTGATGTCGGGCATCACCGCTTCTCGCAGTCACATAACGTCTTAAAAGGGCTGAATAATGAAAACAACGCTTCTCTCTACCCTCATTGCTTCCGGGATCGCGCTGGCTACGTTAACCGGGGCCGCGCAGGCGAAAGGCCGTCTGGTGGTCTATTGCAGCGCCACCAACGAAATGTGCGAAGCCGAAACCAAAGCGTTCGGCGATAAGTACGACGTCAAAACCTCGTTTATCCGCAACGGCTCCGGCAGCACGCTGGCGAAAGTCGATGCCGAGAAGAAAAACCCGCAGGCGGATATCTGGTACGGCGGCACGCTCGATCCGCAGTCGCAGGCCGGTGAAATGGGGCTGTTGCAGCCGTACAAATCGAAAAACCTTGAGCAGATCATGGAGAAATTCCGCGATCCGGCCAAGGTGAAAGGCAATCTCTCCTCCGCCGTGTACGTCGGCATTCTCGGTTTTGGCGTCAACACCCAGCGCCTGAAAGAGAAAAACCTGCCGGTGCCGAAGTGCTGGAAAGATCTGACCAAACCGGAATACAAAGGCGAGATCCAGATTGCCGATCCGCAAAGCTCCGGCACCGCCTATACCGCACTGGCGACTTTCGTGCAGTTATGGGGGGAAGATCAGGCGTTCGACTACCTGAAACAGCTTAACGGTAACGTCTCTCAGTACACCAAATCCGGCATCGCCCCGGCACGTAACGCCGCGCGCGGTGAAACCGCCATTGGCATTGGCTTCCTGCACGACTACTCGCTGGAAAAAGAACAGGGCGCCCCGCTGGAGTTGATCTCGCCGTGCGAAGGCACCGGGTATGAAATCGGCGGCGTCAGCATCCTGAAAGGCGCGCGAAACGAAGAGAACGCGAAGCTGTTCGTGGACTGGGTGCTGTCAAAAGAGGCTCAGGAACTGGCATGGAAGAAAGGCAAATCCTACCAAATCCTGACCAACACCACCGCCGAGACTTCGCCGAACTCCCTCAAACTCGACGATCTGAAGCTGATCAGCTACGACATGGACAAGTACGGCTCAACGGATGTGCGCAAGGCGCTTATCAACAAATGGGTCAGCGACGTGAAGATGGGTAAATAAGCCTGCGATAAGTGGTCAATGCCGGGTGGCGGCTGCGCCTTACCCGGCCTACATTTTCCTCAACACCCGGAAAACTTATGTCACACACACTCGCTCTTCATCCCGTCAAAAAACGGGATGCGGTATTCCTTTGGGTTTTACTTGGCTGGGTGGCGTTTGCGCTGCTGCCGAGCTGGAGCCTGGATTACGGCCTGCTGGAGTCAACGCGCGAAGAAATTCTCGACGCCTACAGCTGGTCCCATTTCAATATCAGTTGGCTGTGGTATCTGTTACCGAGCCTGCTGCTGGTGCGGCCGTTCAACGAAGCGAAGCGCGAACAGCGCAGCCGTCACTACCTCGACGCGGGCTGGGCGCTGCTGTGCATGGCCTTTATCGTCATCAGCGCGACGGTGGAAGGACGCGGTTTAGGTTTTGCCACTATCGTGCTGTTCGTTGCCCTCGGCGCGATCATGACTCTGGCGCTGACGCGTCTGGAGTGGCTGGGCGGCGACCGCTTTGTGATTGGCTCGCTGATTACCATCGTGGTGCTGATCGGCATCTTTATCGTCTGGCCGAGTATCGCCATTTTCATTCCGATGTTCACCAACGACGCCGGCGAGTTCGCCCCGCTGGCCTTTATGACCGTGCTGTCACAGGCGCATATCGTGCAGGTGATCATCAACTCGGTCCTGCTGTCGATTGCCGTCGGCATCGGCTGTACTTTCTTCGGGCTGGTGCTGGCGATCTACACCACCCGCATCGCGAAACGCAGCGCCATCATCGGGCGCATCTTCTCGATCCTGCCAATCGTCACCCCGCCGTTTGTGGTGGGGTTGGGCGTGACGCTGATGATGGGCCGCTCCGGGTATGTGACCGAGCTGATGGTCGACTGGTTCGGCCTGACCAACACCAACTGGCTGTACGGTTTTACCGGCATCTGGCTGGCGCAGGTGCTGGCGTTCACGCCGATGGCGTTTATGATCCTCGACGGGGCGATCAAAACCATTCACCCCTCGCTGGAAGAGGCGTCATACACCCTGCGCGCCAGCCGCTGGCAGACCTTTAACGGCGTCTTCGTCCCGCTGCTGAAACCGGCGCTGGCGAACGCGTTCCTGATCGTGATCGTCCAGTCGCTGGCCGACTTCAGTAACCCGCTGGTGCTTGGCGGTAACTTCGACGTTTTAGCGACGCAAATCTACTTCTACATCACCGGCTCTCAGCTCGATTATCAGGCCGCCAGTACCCTCGGCGCGTTCCTGCTGGTCTTCTCGCTGCTGGTGTTCTGCATCCAGTACATGTGGATCGGTAAGCGATCGTACGTCACCGTCTCCGGTAAATCCTACCGCGGCGACGTGCAGCCGCTGCCGGTAACGCTGGTGTGGAGTGTGGTCGCTCTGCTGGCGGTGTGGGTAGCCTTTAACGCCCTGCTCTACGGCAGCATTTTCTACGGCAGCTTTACGGTCAACTGGGGCGTGGATTACACCCTGACGCTGGATAACTTTATCAAGCTGTTCGGCCAGGGCATGAGCGACGGCGCATGGCCTTCTCTGCTCGACACCCTGCTTTACGCCGGGATCGCTGCGCCAATCACCGCCGGTTTTGGCCTGCTAATCGCCTGGGTGGTGGTGCGCCAGCAGTTCAAAGGCAAAAAGACCATCGAGTTCACCACCATGCTGTGCTTCGCCGTACCGGGCACGGTAGCGGGTGTCTCTTATATCCTGGCCTTTAACAGCGCGCCGGTTTACCTCACCGGCACCGCGGCGATTGTGATTATCTCGATGGTGATGCGTAACGTGCCGGTCGGCATTCGCGCCGGGATTGCGGGCTTAGGGCAGATCGATAAGTCGCTGGACGAGGCGTCCCTCAGCCTGCGTGCCGGGAGCTTGCGCACCATTACCCACATTCTGCTGCCGCTGCTGCGCCCGGCGATCCTGTCGGCGCTGATCTACAGCTTCGTGCGCGCCATTACCACCGTCAGCGCCATTGTGTTCCTCGTCACGCCGGATACCCGCGTGGCGACAGCCTACATCCTGAACCGCGTGGAAGACGGCGAATACGGCGTGGCGATTGCCTACGGCTCGATCCTGATTGTGGTCATGCTGGCGATCATTTTCCTCTTTGACTGGCTGATCGGTGAGTCTCGAACCTCCCGCTCTAAAGCCAAAAACCAGGCGTAACACTATGACTCAGAAACATTTCGTTGAACTGCGCAATGTCACCAAGCGCTTCGGGACTAATACCGTTATCGAGAACATTAACCTGGCGATCCCGCAGGGACAGATGGTGACACTGCTCGGCCCGTCCGGCTGCGGCAAAACTACCGTGCTGCGCCTGGTCGCTGGGCTGGAAAAACCGACTGAAGGACAGATTCTGATTGATGGCGAGGATGTGACGCACCGTTCCATCCAGCAGCGTGATATCTGCATGGTGTTCCAGTCTTACGCTCTGTTCCCGCACATGTCGCTGGGCGAGAACGTCGGCTACGGGCTGAAAATGCTCGGCGTGTCGCGCGCGGAAACCAAAGCGCGGGTGAAAGAGGCGCTGGCGATGGTCGATCTGGAGGGGTTTGAAGATCGTTATGTCGATCAGATCTCCGGCGGCCAGCAGCAGCGAGTGGCTCTGGCGCGCGCCCTGATCCTAAAACCAAAAGTGCTGCTGTTTGATGAGCCGCTGAGTAACCTCGACGCCAACCTGCGCCGCAGCATGCGCGACAAGATCCGTGAGCTGCAAAAGCAGTTCAACATCACCTCGCTGTACGTGACCCACGATCAGAGCGAGGCGTTTGCGGTGTCGGATACGGTGCTGGTGATGAACAAAGGCAACATTATGCAGATTGGTTCGCCGCAGGATCTGTATCGTCAGCCCGCGTCGCGTTTTATGGCGAGTTTTATGGGCGACGCCAACCTGTTTCCGGCACGCTTTAGCGAGGATTTCGTCGAGATCTACGGCTATCGTCTGCCGCGTCCAATACACTTTGCGCATGACGGTGAAGGCTCGGTCGGCGTACGCCCGGAGGCGATCACTCTGAGCGAGCGCGGGGAAGAGAGCCAGCGCTGCACTATTCGGCACGTCGCCTATATGGGACCGCAGTACGAGGTGATTGTGGAGTGGCACGGGCAGGAGATTTTGCTGCAGGTCAACGCCACGCGTTTGCAGCCGAACGAAGGGGAAAATTATTACCTGGAGATCCACCCGTACGGGATGTTTGTTTTAGCGGATGCAGCGTAATAAAAGCAAAAGGCAACCGCAAGGTTGCCTTTTTAGTGTTTGCTCCCTCTCCCTGTGGGAGAGGGCCGGGGTGAGGGCACCAGCGCGCACTTTTCCCCCTAACCCTCTCCCTCAAGGGAGAGGGGACTGTTTGGTGCGGCCTTCTTACTTGTAGGCCGGGTAAGGCGCAGCCGCCACCCGGCGATGTTCAGCGCAGAGCTTTAAGCTCGGCTATATCCTTCGGCGTCGTACGACAGCACCCGCCAATCAGCTTCGCCCCTGCTACAACCCACTGCGGCAAATACCCCGCCAGCGTCTCGCAGGCTTCACCGTGATGGTGCCAGGTTTTGCTCACCGCGTCGTAATGTTCACCGGAATTCGGATACACCACCAACGGCTGCGCGGTCAGCGTGTGCAGATGCTCCAGCGCTGCCGTGGTGTTTTCTAGCGCGATGCAGTTGATCCCCAGCGCCACAATCTGCGGATTATTCGCAAGCGTTGCCACCACTTCACGCAGCGGCGTGCCATCGCTCAGATGTTCGCTGTCGCGCAGGGTGAACGAGAACCACGCGTTCGCGCGAGGATAGTTTGTCAGCAACTCCGCCAAAGCTTTGATCTCCGTAAACGACGGCAGCGTTTCGCAGGCCAGCAGATCGGCTCCCGCGTCCAGCAGGGCTTCCACCCGCGAACGATGAAACTCGCTAAACTCCGCCGCACTGCGCACGTAATCCCCGCGATACTCCGAACCGTCCGCCAGATACGCGCCGTACGGCCCAACCGATCCGGCCACCAGCAGCGTGCCCGCCTGCGGATTTTCCGCCAGATATGCTTCCCGCGCCTTGCGCGCCAACTCCACGCTTTTGCCGATCAGCGCACGTGATTGCGCCTCGTCATAGCCACGTGCGGCAAAACCCGCCGCCGTCGCCTGATAGCTGGCGGTGATCGCCACCTGCGCGCCAGCGCGGAAATAATCGAGATGCACTTCGCGGATCAGCTCCGGGTTTTCGACCAGCACCTTGGCGGACCACAGGCTATCGGCAAGATAACACCCGCGCGCTTCCAGCTCCGTCGCCATCGCGCCGTCCAGCACAATAAAAGGCTGTGCTTCAAGGAGGGCGATAAGCGGATTATTCTGCGACATGTTCAGGCTCCTGGGTTTTCGGGGTTTGAGTCAGGTAATAGGCACCATAACACAGAGCGACGAACGGCAGCCCGCAGTACAGGGCGATACGCTGAGTCGGGTCAAACGCCAGCCCAACGCACGCCACCACGCACAGCACAAAGCCCAGCACCGGAACCAGAGGATACCAGGGCGCGCGATACTGCAAATCTGCCAGCGGTTTTCCGGCCTGAAGGTGACGACGGCGGAACATAAAGTGCGACGCGCAGATGCTTATCCACACCGCCACCACCGCAAATCCGGAAATAGCGGAGAGCGCGACAAACACCGTGTCTGGCGCGATGACGCTGGAGAACAGCGCCAGTACGCCGCCGAGCATACTCACGGAGATCGCCATCAGCGGGACGCCATTTTTATTGACCTTCGCAAAGCAGCGCGGCAGCGTTTTCTCATTGGAAAGCGACCACAGCATGCGCCCGGATGCATACAAACCCGAGTTGGCCGCCGAGAGGATCGCCGTCAGGATCACGAAGTTAAAAATATCAGCCGCATAGGGAATGCCGACTTTTTCGAACACCAGCACGAACGGGCTTTTTTCGACGCCCGCCTGCTGCATCGGGATCAGCGCCGCCAGCACAAACACGGTGCCGATAAAGAAAATAATCAGACGGGCAATGGTGGTGCGGATCGCCACCGGAATCACCTTGTGCGGATTCTGCGTTTCACCCGCCGCGATGCCGATAAGCTCGGTCCCGGAGAAGGCAAAATTGACGGCCACCATCGTCATCAGGATCGGCAAACCGCCGTGCGGGAACCAACCTTCAGCGGTGATATTCGCCAGCCCCGGCGCGGGTGAGCCATCCTGCATCGGGATAAAACCAAAGATCGCCGCCCCGCCGAGGATGATAAAGGCGATGATGGTGATGACTTTCACCAGCGAGAACCAAAATTCCCCTTCCGCGAAGAAACGCGTGGAGATAACGTTTAGAGCAAAGATGACGGCGCAGAACACCACGCACCAGACCCATACCGGAACCTGCGGGAACCAGTACTGCATACAGAATCCGGCAGCGGTAAAGCTTGAGCCAAGCGCGACCGTCCAGGTGAGCCAGTACAACCACGCGACCGTATATCCGGTCGCCGGACCGAGATAGCGTGCGGCATAGACGTGAAACGCCCCGGTCTCCGGCATCGCCACGGAGAGTTCACCCAGGCACTGCATCACCAGCCACACCACCAGCGCACCGATGAGATACGCCAGCAGCGTCCCGGCGGCACCGGTGGTGGAAATGATATAACCGGTATTGAAAAACAACCCTGTCCCAATCACGCCACCCAGCGAAAGCATAATCAGGTGACGAGTTTTCATGGTGCGCTTTAGCTGCCCATTTTCTTGTTCTGTTTGCATATTACCTTCTAAACGTATGGACATCTAAACATCCAAAGAAGGTTCGTTATACCGTGATTGTTAACAAAAAGCTAGCCGTGAACCAGCCGCAGCCGGGCGCGGCGCGCGCTGAGACGAGGGTGATGTGTGAGAATGACGTAGAGAATCGGTCGCCAGGCCATAAGCACCTCCACAAGCAGATACCTACAGCATGGCGCGAGGTACTGACCTCTTCGGTCAGTCGAAAGTGGTATCTGCTTATGATGAACTCATGCGCGCGTTGCCGGGCCTGCGGATTGACCGGGTTTGGTAGGCCGGGTAAGGCGCAGCCGCCACCCGGCTTCTTTCACGGCAGCAATGTGATCCACCCAACAAAATTGGTAAATCTGCCAAAGGGTTCTATAGTCGACTCTGTTTCTTAGCCACCAGGACTCGCTAATGCGCTTTAACGGACTGACTAAAGGTTTCTTCATTCTTATTCTCGCCATTGTCTCAGTGGCTTTCTTTGACATCCTCGCGCCCTACTTCTCCGCCGTGCTATGGGCGTCAATCCTGGCCGTGATTTTCCATCCGGTGAAAAACAAACTGCGTGGCTGGGTCGGGGAACGCAACGGCGTCGCATCGCTGCTGACGCTGCTGATTATCTGCCTGATCGTGTTTACGCCTCTGATCGTGATCCTCTCTTCACTCGCCATCGAGCTGAACGTGGTTTACACCAAGCTCCAGCACACTAATCCGCAGTTCCCGGAAGTGGTCGCGAGCCTGTTTGCGCATTTACCGGACTGGGCGCGGAATTTCCTCGTCGAGCACAACTGGGATAACGCAGCCCAGATCCAGCAAAAACTGTCTGACGTCGCCCTGAAAGGTGGACAATACCTGGCGGGTAGCGCTTTCTTGATTGGCAAAGGGACGTTTGGTTTTGCGGTCAGCTTTGGCGTGATGATCTATCTGCTGTTTTTCCTGCTCAAAGACGGGCCGTATCTGGTGCGCCAGATCCTCGATTCGCTGCCGCTGTCGGACTTTGTTAAGCAGCACCTGTTCGCTAAATTTGCCGCCGTCTCGCGCGCCACGGTCAAAGGTACTGCGGTGGTCGCCGTCGTACAGGGACTGCTGGGCGGGATCGCCTTTTACATTGCGGGCATCGATGGCAGCGTTCTGTGGGGCGCACTGATGGCATTTCTGTCGCTCATCCCCGCCGTCGGCTCGGCCATTATCTGGGTGCCTGCCGCCATCTTCATGTTTGCCACGCAGCAGCTGTGGCAAGGGTTCTTTATCGTCGGCTTCTTCGTGATTATTGTTGGGCTGGTGGATAACATCCTGCGTCCGCTGCTGGTTGGGAAAGACACCAAAATGCCGGATTACCTGATTTTGATCTCCACGCTGGGCGGTATGGAAATTTATGGCATCAACGGATTTGTCATTGGGCCACTGGTCGCCGCGCTGTTCATCGCCTGCTGGAATTTGCTCTCCGGTCGCGATCACGCGGGGAACGTAGACGAAATCGACGAGGCTTTCATCGAAGAAGGGAAAAATCCTTCCGATTTGTGATTCTCTGACCACAAACCACAAACAGGCGGCCCTTGGCCGCCATTTTTTTGTCACGCAAAATCATGCGTTTCCTATAATTTCAAAAGTGCTATCCCACACATGGCTGAAAAGGATCCAACAGGTGCGAATTGCCACCATAACGAACTGGGCCTACGGTGCCACGGTGTGCCTGACTCTCGCGTCCGGCGTGGTCATGCTGTTGGCATCGAATGCCGATAATGCCGAGCGTCAGGCGGTTGAACAGCGCCAGGTTTTTGATCAACTGACCGAGGAAGTTGAAACCGATGCATGGTCACTTTCGGATTTGGCGCGTCTGTACGTCGTCAATAAAGACCCCGACGCGCTGAAGGAATATCGTCAAAAAGAACAGGTGATGCAGAGCATTGAACATCGTCTAAACAGGTTAAAGGATTCAGGTGCGACAGACGACGAACTGGCGCTGTTGCATGAGGGATTAAAGATTGTTGATGAGCTGCAGGACGAGCAGCAAACCGCATTAGCCAGCCTGGCGCGCGGCGAAACGGCACCAGCAATCGCACTGCTTTATGGCAAACCGTACGAACAGGAACTGGACCGCGCACAGGATCAGATAGACCATTTCCATCTGATGCTGGACAGACGCGCCAATAATGCGATTGAGCAAGCGACCAAGGCGTCGCGAACATTGCGCACGCTGTCGGAAGTAATGGTCGGGCTGACCGCCCTGCTGTTTTTGTTCGTGATGGGCTTTATTTTAAAACGCCGCGTGCTGCGCCCGGTAGTGCGTCTCAGCGATGTCGTGCATCGACTGGCATCGCAGGATTACGCCGTGGAAACACCCAACTTTAACCAGATCGATGAGATCGGCGATATGGCGCAGGCGATCCGCATTTTCCGCGAGAACGGCCTGGTGCGACAGCAGCTGGAGAAAGAGCGCGACGCCGACTGGGCGATCCGCGAGTTGCTGGCGCGCATGACCCAACGTCTGCAGGGCTGTGAGAATTTCGCCGATGTGATTAACGTCGCCCAGCTTTTTGCCCCCAATATTGCGCCGGGCATTGGCGGGCAGCTGTATATTCTCGATCGCGATCCGTGGCAGATGCGCTGCGTTGCTCAGTGGCTAACGCCAGATACAAAACAAGCCCCGTTTCATCCGGATGAATGCTGGGCGGTGCGTCGCGGTCAGAGCCATCCGCCGGTCAACGGTGAACCGGATATCGCCTGCTATCACCTGCCGGAATCTGCGGCGAATCAGTCGCTTTGCGTGCCGCTGATCGCACAGGGGGAAGCCATCGGTTTGCTCTCTTTCCAGAACATCACCCCGGAAACGGCGCCGTCTCGCGCCTATCTGGAACTGATGGCTGAAGCACTGGGTCTGGCGCTGGCTAACCAACGCCTGCGCGACGCCCTGCTGGAAAAAGCGTTGTACGACCCCTTAACCGGCCTGCGCAATCGCCATCATCTTGAAGACAAAATGCAAACCCTGATGAGCCAGGCGTTGCGCAATGATGAGCCGGTAAGCTGCCTGATGATCGATATCGACCACTTCAAGAGCATTAACGATCGATTTGGTCACGAAGCGGGCGATCAGGTGATTAAAAGCGTGGCGGCCATCGTTCAGCGTGCCGTTCACGACAACGGTATCGCTTTCCGCTACGGCGGCGAAGAGTTTCTGGCACTGCTGACGGACATCGATGAAGAAGGCGCTCACGCCTGCGCCACCGAGATTTATGAGGGTGTACGCGCCTTATCCCTGCGCTACGGGCTGGCGGAGATTGGCCCGGTCGATGTGTCGATCGGCATCGCCAGCTATCCGCAGCACGCCCAGAGCGATAACCTGCTGCGCGCGGCAGACGTGGCGCTATATCGCGCCAAAGAGCTGGGACGCTCGCGGATTGTGAGTTTCGGGATGCTGGAGGCGGGGTAACGACACGCCCGAATAAACATGATTCGGGCGTGAGAAGGGTATTCAGTCTTTTTGCAGCGGCACCAGAATCTCATCGAAAAGCGGCACGGCTTCTTTCAATTTGGCTAACACCTCCTTTAGCGGATCGAACAACGTGTGCTCGGGAGGAAACTTGCCATACTCTAGCCAGCACTCTGAGAGTTGCCCACCATCCAGATATAACGGGATAAAGAAATTACCTTTCCCATGATCTTCAAATCCCATTGCGGCTAACTTTTCAAGCACTGGACGTGTTTTTTCATTCACATAGTGCTTCAAATTGCGCACGCCGCCGTAAATACTGTTATCCAGGGCCAGACGAAAACCAAAAGCAGTTTTTTCGGTCGCATTATGCGTTAATACCGCCAGAAAATAGTCCTCAACCCGGCTGTCAGTCTGATAATTTTCAAACCAACATTTGCATTTGTCTTCAGATACATACCAGCTTGATGGCGAAATCCAGAGATAATCTTTATCTTCAATATTGGAATTCCCATGCCAGTCATTCGCCAGAACACACTGTTTTACGCATTGATCAAAAGCTTTTATGAAGGCAGGTTCAATCTGATTTTCAAAAACAACGGCCGCCTGGTTAAACATCTTCAGTTGCGAAAGAAGCAGCGCACCCGCCTGCCGTTCCTCATCATTGTAATAGGTCATTTTTTTCCTTATTTATAACTTACGCATGTGATCGATAAAACTGATTGCCGAACAGGCCGCCATCAGACGTGCGTTTGAAAGGGGCTTTGATGATGTGATTTCCTGATAGGTATCTGCAACGGCATTATCAAATGCCAGAGCAAGCTGTCGCCACGAAATCGCCGGGATATGTTCAGGTAAAACGTTGGGTCCAGCCGTTTGCGACGCCCCTCCATGAGTGGTTAAAAACACCACAGCCCAGGGACGAATACCGGCCCTGGCGACAGCTTCATCACAATAGCGTTGCATTTGATTTTCCTGTTCCCCGGCCCTTATTTTGACCTCGATTAACAAGAAAAACGTATCGCTATCCATTTCTATATCGACACGATTGCGACTATCGCCAGTAGGGTTTGTCTCAACCTGAACCCGGCAATAACGCTTGAATTCTGCGGGGAATTTACCTTCACTTCGTTTGTGAAGTATTTTCAATAACGCGTTAAGTGGGCCTGGACCAAAACCATGACTCCCCGCCGGGTCCAGTAGCCATGCCAGCAGCGTCGAGTTACGTACTTCATTGTGGCCTATCCCCCCAGCGTGCCACGGATCAAAGCGAAACGAATAATGACGTATAGCGAGAAGGGGTTTGTTCAGCGCGGTGAAAAAATGTTGCAAAGCATCAGGCTCTGGAAATAAGACGGGATTTGAGCGGTCATCTGAAATGTTCAGGCCCTTTGGCCATTGCTGGAAAAATAACGCTAATTTTTCCGCTAATCCAGATTGGGTTTGTTCCATTTAATATATCATCCGTAACAATGGGTATATATAGTTGTATCGGCAATATGTCTTCAAAACTTAATTAAATTTCGTTTTGCTCTCGCCATTGTTTTACCATTTCATCCGTTACCTCATTCTTATAACAGACTGGAGCATACCCTCCGGCCTTGCTCCATGCACTACGTCGGCCACATGAGCTACCATTTCTTGCTCGATTAAAAGGGCACGCGCAGACGCTGGGATAAGAGGCAATAGATTCTGCAATAACATTTTCTTTAACCTTCGCATCCGACACACCATTGTTTTTTGCCATCGCGCTGCTCGTCATAAAAACGCAGCACGCAGCCAAAATCGCCATCAAATATGGTCTAATTTTCATTTAAATTTCTCATTAAAAGGAAGAAAGCAAGTACACATTAGGACGAGAATAAATGAAAAGTTATGATGTAAAACAATAAAACATATTTGCTGATGAATCTCAGGCTCGTTGGCACAGCCAGACCGAATGACCGCCGCACTCTGGATCTTCAAACATCACATCGATGACCGCGAAACCAATTTCCGCCAGCCGTTGCCGGTACTCATCGGGTGACAGGCTGGCGTGATACAGCGGCTCGCCCTCAAATTCCCCCATCGCGATACCGTTGTCCGTCCCGCTGGTGAACATCAATACCCTGCCAGGATGGCTGTGACGCGCAAAAATCGGGAACATCTGGCGCTGATCGTCTTGTGTCAGGTGGAAAAAACTGTCCCAGGCGATCAGCCCGTCGAAGGTTTCTTCCAGCGCCATCTGGCGCATATCCAGATTCACCCAACGCTGTTCTGGAAACGCCTGAAGCGCCCTTTCCAGCATCGCAGACGCACCATCGACGCCCGTCAGCTGATAGCCGTGGCGGATAAAATGTTCCGCGATAGGTACTCCGTTACCGCAGCCGATATCCAGAATCGAGCCGTTTGATCCGATCAGCCGGGTAAATTTGTCCAGCCAGCCTTTTTCCATCAAATGACGGGCGCGCAGCCGCGCAAAGGCGCAGGCATGAGTCTCGTAGATATTCAGGATATTTTTCGCGGCGGCATCAGACATGTCTAGCCTCGTTTGGATGGGGTTTGTGCAACGTTTATACCTTACCCAACGGGCTGAAAACAAAAAAACCGGCGCAGGTGCGCCGGTTTGTGCGTGCGAATAGCGTGCTTATCAGGCGTTAGTCACCGGTTTCGACTCAGTTTTAGTCTGAGCGTTTTCTAGCATCCGACGCACCGGAACGATCAGCACCGCCAGAACAGCGGCACAAATCAGCAGTGCAATTGAGCAACGCGCGAAGAGATCCGGCAGCATATCCAGTTGGTCAGCTTTCACGTGACCACCGATCAGGCCCGCCGCCAGGTTACCCAGCGCGCTGGCGCAGAACCACAGCCCCATCATCTGGCCGCGCATTCTCTCTGGTGCCAGCAGGGTCATGGTCGCCAGACCGATCGGGCTAAGACACAGCTCACCCAGCGTCAGCATCAGAATACTGCCCACCAGCCACATCGGGGAAACGCCTGCTCCGCCGCTGCTCAGGACATTTTGCGCCGCCAGCATCATCAGGCCAAAGCCCGCCGCCGCGCACAGAATGCCGATAACAAACTTGGTCATGCTGCTCGGACGCAGGCCTTTTTGCGCCATCATCGGCCATGCCCAGCTAAACACCGGTGCCAGCAGAATGATGAACAGCGCATTGATTGACTGGAACCACACGGCTGGAATTTCAAAATCACCGATCATGCGGTTGGTGTAGTCGTTCGCAAACAGGTTAAACGAGGTCGGTTTTTGCTCAAACGCGGACCAGAAGAAAGCGGCAGACACCAGGAGGATAAAGCACACCAGCAGACGCGCGCGCTCTTTGCGATTCAGACCGGCAAAGACAAACAGGTAAATGAAGTACAGTGCCACCGAGATTGCAATTACGTAGACCAGCATACTGGCCACCGCGACGGGGTTGATAACAATGATGCCCTGCGCAATCAAGGTAATGACCACCGCCACACCGACGGCCAACGCCAGCAGCCAGCCGCCGACGCCATTTTTCTTCGCCACCGGGCTGTTCCAGGTGGAATCCAGACCGACTTCGCTGTCGTAGCGTTTCATCGACGGGACGGCAAACAGGCGGAAGATAACCAGCGCGACCAACATCCCGATACCACCGATGCCAAAGCCCCAGTGCCAGCCGTGAGTTTTAATCAGCCAGCCGGAGATCAGCGGCGCGATAAACGACCCCATGTTGATGCCCATGTAGAACAGGGAGAAGCCGCCGTCACGACGCGCATCGCCTTTCTTGTAGAGCGTGCCGACCATCACCGAGATACAGGTTTTGAACAAACCGGAACCGAGAACGATAAACATCAGGCCGATAAAGAACAGGTTGTTACCCATAAAGGCCGAGAGCGCGATCGACAGATGGCCGAGCGCAATCAGAATCGAGCCGTACCACACCGCGCGCTGCTGGCCGAGCCAGTTATCCGCCAGCCAGCCGCCCGGCAGTGCCGCCAGGTACATGCTGCCCGCAAAAATACCGACGATAGCCGATGCGTTCTCGCGTGCCAGCCCCATGCCGCCGTCATAAACGGTCGCAGCCATAAACAGAATCAGTAACGGACGAATACCGTAGAACGAGAAGCGCTCCCACATTTCCGTAAAGAACAGCGAGCCAAGAGGATAAGGATGACCGAAGAAAGTTCGACTTTCTTTTTGATTAACAGAGGATTGCATAATTCTCCCGAAGAGGTGTGTCGTGTTGCAAATCACCACCAGATTGTTTGCCAGCCCAAGATGTGCAAGGCCAGTCTTTTACATCCAGCGAAATATTATTTAACCATTTGATAACCGGACGGTGGTTTTGTCTAGTGCCCGGAGTAGGACTTTAAGATGAAAATTCGATAGATGTCTAGTTTTGTAGATTTTTTGTTTGATAAAAGTCGGTAATTATTGACATCAATGCCAAGACCACAGCCCCTTCTGAGAACGAAATAGCGACGCAAAAACGCCTCTGCTTTACTTCACTGTTGAATTATTTTTTTCAATATTATGAACATTCAAATAACTGCTTAATGGGTCTACGATTAGACCCACAAAAAACTTGAGTGAAAGACACTCAATATATAAGAATGCAAAATAAGAACCCACACAGAAGCAAGGAGAGCTTTAAGACAGCACCAGGGAAATTAATTCTCCTTAAACCAGGAAAATGACAATAGAGGAATCAAAGCGGGACGGTATCACGCCAATCTGCGGGACGGATTTCACCAAAAAACTCTGGGGGTAAAAGTTTGTATCTTTTATCAAAAATAATGAAAGCGCTGATCGTGATTGTTCTTGTGAGTTCTTTTATTTGGGCATTAATACCTGAATCAGAAGCTTCTCTTCATTATTCTCATCGTGGTCGCGCATGCACTTCAGGTGCGTTGTGTTTATTATAATGGGGGTGTTATTGCTGTACCCTCAATCTGGTTTATGATGATAAAAATAATTATTGATGAATGCGACAGTTTTTACCGACACGGCATGAATGCGTTGCTTGGTAAGGTATTTCTGGAACAATTTGATGAATGTATTTCAGTCACCAGCGAAATGGCACCACACAGCATCGCGATGGCGGATGTGATTGTCCTCGGGCTTTCGCCCGGAGAAATCAGTATCTGCCACCCTTTCTTACATGCACGTAAGAAAAACAGCCTGATCCTCGGGGTTTACGAAGGCAACCACAAACCGCAGTTTGATGATCTTCCACTGTGTTTTAAAAATATTATTTTTATCAATCGCACTGAACCTGTAAGCAGAATTAAAAAGAAAATATTCCACGGCTGGGAAAGCAGTCGCACGCAGTCAATCTTGCCTCATCACTGGAAGTGTCATGACTGCAAACATAAAACGCTTTCGCCACAGCAGATAAATGTCGCAACGCATTATTACCGGGGTGACAGAGCAGAGCAAATTGCCGGAATTATGCACATTAGTGTGAAAACTGTTTTTACGCATAAAAGAATGATCATGGGTAAGTTTGACGTTCATTCAGATTACGAGTTATTCACTTTACTAAAAGTCATGAAGGCGCTGAATCACAACACCCCTGACTTTCTCGAAGCAGAAAGAGAGTTGAAGCGGGCATAAACCACAAAGGATGTGTATGAAATTGTCGCCACCATTACTCTGGTCCTTCATTGGAATAAGCCTGATATGTGCTCCGATGTATATTCAAGCTGCTGGGCTTGTCTCTGCCGATAATATACTTCGAAGCGATCTGACATGGCTTAATAACCGTAATATTATCAATATCAATCTGTCCACCTGGCCGCTTAGCCAGGAAGAAATTGAGCATGCGCTTCACACCGCTAAAAGCCAGGATAATCCAGCAGCCCAACGGGTGATCATCAGGGTATTTTCTCGTCTGGGTGACATTAAAGCGCCTCTCAGACTTAACACCTGGACGCAATCAGCAAAGCCGACATTACCGACAGGTTTTAACGCTTCAGAAACCAGTGCCAACGGTGTCCGAGCGGCGCTAGAGTTCAGCGGAGAATCCTGGGATATCAATTTACAGGGACAACGCGAGCACGATCGGTATATCGATGATATGACACGTGGAAATCTGAACGGGGCCTTTGCCGGGATGAACGTTTTCAATCAGTGGATCGCCTTCGGGGAAATACCGCAATGGTGGGGGCCGGGCAATGACGGAAGCCTTATTCGCTCTGATGCAGCGCGTCCGGTCGTTGGGTTTATAATGCAGCGCGCTGAACAGTCTCCGTTTGAATCCCCGTGGCTCTCCTGGGCCGGACGCTGGCAATATCAGCTTTCCGCAGGGCAGTTACGTCAGTATCACAGTCCTGAAGAACCGAAGCTGATCGGCGGGCGACTCACCTTTACTCCCGTAGATTCTCTGGAAACTGGATTTTCCAGAATCATGATGTGGGGAGGCAAAGGTCGTCCAAATGATATGGCCTCGTTTCGCGATGCTTTCCTGGGGCGAGATAATACGGGAAGTCAGGCTCGCGACCCCGGCAATCAAATGGCGGGGGCGGATATTAACTGGAAGCTATTCACTCTCACCGGGCTTCCGCTCTCAGTGTATGGGCAGGTCATCGGAGACGATCAGGCCGGTGTTTTACCCTCACATAATACGTTCTTAGCCGGTCTGCAGGGGAATTATCTTTGGGGCAACCGGCAGGTAAACGGGTATCTCGAAGCTGCGGATACGCGTTCAGGAATGAAAAAAACCGGCAATATTTATTATCACTATTGTTACCACGAGGGCTATTACCAGCAAGGCGCTTCTCTGGGAGAGGCGATGGGCGGCGACGGGACGCGTTTTTCCGCAAAGGTTGAGCTGGTACTGGAAAATGAACAGCGTTTTAGCACCCGGCTAGTGTGGGCAAGAGTCAACCGAGAATCGCAGGCCATCAATAGCAGGTATCCTCACGCAGATACGTTAAAAGGCGCAGAGCTGGGCTGGTCTGCGCCGGTCTCGAAAAGGGTAACGCTCGCGCTGGGAGCCTGGTATGTGGACAGCAGCACTCAGCAAAATGATGTGGGAATAGCCGCGAAGCTGGATTTTTTCTGGGCTGATGGCGTTTAAATGCTCAGAACAAAATAATTCACTCATCTTAAGTCTTTTTTAATCTTTCCTTTGGTCGCACTTATCAAACTGGTGTTTTATGCCAGAAAAAGTGCGATCACCCCGATTTCGCTGCCTTCTACACAAGTGATAATAACTTTCATTATCATCCTTTAATAATTGTGCTGTAATCCGCCTCGTTATGCTTTCTGGTGCTAATGACTCACTTTTATGAAGGATTAACTTATGAAATTTGGCGTATCGTCTTTATGCTCCCTCGCGATGATGACTTCCTCGATGCTGCTTGCGCCGCAGGCAATGGCAGCCGACAACAACGAAGGCATCGTGGTGTATAACGCGCAGCATGAGAACCTGGTTCAGGCATGGGTGGATGGCTTCACCAAAGAAACCGGCATCAAAGTGACGCTGCGTAACGGCGGCGACAGCGAGTTGGGTAACCAGCTGGTGCAGGAAGGCAGCGCGTCCCCTGCCGACGTGTTCCTGACCGAAAACTCTCCGGCGATGGTGCTGGTTGATAACGCCAAATTATTTGCACCGCTGGATGCCGCGACGCTGGCTCAGGTGGCCCCTGCTTACCGTCCAGAGCATGGCCGCTGGACAGGCATTGCAGCCCGCAGCACCGTGTTCGTTTACAACCCGGCGAAACTGACCGAAGCACAGCTGCCGCACTCGCTGATGGATCTCGCAAAACCTGAGTGGAAAGGCCGTTGGGCGGCGTCTCCATCAGGGGCGGATTTCCAGGCTATCGTCAGTGCCGTCTTGGCCCTGAAAGGTGAAAAAGCGACGCTTGAGTGGCTGAAAGCGATGAAAACCAACTTTGTGGCTTACAAAGGCAACAGCACGGTGATGAAAGCCGTGAACGCCGGTCAGATTGATGGTGGCGTGATCTATCACTATTACCGCTTTGTCGACCAGGCGAAGACCGGCGAAAACAGCAAAAATACCCAGCTCCACTACTTTAAACATCAGGACCCAGGCGCATTCGTCAGCATCTCCGGCGGCGGTGTGCTGGCTTCCAGTAAGCACCCGCAGCAGGCTCAGGCCTTTATGAAGTGGGTCACTGGCAAAGCGGGCCAGGAATCTCTGCGCACCAACGACGCGTTTGATTATGCGGTGGGTGTGAACGCGGCATCCAACCCGAAACTGGTACCACTTAAAGCTCTGGATGCGCCAAAAGTTGAAGCGTCATCGCTTAACAGCAAAAAAGTTATCGACCTGATGACTCAGGCTGGCCTGCTTTAATCGTAACAAACGTGGTGAGTGCTGAATGTCCGTAGTGAATGTTACTGATAAATCCATCGCGGCGCGTCCGGTGTCACAGCACCGCCCCGCGCCCGTGATGGTGATAATGGCGGTGGTGTTTTCGCTGCTGTCGCTGATCCCGCCGGCCTTTATTGTGTACATCGGTTTTGATACCGGCTGGGATACCGTTAAAGCACTCATCTTTCGCCCGCGTGTTGCTGAGTTGCTCAGCAACACGCTGTTATTAGTCCTGGTGACCGTGCCACTGTGCGTGTTTGTGGGGGTGCTGCTCGCCTGGCTGACAGAACGAACCACCCTCGCGGGCCGCAGGATTTGGTCGATGCTGGCGGTTGCCCCACTCGCCATTCCGGCGTTCGTGCAAAGCTATGCCTGGGTGAGCGCCGTGCCCTCGATTCACGGTTTGAGCGCGGGCGTTTTCCTGTCTGTGCTTGCCTATTACCCTTTTATTTATCTGCCCGTCGCCGCCGTGCTGCGCCGTCTGGACCCGACGCTCGAAGATGTGGCGGCCTCGTTAGGCACGCCGCCGCTGCGCGTCTTTTTCCGTATTGTCCTGCCGCAGCTGCGCCTGCCAGTATGGGGCGGTGCATTGCTGGTCGCACTGCACCTTCTGGCGGAGTACGGCCTGTATGCCATGATTCGCTTCGACACCTTCACTACCGCCATTTACGATCAGTTCCAGTCGACGTTCAGCGGTCCGGCGGCCAATATGCTGGCGGGCGTGCTGGCGCTGTGCTGTCTGGCTATTTTGACGCTGGAAGGTGCGACGCGCGGTAAAGCACGCTACGCGCGAGTCGGGGCCGGAGCGCCCCGCGAACAAAAACGCGGGCAACTTCATTACGCCTCTCAGTGTCTCGGGCAAGTTTTCGCCTTCGCGGTGATCCTGCTGGCCTTTGTGGTGCCCCTCGCGGTGCTCTGTCGCTGGCTGTGGCTGGGCGGTATTGAGAACTGGAACCAGGCCAATCTGTGGCTATCGCTCCAGCAAACCCTGGTGCTCGCCGCCAGCGGTGCAATACTCACGCTGCTTGCCGGTGTGCCGATTGCGTGGCTCTCGGTGCGTCATCCTCGCCCGCTGTTCCGCATGCTGGAGGGCTGTAATTATTTCACCAGCTCGCTGCCCGGCATTGTGGTGGCGCTGGCGCTGGTCACCGTGACCATTCACTACGCGCGCCCCATCTACCAGACCGAAATCACGCTGTTCCTGGCGTACCTGTTGATGTTCGCTCCACGCGCACTGATCAACCTGCGCGCGGGCATCGCTCAGGCACCCGTAGAGCTTGAAAACGTGGCCAGAAGCTTAGGTAAAACGCCCGCCACCGCGTTGTGGAGCGTTACGCTGCGCCTTGCCGCACCCGGTGCCGCCGCAGGAGGCGCGTTGGTTTTCCTTGGCATCTGTAATGAGTTAACCGCCACGCTGCTGCTTTCACCGCTCGGCACCCGCACGCTGTCGACCGGGTTCTGGGCGTTGACCAGTGAAATTGATTATGTCGCCGCAGCGCCTTATGCCCTGCTGATGATCCTTATCTCACTGCCGCTCACCGGCATTCTCTACGTGCAGTCACAAAAACTCGCAGGGTTGTAAGATGATTGAGTTATCGAACATTTCGAAGAAATTCGGCCAGACCACCGTGCTGGACGACCTGAACCTGAAAGTCGAAGCCGGAAGCAGAACGGCGATTGTCGGGCCGTCCGGCTCCGGTAAAACCACCCTGCTGCGCATTCTTGCCGGATTTGAAACCCCGGATGCCGGGCAGATCACACTGAGCAATCAGGTGCTATTCGACCAGCACACCTTTGTCCCCGCCCATGAGCGAGGCATTGGTTTTGTGCCGCAAGAAGGTGCGCTGTTTCCGCACATGAAAGTCGGCGACAACATCGCTTACGGTCTGAAAGGCTCGAAAGAAGAAAATCGCCTGCGCGTGGCGGAATTGATGGAACTGGTGTCTCTCGATAATCGTCTTGCCTCACACTGGTCGCATGAAATTTCCGGCGGTCAGCAGCAGCGTGTGGCACTGGCCCGCGCGCTGGCGCAAAAACCGGCGTTGATGCTGCTGGATGAACCCTTCTCGGCGCTGGATACCGGCCTGCGTGCCGCCACGCGCAAAGCCACGGCGGATTTACTGGAACAGGCCGGTGTCGCCACGATTCTGGTGACGCACGATCAGCAGGAAGCGCTGTCGTTTGCCAGCCAGATTGCGGTCATCCGTAACGGGCGTTTTACCCAGGTCGGCACGCCAGTGGAGGTTTACTCCCGGCCTGTAGATGAAGAGACCGCGCTGTTTCTCGGTGACGCATTGATTTTCGCGGCGCAAGTGCAGGATGGCATGGCGCGGTGTTGCCTGGGCGATGTCTCCGTCGGCAATCCGCACCTCACGGGCAACAGACGCATTATGCTGCGCCCGGAACAACTGAGGATTATGGCTGACCATCCGCAGCCAACAGCGATAGTCAGCGAAGTGGATTTCACCGGCCATCTTTCGACGCTGACCTTAACGTCCCCGGACTGGCCAATGGCGTTGCAGGTCAAAACCTTGAGCCAGCAGCACTGGCAGAAAGGTGCGGCAGTCAAGGTAACGATCAACGGCCAGGCCTGCGTGTTAGCCGCCTGATACATTTGTTACAGCCGCCCGCTTTTCGGCATGCAGGGCGGCTGTTACTCTTGAATTCCGGAGCGTCGTGCTCGTCAGCAAAATGTCAGGCAACTCAAATGAAAACTATCACTCTCAGTGACATGCGTCAGCAGAGCGACGCGGCAGCCAGTGCCCCACGTTTACGCGCTCATCGTAATCTTCACCCTGAATTAAGCGACCTGGTACAACGCCTGGCCATTGCGATGGAACCGGGCACCTATGTCCGACCTCACCGCCATCCGCACACCTTTGAACTGCTGTTTGCGCTGAGTGGCCGTTTCCTGGTACTCAACTTTGATGACGAGGGCAATGTCACGCATCGCGTGGTGCTGGGCGAAGAGTGCAAGGTCGTTGAAATGGCGGCGGGCACCTGGCACTCGGTGCTGTCGTTAGATCACGGCGGCGTGATTTTTGAAGTCAAACACGGCGGCTATCAGCCGGTAGCGGAGGACGATTTTGCCCGCTGGTCCCCGGCAGAGGGGGAACCGGCCACCGCCGAACTGCTGCGCTGGTCAGCGGAGGCGCAAATCGGCGACACCGGTTTTAAAGCCTAATCATCGCGCTGCGCGAAGCTCCTGCCCCGCTTCGCGCGCCTTTCCCCATCGGAAGTCTTAGCCAGGTTCACAACTCTGCAACATCCTGATTCCGGCACTTCTGCCCGCATGCTAGGCTGCGATCATGTCCATCAGCCTCCTTCGTTGCAGGCCACATGAAACCCAGATTCCCTTTTCAGGTGAAGCTTTTTCTGTCGCTGGTGCTCTTTTCCTGCCTGCTGCTGGCGATTTTGGGCGGGATTTTGTATCACGTCATCGACAAACAGTTGCATCATGATTTAGGCCAGCGTGCACGGGTGCAGGCCAGTGAAATTGCCCTGATGCCGGGGCTGGCAGAGAAAGTCGAAGCCCGGGATATCGACGGCATTGCTCGCATAATCCAGCCGCTACGCGATCAAAGCGATGCCAGCTATTTCGTGATCGGCGATGTAAACGAGCAGCATCTGTATCACTCCGAATCGCCGGAGCGCCTGAACCTGCCGATGATTGGCGGTGATAACGCCGAGGTGCTGCGCGGCAAAACCATTATCTCGATGCGCCAGGGCGGCATTGGCGTATCGCTGCGCAGCAAAGCGCCCATTTTCGATGCGCGTCATCAGGTGATTGGCATTGTTTCCGTCGGCTATCTCACTTCTTACATCGCCAATATCAACGCGCGTCTGCTGTGGCAGGCGGCATTGTATGGCGTTGCCCTGCTGTTGCTTTTGTTTCTCTTTTCGTGGATTTTCACCCGCAACGTTAAAAAACAGATGTTCTGGCTGGAGCCAAAAGACATTGCCCTGCTGGTACGGCAACAAAAAGCGCTGCTGGAAGCGATGTATGAAGGCGTTTTTGCTGTGAACGGCGAGCGACAGCTGATTCTGATTAACCGGGCCGCGCGGGAGCTGCTCGATTTGACGCAGACGGAAGAGAAGCTGATTGGCAAACCGCTGGACCAGGTAGTGCATCTTCCTCCGGCCTTTTTCGCCGACAGCGGTGTGGCACAACATGACCAGATTACGGTACTCAATCAGAAGCAGATGATCGTTAACCGCGTGGCGATTACGCTGGACCCAGGCGAAGCCAACGGCTGGGTGTTTAGCTTCCGCGATAAAAATGACATCAACACCCTGAGTAGCCAGTTAAGCCAGGTCCGGCGCTACGCCGACAACCTGCGCATCATGCGCCACGAACAGCTGAACTGGACCGCCACGCTGGTCGGCCTGCTGCAAATGCAGCGCTATGACGATGCGATTCACTACATTCAGGCCCAGTCGGAGGGCGCGCAGAAGGTGCTGGATTTTGTCTCCTCGCGCTTTACCTCGCCGGCGCTGTGCGGGCTGCTGCTGGGGAAATATGTCAGCGCGCGGGAAAAAGGGATCGAGCTGCAGTTTGATCCCGTCTGCCAGCTGATGCGCATTCCTCCGGGGATCACCGAAACAGCGCTGATGTCGGTGCTAGGTAATCTGCTGGATAACGCCGTGGACGCCACGCTGAAAACGCCCCTGCCCCGCGCACCGGTTGAACTCTATATTTCCGACCGCAATCGAGATCTGCTGATTGAAGTCGCCGATCAGGGCAGCGGCGTGGACGATGCGCTGAAACCCCATCTTTTTGAACAGGGCGTGACCAGCAAACCGCAGACAAACGATGAACTGGCGGGGGCCGAGCACGGAATTGGCCTCTATCTGGTGGCTGGCTATGTGCAAGGGGCCGGTGGCAGCATTGAAGTGACGGATAACACGCCGCAGGGCACGCTGTTTTCGGTGTTCATTCCTTTTGAAACAGGAGGAGTCCATGACGCACAGCCAGCCGCTTGATGTGGTGATTGTGGAAGATGAGCCGCATCTTGCCGAACTGCATCGCGAGTATATCGAACAGAATTTCCACCTGCGCGTCGTCGGGATCGCGAGCACGCTTGAGCAGGCTCGCGCCCTGTTGCAACGCCACCAGCCGCGGTTGATCCTGCTCGATAATTATCTCCCGGACGGTCAGGGCGTGGATCTGATTGACAGCCCGTTACTGAAAAGCTTCGAATGTTCGGTGATCTTTATCACTGCCGCCAGCGATATGCAGACCTGCAGCCACGCCATGCGCAGCGGCGCGTTTGACTACCTCATCAAACCGGTCTTTTTCCAGCGCCTGCGGGCGTCGCTGGAACGTTTTATGCTGCTGGTCCACACCCTGCGTCAGCAAAAAGTGGTCGATCAGCACGCGCTGGACAAGCTGTTTAATCTCCCTGCCGCCGACACCTCCGCCGTGCCGTCGACCAAAGGCATCGAACCCAATACCCTTGAGCGGGTGAAACAGGTTTTCAGCGACGATCCCGACACCAACTGGTCCGTGGAACAGGTGGTGGAAAAAACCGGCATCAGCAAAACAACCTGCCGTCGTTATCTGGAATACTGCGTGGAAGCAAAGTTGATAAGCGCGGAACTGCAGTATGGCAGCATCGGGCATCCGCGAAGGTTGTACCGAAAAGTCCCGTAACAACCGCCCGGTGGCGCTGCGCTTACCGGGCCTACAGGGTCATCACGCTTTTGTCGGCCGGGAGGTTTTGGGATGGGCGGTTTAAAACACCCGCCCGGCGGCGCTTCGCTTGCACGGGCCTACAGGGTCATCACGCTTTTGTAGGCTGGGAGGTTTTGGAATGGGCGGTTTAAAACACCCGCCCGGCGGCGCTTCGCTTGCACGGGCCTACAGGGTCATCACGCTTTTGTAGGCCGGGAGGTTTTGGGATGGGCGGTTTAAAACAACCGCCCGGCGGCGCTTCGCTTGCACGGGCCTACAGGGTCATCACGCTTTTGTAGGCCGGGTAAGGCGCAGCCGCTACCCGGCAATTCGCGGGCACCGTTCAGCCATTCCTGCAATCGTTACATTCCCCTGCACTTTTCGCTGAAGCGCCACCGCATTTAATAACTTTGCCCGTAATCACATCGCCTGTATTTATATCCAGCAAGGTAGAATAGGCACGCGCGCAATAAACAAGGTTCGAACCAGGGAATAAAAAGAAAGGGTATTTAAGAAAGCGCAGCGCAAAGGTGCTGGAACACCTTCACGCCGCTAACCACAAACAACTGACTAAGGAGTTATTTATGGCTGAGCAGAAGTGTATGCCAGATCCTATCGTGGCCCAAACAGATCTTCCGGGATCAGCGGCGAATGATCGTTTTCCCGAGGTGACTCGCAAAACCAGCGCCCGCCGTCTGCACGGAAAAGCGCCCGATGCCGCCGCGATCCACCCCAGAGCAGACACCCCGGAAACCAGCGCCGCCTGCTGCGAGCTGCATTCGCGGATCCGCCAGAGCTATATTCCCCTTCAGGGCGAGTGGCTGAAGAGAGCCGGGTTTTTCGACGGAATGCCGGTCAAAATCCGCGTCATGCCGGACTGCATCGTCATCACCCCGCAAAACACCCACGAACTGTGGGGCTGCCTGGAAGGGCTGAGCATCATTGATATTAACCAGCGCAAAGTCGCCACCTGGCTCAAAACCTTCCCCTATCCCCTGAACGATACCGGCAATATCCCGGCGATCCGCCGTAAACCGGAGGATGGATTGATTCGCGGGGGAAGTTGACTGGATAGCTCCCGGCCTGAGGGCCGGGAGAATTTGGTATGGGGGAATGGCTGTTTTGAGCGAAAAGAAGAAGTTCCAAATTTCTCATAACAACTGTTGAGAACAACTCCAATTATCAAGCTTACTGGTACCTCTGCCAGGCGTACTTAGAGGTCTATGTCTAAACCACCCGCTATGCAGGTGGTTGATTTACCTAATTCGGCCTTGCTTGAATCGAAGACTCTATAGCTGCTCGGAATTCCGGAGCATCACTTCTTAATCGATAATCATCAAGTGTATTGAATATTTCTAGCAGTTCTTTACGATAATGCGGCGGTGCCGAATTACCTACGCCTCTAGTTGTGAAAATTAATAATGAGTCAGCGACGTCTTTTAATTTTTTATTCCTTTTCAATCTAATGTAACAAGATACAATTATAGCAAGAATATCTTTCCTAGATTTCAAAGTGAGTTTTGCATTAGGCAGAACCAACTCCAGCATAGCACCAAGTAATTTAGTAGCTTCTTTTGAAATATAATGAATATCGAAATTTTCTGTTTCTTTATTTTCTTGAAGGATGTCCTCTTCATCTATCCATTCGCATTGTTCTGCCCAATTTGTGGCGACGCTAAATAAATGACAGAGAAGGAAGTGAAAAGGTGTTTCCCATTCACCACTATATTCATTCGACTGCCTATTCATATTCTTTATAATTTTCTTTGCAAAATATGTATAGTAATGCAGCCATAAATGATCCTGAAGACCCTGATGAATACCTTCATGAACCATGATTTCAAACAGCGTGACCCCAGAGTAAATAGGACATTTATACTTCGAAACATCGGAATAGGAACCTAAAGATTTATTTAGTGTAGCAATGATTTTTTCATCTTCATCTAACCTCCAGTAGAGATAGTCACCGATGTCACGGTATATTGCTAAATCAGCCGCAAACTTGGCATTGGAAAAGAAAAAATGTAATATACGGTTGTTTTTCGGAATCAACAAACGATGTCCTCGACTAACGTTAAGATTATTTTTAAGCTCAACATATAGACGACTGTTAGGTGAACCGAGTAATGAACTGATAAAATTAGAAGTAAAGTCAGAACGAACTATTGGCTCGATCTTGATTAACTCAAGGCAGAGGGATGGGTGCGCAAGTGCAAAATGATTGGTAAGTTCAGGTGATGAGACAATATTTAACAATGCTTCATGTGCATATTCGGCAGCTGTCTCGCGATTAGAGATGCGGAGATTGTTAGCTATCTTATCAAAAAGTCGATTCTTCACCGGACTATCAATTATTGATATCAATTTTTCTAGTTGAGGTGCCAACAATTGTGCCAGATCATCGTATCGTTTAGTAAGGTGCAAATTTTCCACTAACTCTAGAAAGATTCCTGTTCTTCCAACTGAGAGTTTAGGTTTTTTTAAGCGAAATAAAATGTAAATAGCAACTGCGAGTTATATCAGGTATACGGCACTTGAACTATCTAATCCCCATTTCCAGGGGCCAAAACTAAAATATAAGTCTAGTGCTTTTAAAGCTGGTGCAAACACTAAATAATTACTTAGTAAGAATGCAAACCCAACAATTGCCCAATCCCTCCACGCCAGGCAGAACCTTAAACGTAGTCGAGCGTTTGGCGTAATAAGGGCCCATACGGCAGCAATAACGCCCAGTATGGTAAGTAGACTTGAAGTATCAATTTTGGTTGGCGGTGTCATAATTTCTCTTGTAATCATGGTTTGATGTACATCTGAATGGCTTCACATGATAAGGCTCTTTGTATGATAAATCAGAACATTATGCACGATTAACAATACCCTCAAAATGGCATATTTTAATCGAAAATGGCATTAAATGGACACTACTTGTCCACACAAGGTTTTTTCAGTCAGCTTTTCCCGACTAACGTTTGGGTGTCCTATTGAAATTACGCTCCTTACAAAAGCAACACTGCAGCTGTATGTTTGTCATAGGGATTGTGCTAATCAAATTACTGAAGCTTAAGGTCCGCTCCTGGCACAGTGCGGACCTTCATTAACTCATGCCAGAGCAGCCAGAATGGACGTTCAGGAAATTCTGTTCAGACTAACACGCCACAAAATGTTGCATGTGCCAAAATGTTATGTGAATTGCTGGCGTTTCGTCTGCTGCAACTGCGCGGCCAGTCGAAAAACTGCTGGCATAACCCGCCCTCGATGCGCCGGTGCGGTCGCAGAACTGCTGGCAAATCGCCGCCGTTACGTAATCCTCTCGCCACTTTGGACGTTCAAGTGTTTCTGTCCAGCACGACTGGTTTGGAGGGATCTAACTTGATAGAATCCTAGTGCAGTCATATCACCTTATAATAATTTATTAATTGGTTTATGGGAATATTAATCCCATACAAGGAATATAAATGACGGAAAGAATTGCAATAACAGATGAAGAATTAAATAGACCAGAAATGATTGAGTTGGTAACTTCCGTCCCTGCCAGCCTACTTGATATTAACTCTCCTGGTATATCTCCCGAAGTTAGAAAAAAAATACTTAAAGACAAATACAAACAGAGAGTAATTGCAGATGGTTTAGAGACCGGGCAAATAACATTAACAGAAAGGGGGTATGTATTCAGTTCATATCAAACACCAAGCTCTTTTGCTGGGCTTGTGTTCGAGGCTTACCTTGTAGAGCAATTTAACAGTAATGAAAAGGCTGGCCTGCGAGCATTTCAGTGGTGCACAGAAAGGTCAGAAGGGTGGTCAAAAAAACCTTTCCTGGATTGCAAGGCTGTCGGAACAGGACTGTTATCTACAAAAAGACAGCTGATTGGTCATTTTTCGCCGCATAGTAATGCCGATATTATATTCATTCGTAAAAACCCCAATGTAGATGTTATGGAGCCAGTATTAATTCATGAACAAAATAACGCAGCATCCATACAGGTTAAAAGCATAAAATTCAATTTCAAAGAGGAGGTAGTCGATAAAGTTCTGTCAGGGAAATACAGACGGGTCATAACTATGTTGAGCGATCATGATAAAAGACCGTCATGGAGCATTTGCCATAATATTTTACTAAAAATGTGGCGCTCCGAAAATATCACCCAAGCAGAATATGCTGATGCGATTAGTAGAATTCAGGGGCCTGAATATTTTGAGCTAAATCAGCAAGACTCAGATGACTACCATGAATATATTATGGAGTGGCACCGTGGGCAGGTAAAACCTACAGACCATATTACTGAAGCAGTCTCTCAGGAGATAATTGGTTATAAATACGAGAACGGCCTGCTGGTTCCTGTTTAAGCCACGACTGACTGGACGTTCATGTAATTCTGTCTATTAAACCAGTTTTCAGCGTTCTGGAACCAAAGTCGGCTATATTGCTACCAATCCGAACCGGTTCCAGCCCAAATCACGCCACATAGGTGATTCCCTGAGCCACCTGGACATAACCGTTATTCTGTCCAATTCGGGTGTGTTGCTCCACTGCTAATACACAATCGGTAATGCTCGGTAACTAAACGGCAGCTATGAGCGAGAAGCGGAAGTCAGTTGTATCAAACGTCTCCTATATTCCTAGGAACACCTCGTTTAATTTTACTATTAATTGATAAATAGTGATATTATATTTAATGGATGCAACCTAAGTACACTTCCCCAAAGGTTTTTAGTGCCAACTGACTAAATTCAGTTGTTAAGTTTTTCGACAATACCAACCCTTTGTTAATAGTTTTAAATGTGGCAAATTCAGGCATCTCATCCCCAAGAGGTTCATTTTCCCTGAGCATAGATTGTCGAAGAGTTGCAAAAAGCTCAAATCCAAGAGGGGCTTCTATTGGTGACTCATAGCCGTAGTCGTAGCCGTAAGTTAAGATTTTTGCTTTTCCAGTTATTGTTTCTCTATACCTAACACCACCAAAAGATGCTACTAGATCAGCAAGTTGTATCCCACAAACTTCATGAGATGAGCATGTTATAACTTTTACTTCATCAGAACATAGACTGAGAACTTCTGTAGAGTTTATGATACCTTCATCGAAAAAGATATTTCCTTTCCCATCTGGAAAGTTCTTAATCAATAAGCTTAATAAAAAAGACACATCCGCATAAGAACGATGGCGATATTCACTTGGCATAATAAATACGCCCCATCGACTATTTGAGTTCAAGTAGGAAATAAGATTACCCCTCAAATTTCTTAAAGACTCAGATTTATCCATTCTTGCGCATGAGTGATGTTCATCAACTGAATGCTCTGAAAGAATTTTGCATATATCAGACTGAGGATCTTGATTACAAACTACATAAGCCAAGATCATAAACCCAAACTCCTCGTGTACTGACTCATCAATATAAATGTTCAAAGCCTTAACCTTCCAATGATATATGGTTTTCATACTAGATTATAGGCATAGTTTATTGAATTACAAAGCCATTTTTAAGTTAAAAACTTTCCAAATATTTAAATTTATCATTTTGCGTGTGACATAATTTTAACATGCTGAATATTAATTAATCAATGCGCCCGCTTTTGGCATTAAGTAGAAGGTCCGCCGTGAGCGAAGAGCGGTCCTTTTACCACATCAAAAGTAGAGTAGCTATTCTAGGTTGATTTTTGTCAGCGTTAAGCTCTGAACGCCTGCTTATAGATAATCAGATAGGATCATCTTTAATTTTATTCACTCATACATTGATTAACAATTCTAAGGTTGTATTTACACAACCTCAGAATAATAACACCTATCCAACTAAAGGTTTTTTTATGAGTTGATAGCAATCTTTTTCCGTTGACATTTTATAAAAATTAATAGCTGGGTATTTCTTAGACATTTCTTGGGCAGCATTTTCAACCAGTGGATCTACATTATGCCCTAGACAGATCTCCTTAATGAATTTTTTGTCAAATTCTTTTACGCCATGTGATTTTGTAATGATCCTTCTTTCATTTTCGTAATGCCAACAACTGTCCTTATAAAAAAATACTTTTTGAAAAAGAGCATGTATATCCTCAAGAGCGTAGTTGAATACAGGAGCACTCCCCATATACCTTATATAATCAAAATCATGGAAGTCTTGAACGGTTTTAATGAACTCATCATCAAAGCCTATACAAAACCCTTTATGGGATGCAGAATAATGCGACCACATTAGGATACTGTCCGAAACGGGAGAAAGACAGATAACACCAAATTGTTCCATTGCGGAATTTCTAAGATTCTCCCCCATTTCTCTTGTTACAGCAGGAACCGTTAACAACCACTGATCATATGAGAACTTGACATTTCCAAGTTTATTATAGGAATTTTCAAGCTGCTTTTGGGTTCCGTAAACCTTGATGGAAACTTTAAATTCGGAGGGATCATTAAATTTCCCTGGTTCAGTGGAAGAAATAGTACCGTCTTCCACAAAGCGTTTTAGATTTTTTAAAACATTTTCCGCATCGTCATTGCCGATATATTTATAGAGCATGTGAAATCCTTTTGAATCGAGGCATATGTTCTGTTAAACATAATTAATAACCTTCTACAAATCTATGCTTGATTTAGTTGACACATTTTATGATGTTAGCTGTAATAATCGGCTCAATAATTCACAATAACTCGGCTTACTTTGGAGCCTTTGGAGCCTTTTGTGCCCATACACCTATGAACTGCGTCAGTCAAACCAATACAAGCAAAGACTTCAATTAACTAAGATAACTTCAACACATCATCAACTTCAATACTATGCTGGCTATTTATCATGACCCGACCAGAGCCGGATTGACCTACGGCCTAATAACTAGCAGTTCAAAACCTAAGCAACGTCTGCTAGTGGCACAAAGCCGACAAACACACGCTCCCCAAGGATAGAGAAGATAACTCCCCCTCTCCACTGAACCAGAACATCCGCCATTCCCCTTAAGGCATCCGCTGCACTGTGTAAAACACCCGCCCGGTGGCGCTAAGCTTACCGGGCCTACAGGGTCTTCACGCTTTTGTAGGCCGGGTAAGGCGCAGCCGCCACCCGGCAAAAAACCAATCACCCGTGGTTTCTATGGTGTTAATTGCTAAAAAAAGGCCAGCAATCACACTTCGGAAACAGAGCCTGTTGCCCCCTATTGTCTGAAAATCACCATCGGCTATGTTGAGTTTTGACTACTAAAATGTAACTGAAAGGTTAATTACAATGTCGAACACAACACTCCGTATTTCTCTGCTTACCGCTACTGTGCTTTTCTCCGTTTCTGCAATGTCTGCTCTGCCGCAAGGCTATCCGGCGGACTACCAAAAGGTCGTCGACGCCGCGACCAAAGAAGGCAAAGTGGTTATCTATTCCACCACTGACACCAAAGCTGCCGGGCCGCTGATTCAGGGCTTTGAAGCGGCGTATCCGGGCATCAAAGTTGAATACAACGACATGAACAGTACCGAACTGTACAACCGTTTTATCAGCGAACAGGCTGCTGGCGGCGGTAGCGGCGATGTGGTCTGGAGCTCTTCAATGGACACCGGTCTGAAGCTCGCCACCGACTATGCCCTGGAGTACAAATCCCCGGAACAAGGCCAGCTGCCAAAATGGGCGGTGTGGAGCGATAAAGCCTACGGCACCACTTACGAGCCGGTGGTGTTTATCTATAACAAGCGCATGATCCCGGCGAACGAAGTGCCGGATTCTCATGCCGCGTTAGCAAAACTGATCGCCAGCCAGGCCGATAAATTCAAAAGCAAAGTCACCACCTACGATATCAAGAAATCGGGCCTCGGCTTTATGCTCTCGGTGCAGGATTCCAAAGCCGATCCGAACTATTTTAAAACCCTGGCTGACGTCGCCAAAGGCGGTTTAGCCGTGCAATCTTCCACCGGCACGATGATGGAACGCGTCTCCTCCGGCGAAAACTTGATTGGCTTTAACATCCTCGGTTCTTACGCCGAAGCGCGTGCCAAAACGGACCCATCGCTCGGCATCTCCTATCCGAAGGATTACACCCTGGTGTTGTCTCGCGTGTCGTTCATCAGCCAGCAGGCGCAAAACAGCAACGCCGCGAAGCTGTGGCTGGACTACGTGCTGTCCGAAAAAGGCCAGAGCATTCTGGCGAACCAGGCCGACATCCCCTCCATCCGTAACGATATCGAAGGCAAAAACGACATCGACGGCATGACCAAAATGCTCGGCAACGCGCTGAAGCCGATTCCGGTGGATGAAAGCCTGCTGGAATACCTGCAGCCGAAAAAACGCCTCGATTACATCAAACAGTGGCGCGAAGCTGCCGGCAAATAACCTCAGGCCAGCCGCTCTGCGTCTGATTGCCCGGTGACGGCTCACGCCTTACCGGGCCTACAAAAAGTACGCCGGATAAGCGCAGCACATCCGGCAACCAATGCCGTTCCTCAGGGTCAACAGCCAGGGAAACCCTATGCAAGCCTTACAAAGAAAATGGCAAAGCCTGCCCCGCGGCGTGGTGGTGTTGATCACCGCGCTGGTGATTTACGTTCCTTTGTCGTTCATCGTGATACAAAGCTTCTTATCCGCACCGTTCTTTTCCCCTTCGAAAGAGTGGAGTCTGGAGTCATTTGGCTTTATTTTCACCGACCCTGATTTTTATAAGGCGCTGAAAAGTGGCTTTATCCTCGCCTTCGGCCTGGTGGCGATCGCCATTCCACTCGGGGGCGTACTGGCCTTTCTGATGGTGCGCACCGACCTGCCTGGCCGTCGCCTGATCGAACCGCTGATCCTCGTGCCGATCTTTGTTTCGCCGATGGTACTCGGCTTTGGCTACGTGGTGGCCGCGGGTCCGGTGGGGTTCTTCTCCCTGTGGGCGCAGTCGATTATCGGGTTCGTGCCGTGGAACATCTACGACATGTCGAGCATCGTGGTGATTGCCGGGCTGACGCACGTTCCACACGCCTATCTGTATATCTCCTCGGCGCTGCGCAGCGTCGGGTCTGATGTGGAAGAAGCCGCGCGTATCGCCGGTGCGTCGCCGTTGCAGGTAATGACCGCCGTCAGCCTGCCGATGGTGCGCCCTTCTATTCTTTACGCCGTCGTGCTGCTGTTTTTCCTCGGGCTGGAAGTGTTCGGCCTGATGCTGGTGCTCGGCGATCCGGAAGGCAACATGGTGCTGGCGACTTACCTGTACCAGCTAACCAATAAACTCGGCACGCCGTCTTACCATCTGATGGCCGCCGTCGCCGTGGTGCTGATCTGTATCACCATTCCGCTGGTGATGCTCCAGCGCCGTCTGATGCGCACCGCCAACCGTTTTGTCACCATGAAAGGCAAAGCCTCTCAGGCACGTGCGTTGCCGCTGGGCAAGTGGCGCTGGGTCGCCGGTGCCGTCGTCGCCTTCTGGCTGACGGTCACGATTGGCGTTCCGCTGCTGGGCGTGGTGCTGCGCGCATTTATCTCCAACTGGGGCGTGGGCGTGTCTGTCTGGGATGAGCTGTCGCTCAACACTTTCCGCACCATCTGGCAGCAGCCAAACCTGCTGCGCGCGATCGTCAACTCGATGGCGATTGGTGTGTTCGGCGGCGCGCTGGCGGTGGTTTGCTATCTGTTTATCGGCATCGCCATGCACCGTAAACCGGACAACACCACCCGCTTCCTCGATTACAGCGTGCTGGTGCCACGCGCGGTGCCGGGCCTGCTCGCCGGGCTGGCGTTCCTGTGGGTTTTCCTGTTCCTGCCAATGTGGCTGGATAACGCCCTGAAATCTGGCTGGCTTTCGGGTATGCCGTGGTCGCAGTGGCTGCGCGATAACCTGATTGTTTGGCTGCGATCGCTTCGCAGCACCATCTTCAGCGTCTGGCTGGCCTACACCGTGGTGTGGATGGCGTACGGCCTGCGGCTGATCTCTTCCACGCTGTTACAGGTGGCACCGGAACTGGAAGAAGCAGCGCGCAGCACCGGGGCCACGCGCGGGCAGATCACCCGCCACGTAACGATCCCACTTTCTCGTTACGGTTTGATTGGTTCCTGGTTGTTGATGTTCCTGATTTTCGAGCGTGAATATTCTACCGGCGTGTACCTGCTTTCGCCGGGCACGGAGACCATCGGGTCGATGCTGGTTTCCCTGTGGGCTGCAGGCGCGATCGATATCGTGGCCGCGCTCTCCTTTATCAACATCCTGCTGGTGGTCGTCGGCCTGGGGATTGCCCTTCGTTTTGGAGTCAAATTACATGATTGAGTTAACGGTCGAGAATCTGCATTTAACCTACGGCGACAATCCGGTGTTGAAGGGCGTGTCGATGAACCTGAAGCGCGGCGAAGTGGTGTCACTGCTGGGGCCCTCGGGCAGTGGCAAAACCACGCTGCTGCGCGCCGTCGCCGGGCTGGAAAAACCGACTCAGGGCGCAATCGTCATCGGCAACAACAAAGTGTACGACGGAACGCCGCGCAGCGAAGTCCCTGCCGAAGAGCGTAATCTCGGGCTGGTGTTTCAGTCCTACGCCCTGTGGCCGCATAAAACTGTGTTTGAAAACGTGGCCTATCCGCTGAAACTGCGCAAAGTGCCTGCCAAAGAGATCACCCAGCGGGTGCAGGATGTGCTGGATCAGCTCGGGCTGGGGCATCTGGGCAAGCGTCATCCGCATCAGCTTTCCGGTGGTCAGCAACAGCGCGTGGCGATTGGTCGTGCGCTGGTGTATAACCCGCCGGTTATCCTGCTGGATGAGCCGCTGTCGAACCTCGACGCCAAGCTGCGTGAAGAAGCCCGCGTGTTCCTGCGTGAATTGATCATCAAACTGGGGCTGTCGGCGCTGATGGTGACGCACGATCAGAATGAGGCGATGGCGATTTCTGACCGCATCCTGTTGCTCAATAACGGCAAAATTGAGCAACAGGGCACGCCGCAGGAAATGTATGGTTCGCCGAAGACGCTGTTCACCGCAGAATTTATGGGGAGCAACAACCGTCTGCACGGCAAAATCACCGAAGTCCGCGACGGCAAAGCGCGCATCGAAGGCAGCGGCTGGTCGCTGTGGGGCAAAGCCGCAGAAGGCGTGCAAAGCGGTCAGGAAGGCACGGCGGTGATCCGCGTCGAACGCGTGGCGTTAGTCGAAGGACCAGGGGAAAACCAGTTCGAACTGCCGCTACTGACCAGCATGTATCTCGGCGATCGCTGGGAATACCTGTTCAGGACAATCGGCGATGATTTCGTGATCCGAGCTTATGGCACTGAGGTGCGTGACCCGCAGCATTGCCACCTGGCATTACCGGAAAATCACGTCTGGATTTTCCCGAAAGGGTGATGGCGAAAGGGAGCGATTATGTCGCTCCCTTTTTACAGAAATTTGATTTTGGGTTGTAGTGGTCATCGGGTTTGTTTCAGATAAACCATGTCACGTAACTGTATGCCGCCCTCAAAGATAGGATGATCATAATTATCGATAAAGAAATCCTTCACCTTATGGGAGTCAACAAACCCACAGCGCTTATAGAAATCAAGGGTAAAAGGCACATCACCCGTGCCGACATACAGAGTGTTAAAAGACGTTAGGTAGGTTTTTTTGAGGAATGCGATCATGGCCTTACCATATCCCTTTCTTTGGGATGCAGGATCGGTGGCGATATTTTTCAGTTCACACTCGTGGCTATTTAACGCCACAACAACCGCAATGCATTTCACGCCATTATCATCCAGCTTGAACATTCGCCCTGCGTCGAGATAGCGATCAATCATATCCTCTTGCTCATCACCCAGAAGAAGGAGTTCAAGGAAGTCTTTTTTGTTATGCAACACTTCTGTGATGATCATGGTGGTTCCCTTGTCAGCTTTATCCTCGAAGGAATTATTGCATTATCCAGTGGGGTTAAAGAGATTTTCGTTCTGGAAATGGGAGGTAGGGGCTGGATGAAGCGGGTTCTAAGGGCTTTGAGTTGGTTTTGATAGACTTGGGAAGAGTTTGAAATGGTGCCGATAAGAGGAGTCGAACCTCCGACCTTCGCATTACGAATGCGCTGCTCTACCAACTGAGCTATATCGGCCCTGAAAGGCCGGTTACGAGCGTAACCACGGGGCAAAATGTTAAAACTAACAGGGTGATGCGTCAATGGCCTTGCGAATCAAATGCCTATTTTTGCATCACCCTCGTTTATTTACGCACGAATCGTATCATCGCCGAAGCCGATCCACTTGTAGGTGGTCAGCGCTTCCAGCCCCATCGGGCCACGGGCGTGTAACTTTTGCGTGCTGACAGCGACTTCTGCACCCAGTCCGAACTGGCCGCCGTCGGTGAAGCGCGTTGAAGCGTTCACATACACTGCGGAAGAATCCACTTCATTGATGAAGCGATCGGCGTTGCGTAGAGTGCGGGTCAGGATCGCATCGGAATGCTGCGTGCCGTGGGCGCGAATGTGGGCAATCGCAGCGTCCAGATCAGCGACCACTTTCACATTCAGATCCAGCGACAGATACTCATCGTCATACTGCTGCGCTTTTACCGCTTCCACTTTCGCAGGGCCATCTTTCAGGAGTGCCAAAGCCTTGTCATCCGCATGCAGCGTCACGCCGCTCTCGGCCATCTGTTTGCTCAGAGCGGGTAAGAAAGTCTCGGCAATGCCCTGATGCACCAGCAGCGTTTCAACGGTGTTACAGGTGCTTGGACGCTGAGTTTTGGCGTTGACGATAATCTTCAGCGCAGGTGCGATTTCAGCGCTGTCATCCACAACGATATGACACACGCCAATCCCGCCGGTGATCACCGGAATGGTCGATTGCTCGCGGCACAGCTTGTGCAGACCCGCGCCACCGCGTGGGATCAGCATGTCGATGTATTTATCCATACGCAGCATTTCGTTGACCAGCGCACGATCCGGGCTTTCGATAGCCTGAACCGCACCCGCTGGCAGGCCGCACTCTTCCAGCGCCTGCTGAATGACTTTCACCGTCGCCGCGTTGGTACGCCACGTCTCTTTACCACCGCGCAATATGGCTGCGTTCCCGGTTTTCAGGCACAGAGAGGCAACGTCAACGGTCACGTTCGGGCGCGCTTCATAAATCACGCCGATAACACCAAGCGGGACCCGGCGACGTTCGATACGCAGGCCGCTGTCGAGCAGACCGCCGTCGATCACCTGTCCGACCGGATCGGCAAGATTGCAGACCTGACGCACATCGTCGGCGATGCTTTTCAGGCGCGCAGGGTTCAGCGCCAGGCGATCGAGCATCGCCTCGCTCAAACCATTTTGACGCGCGTCAGCTAAATCCTGTTCGTTAGCGAGCAAGATTTGCTGTGATTGCGCTTCCAGATAGTCAGCGATTTTTTCCAGAACGCGGTTTTTTTCACGACTGGAAAGGAGCGCCAGTTTGTAAGAGGCGGCTTTGGCAGCAGCACCCATTTGTTCCAGCATGATTGGCTCCTTAGCGAATGATCATATCGTCACGATGCACAGCAACCGGGCCATATTCATAGCCCAGAATAGCGTCGATTTGCTGTGAGTGATGCCCGGCAATGCGTCTAAGCGCGTCGCTGTTGTAGCGGCTGACGCCGTGGGCAATATCGCGACCTTCAAGATTACAGATACGAATCACTTCACCACGGGAGAAGTTACCTGTCACGCTTTTAATTCCTTTCGGAAGTAATGAACTTCCTCTTTCCAGAATCGCCGACGTCGCACCTTCATCAACGGTGATTTCACCCGCTGGCGGAGCGCCGAAAATCCAGCGTTTACGGTTTTCTAGCGGAGAGGCTTCAGCATGGAAACGCGTGCCGACGGAAATGCCTTCCATGACATCACCAATCACACCGGGACGGCTGCCAGCAGCAATAATGGTATCGATACCCGCACGACACGCCACATCAGCAGCCTGCAGTTTGGTGCCCATACCACCGGTTCCCAGCCCGGAAACGCTGTCTCCAGCAATCGCGCGCAGGGCGTCGTCAATGCCGTAGACATCTTTAATCAGCTGCGCCTGCGGGTTATTGCGCGGGTCGGCGGTAAACAGCCCTTGCTGATCGGTGAGCAGCAGCAGTTTATCCGCACCAGCCAGAATCGCGGCCAGCGCGGAGAGATTATCGTTGTCGCCAACTTTGATTTCAGCCGTCGCCACCGCATCGTTCTCGTTAATGACCGGAACGATGTTGTTATCCAGCAGCGCACGCAGAGTGTCGCGCGCATTCAGGAAGCGTTCCCTGTCTTCCATGTCCGCGCGGGTCAGCAGCATCTGGCCCACGTGAATACCGTAGATAGAGAACAGCTGTTCCCACAGTTGAATCAGTCGACTTTGCCCTACCGCCGCCAGCAGCTGTTTAGAAGCGATGGTCGCGGGGAGTTCGGGATAGCCCAGATGTTCGCGCCCGGCAGCAATGGCGCCAGACGTGACAATCACAATACGGTGACCTGCGGCATGAAGTTGTGCGCACTGGCGGACAAGTTCAACAATGTGGGCGCGATTAAGGCGGCGCGATCCGCCTGTTAAAACACTGGTACCGAGTTTTACCACCAGCGTCTGGCTGTCACTCATGATTCTCTGCCATTCAACAATAAGGGAAAATGATGTCAATCAGACGTTTTAACAGGACTCAGCGCCGTTGCCAACTGCTGGCGCATAAAGCACGCCACTTTGTTGCGCGGGATCAGGAAGCGTAGCGGCAGATTTTTACAGATTTATGACTGAAAAAATAAAACATACTTTTTTAGACATATTCTTACTTTGTCATAAAACGTTCACCCGCAGACGATAAAACCCTTCCTGTTTTTCACGGGGTAATAAGTCGAGTCTTATTGCTCAGCGAATATTAGCGCGTTTTATAAAACATCAGGATTGAAAATGAAAAAGAGCACTCTGGCATTAGTGGTAATGAGCGTTGTGGCCTCCGCATCTGTACATGCAGCAGAAGTTTATAATAAAGACGGAAATAAACTCGACGTGTACGGCAAAGTAAAAGCAATGCACTACCTGAGTGATGACGATACCAAAGATGGCGACCAGACTTATGTTCGTTTCGGCTTCAAAGGCGAAACGCAAATTAACGATCAGTTGACCGGTTTTGGTCGCTGGGAAGCTGAATTCTCCGGTAACAAAGCTGAGAGCGATTCCACGCAGAAAACCCGTCTGGCCTTTGCCGGCCTGAAACTAAAAAATATTGGCTCCTTCGACTACGGTCGTAACCTCGGTGCGCTGTATGACGTGGAAGCGTGGACCGATATGTTCCCGGAATTTGGCGGCGACTCTTCCGCTCAGACCGATAACTTCATGACCAAACGCTCAAGCGGCCTCGCCACTTACCGCAACACTGACTTCTTCGGCGCGGTTGATGGCCTGGACATGACGTTGCAGTATCAGGGTAAAAACGAAGGTCGTGATGCCAAGAAACAGAACGGTGACGGCTTCGGTACATCTTTGACCTATGATTTCGGTGGCAGCGATTTCGCCGTCAGTGGCGCATACACCAACTCTGATCGTACCAACGCGCAGAACCTGCTGGCTCGCGGTGAAGGTGATAAAGCTGAAGCCTGGGCAACCGGCCTGAAATACGACGCTAATGATGTATACCTGGCGGCGATGTATTCTGAAACGCGCAATATGACACCAATTTCGGGTGGCTTTGCGAATAAAGCACAGAACTTCGAAGTGGTCGCGCAATATCAGTTCGATTTCGGTTTACGTCCATCCCTGGGTTATGTCCAGTCTAAAGGTAAGGATATTGAAGGGATTGGCGATGAAGACCTGGTGAAATATATTGACGTGGGCGCAACCTACTATTTCAACAAAAACATGTCTGCGTTTGTTGATTATAAAATCAACCAGATTGATGACGACAATAAACTGGGTGTGAGCAGCGACGATATCGTTGCCGTGGGTATGACCTACCAGTTCTAATAGCGATGTATTAAAAAAACCCGGCACGAAAATGACCGGGTTTTTTATTGTCTGCTGCTTTGGCGGGAAAAGCGTTATGCGGAGAGCTTAACCTGCTGGTTGGTGAAATCATCGGCAGGCTCAAGCTTTAAATTCAAGGTCGCCAGCAGTTCACGCGCCCTGTCGTGAAAACCGCGCAGCGTGAGCTCGAGGCGATCGATAACTTCCTGATCTTTGATAGTCGTCGCTTCCCAGTGCCCGTCTTTGTTAAACAGGCCAAAGTGATAGCTATAGGTAAAACGCTTCTCTTCAGCGTCCATTTCCATCCACCAGCCCCAGAACTCCCGTTTTTCGGGTGCAGGCTTCACGTTGACGCAAACAGCCAGGCAGTCGAAAAAAAAGCGATTCTCTTCACACTGCTCTTCTCGAATATACGGGCCAAGAGCCATGAACTTCTTAATCAGTCTACTTTTCGGGTGTCCACTCGGTAACGTCATTGCGATCTCCTTTTGTGAAGCCACTGTTTTACCAAACCATCAAAATTTAGCAATCTCTTAACACAATCTCTGGGTGATCCAGCGTGTAATCTCGTTGAGTGCTTTGTCAAAATTCTGATACACCGGGCTAAAGGGTATCTCAAGCAGTTTGCCATCCACAGATGACGATGTGATTAAACGTGACTCTTCTTCCGGGCTAAACGGATCGTTTTTCCAGAATCCGGAAAGCATTGGTGTCGGACAACGACGTCCTAGCAGGCCCTGGGTTTTTAACGAATAGCGATTCAACTCCACACGCAGCGCTTCGTCTGATGCATCATGCATGCCAAGACGGCTCGCCAGGACGTCGAGATACATCTCTGGCACGCTTGCTTGTCGGGTTGGGTCACTTAATAACGCGTGGACAACCGGCCCGAGACACGCCACCGCTTTCAGGCGCGACGATTCAAGATAAGCCAGGCGTACCGCGACATTCGCGCCAAAGCGGAAGCCAAAGGCAGCGACTTTGGTGTGATCAACCCAGGGAATATTCTCCAGCGCTTTTAACGCATGCTGGTGCAATAAGCTGGAATCCTGCGTCAGTTTCCACTTTGAGGAAAAACCAATAGACGGCATATCCAGCGTCAGCATCGCGACCCCTTTTGGTGCGAAGTAGCGCTCAAACAGGCTGAAATAATCAATTTGCAGGGAATCCAGGCCGCCGCACATCATCACCGTCGGGAACGGGCCTTCGCCTGGCGGCATGTGCAGAAATCCCGTGACCGGCGCCCCGCCGGGAATGGTGAACTCAATTTCGCGCACATTGCACGGCAAACGCTGAGCGGCTTCTTCGTAAGCGCGGTTCGCCAGCGCCTGCGCCTGTTCTGCCAGGTCGTCGCCTTTCAAATGCGGGTAAGCAGCGATGCTGTATAGATTAGCTGCATGAAGCCAGTGCTTCCCGCTGAGGGTTTGATCTTGCTCCTGAGAGGCTTTTTGCTGCCAGAGCATCGCCTGGGAGGCCCACTCGTAAATCCAGTTGCCGCCGCGATAACCGACCACCGTGTCGTACAGATCGCTGTCGGTACGATCGGCCTCACTCATGACGATACGCGCCTGCACGTCGAGGATTTCGCGGGCGTCAATGCCGCGCCAGATCCACATCAGACGGTTAATCATGCGATACCAGTGCGGTACGTTTTTGCCGTCCAGGGCGGACTGCACAGAAGGCTGAGTGCCAGGGTTGAAGCGACGAACAAGGGTCGACGTTTCCGGGTGTTTGAAACGAGGTTTGAACAGGGTTTCGCTAAGATTCGCCTGGGTCATTGCGCGCTGCCTCCATGATTACGTCACATTAAACCCATTGTAACGCGCTGGAGGCTAAAAAAAACAACGCCCGGCATCACCGGGCGTTAAAAATAATTTCGGACTGTAATTATCGGCTGGAGATTGGCGGGATAAATGCCACGCCCATATCCCACGGCTGTTCAATCCAGGTATCCTGCAGGATGTCGATCACGTAGTCGTTCACCAGTGGACGGCCAGCCGGTTTAGCGAAGATAGTCACGAAATGCGCTTTTGGGTACATTTCGCGGATCGCAACAGCAGTGCCGCCGGTATCGACCAGATCGTCAATCACGATAAAGCCTTCGCCGTCGCCTTCAGCGCGTTTCAGCACGGTCAGCTCACGCTGGTTATCGTGGTCATAGCTGGAGATGCAGACGGTATCGACATGGCGAATACCCAGTTCACGCGCCAGCAGTGCGCCCGGAACCAGACCGCCACGGCTCACGGCAATAATGCCTTTCCACTGTTCAGAAGGCATCAGGCGTGCAGCCAGTTTACGTGCATGAATCTGCAACATGTCCCAGGTGACGACGTATTTTTCGCTCATGTGAAGTGTCCCAGCCTGTTTATATACGGCTTAAAAAGTGTTCGAGGGGGAAATAGGTTGCGCGAGATTATAGAGATCTGACGCACTAAAAACCAGTGTTTAGCGGCGCGGGGCGGAGTTTTTACTTGCTTTATGCTAGCAGCAGACGGAGAAAGTGGTATTCTCAACCTCATCTCGCAAGCCCGACTTGTGCTGACTATCACTCTGCTAACCCTGTGACCTGCAAGCTTGTTTGCAGCGCCACGACAAGGAGACTTATCGTGTCTGAACTGTCTCAATTATCGCCACAGCCACTGTGGGATATTTTTGCCAAAATCTGTTCCATTCCTCACCCTTCCTATCACGAAGAACAGCTTGCCGAACATATTATGGGCTGGGCGAAGGAAAAAGGCCTGCACGCGGAGCGTGACCAGGTAGGCAATATTCTGATTCGTAAAGCGGCCACCGCCGGTATGGAAAACCGCAAACCGGTTGTGCTTCAGGCGCACCTGGACATGGTGCCGCAGAAAAATAACGACACCGAACACGACTTCACTAAAGATCCTATTCAGCCCTACATTGATGGCGAGTGGATCAAAGCACGCGGCACCACGCTGGGTGCAGATAACGGTATTGGTATGGCGTCTGCGCTGGCGGTGCTGGCTGACGACAGCGTTGAGCATGGTCCACTGGAAGTGTTGCTGACCATGACCGAAGAAGCCGGTATGGACGGTGCGTTTGGTCTGCAGGCTAACTGGCTGCAGGCGGATATCCTGATCAACACCGACTCTGAGGAAGAGGGTGAGATCTACATGGGTTGCGCCGGTGGTATTGATTTCATCTCTACCCTGCCGCTGACCCGTGAAGCAATTCCTGCTGGCTTCCAGACCTTCAAGCTGACGCTGAAAGGTCTGAAAGGCGGTCACTCCGGTGGTGATATTCATTTAGGTCTGGGCAACGCCAACAAACTGCTGGCACGCTTCCTGGCGGGACACGCCGCTGAGCTGGATCTGCGCCTGGTTGATTTCAACGGCGGTACGCTGCGCAACGCGATCCCGCGTGAAGCCTTCGCGACCGTAGCTGTTGCGGCGAATAAAGCCGACGAGCTGAAAAACCTGGCGAATGTCTACCTGGATATCCTGAAAAACGAACTGTCGGCGAAAGAGAAAAATCTGACCGTGGTTCTGGAATCCGTCTCCACTGATAAAGCCGCGCTGACCGCGCAGTCTCGTGACAGCTTTGTGCAGTTGCTGAACGCCACGCCAAACGGCGTGATCCGCAACTCTGACGTGGCGAAAGGCGTGGTAGAAACCTCCCTGAACGTCGGCGTCGTGACCATGACTGATGACAGCGCAGAAATCATCTGCCTGATTCGCTCGCTTATCGACAGCGGTAAAGAGTATGTGGTGAGCATGCTGGAATCTCTGGGCAAACTGTCTGGCGCGAAAACCTCCGCCAAAGGCAGCTACCCAGGCTGGCAGCCAGATGCGACCTCTCCAGTGATGGCGCTGGTGCGTGAAACCTATCAGCGTCTGTTCAACAGCACGCCGAACATTCAGGTGATTCACGCAGGTCTGGAGTGCGGTCTGTTCAAGAAACCGTACCCAGATATGGACATGGTTTCCATCGGGCCGACCATTACTGGCCCGCATTCTCCGGACGAGCAGGTGCACATCGAAAGCGTGGGCCACTACTGGACGCTGCTGACTGAACTGCTGAAATCGATTCCGGCTAAGTAAGTTGCTGTATGTGCCCGGCGGCACTGCGTTTGCCGGGCCTACAGGGGAAGTGTGCGGGCTGTTGCCCTCACCTCGGCCCTCTCCCACGGGAGAGGGTGCAAACACTAAAAACGGCAACCTGGTTGCCGTTTTGCATTTACCTTCTGGCCACCGGGCTTTTTTATAGCCCCAGCACCAGCTGCCGTTCCAGTTGCGGATCAAGCAGCGTAACGTGCAGCCCCACCAGCCTCACTCCCCTTCCCCCTCGACGCTCCTGCCAGGCTTTTTTCGCCGTTTCAATCAGATCGTCTTTGTTCAGGCGCGGCCAGACGTGTTCCTGAGTCGTCTGCTGGAAATCGTTGAACTTGAGTTTCACGCCCTGGCGGGCAATCAGCAGATCGGGTTTGACCTTCGCCAGCCGTCGTTCCAGCTCGGGATAGAGCTGCTCGACAATAATGGTTTCGCAGTCGCTCCAGTCGTGGATATCTTCTGCAAGAGTGCGCTCAACGCCCACAGATTTACGCAGGCGCTCGCTGTTGATACTGCGCTCATCAATCCCTTGGCTACGCTCCCACAGGACCCTGCCAAACTTGCCAAAGCGCTTGAGCAGCATCGCCAGATCGCTGTTCTGTACGTCTTCGCAGGTTCGCAGGCCGAGCGTCTCCAGTTTAGCGGCAGAGACTTTGCCAACGCCGGGGATTTTACCCAGCGGCAGCGTTTTCAAAAAAGCCGGAACGTCATCAGGTGTAATGACGTACTGCCCGTCGGGCTTATTCAAATCAGAGGCAATTTTGGCGAGGAACTTCACCGGTGCAATTCCTGCGGAAGCCGTCAGATTCAGCTCGTTAAAAATGGTCTGGCGGATTTCCTGCGCCATCAGGGTAGCAGAGCCGTGACAATGCAGGCTGTCCGTGACGTCGAGATAGGCTTCGTCGAGAGAAAGCGGTTCAATCAGCGAGGTATAGCGGGAAAAGATTTCCCGAATACGTACCGAGGCTTCTTTATAGGCATCAAAACGCCCCGGCAACAGAATGAGATGAGGGCAAAGCTTAAGCGCCATCGCCGTGGGCATGGCGCTACGCACGCCAAATTTGCGCGCCGGATAGTTGGCGGTGCTGATTACCCCGCGCTGAACGCGGCTGCCGCCGATGGCAATCGGGACATCCCTCAGCGCCGGATTATCACGCATCTCCACGGCAGCAAAAAAGCAGTCCATATCAACATGGATTATTTTGCGCATACTCAGCCCTCACATTTACTGGATAAGTATACAGTTAAAATATCAAAATTGAAAAGCGCCGTGATGACCTGGCGTTCACCCCTTTTCGCACATTTCCTGGTTTAAAAGAGAGCCTGATAAGTTATAAATACAAACTAATTTGTAAACTCAAAGCTTGATGCTTGCGAAAAAATGCAGCGATGCTAATGTGAGCGCTCCTAATCCAGATAATTCTGATTTCGGGTCTCTTTTGCCGTCCTGGCAAGTTGGTTTGGCTTTATCAAGGAACTTGTAGTATGCGTAAAATCGCATTGTTCATTGCGATGCTTCTGATCCCGTGTGTCTCGTTTGCTGGTCTGCTTAGCAGCGACAGTTCGACCACCCCGATCAGCAAAGAATATAAACAGCAGTTAATGGGATCACCGGTTTATATTCAGATCTTCAAGGAAGAACGCACGCTCGATCTATTTGTCAAAATGGGCGAGACATATCAGCTGCTTGATAGCTACAAAATTTGTAACTATTCCGGCGGGTTAGGCCCGAAACAACGTCAAGGTGATTTCAAAAGTCCTGAAGGGTTCTATACCATTCAGCGTAATCAGCTTAAACCCGACAGCCGCTTCTATAAAGCCATCAACATCGGTTTTCCGAATGCTTACGATCGCGCGCATGGTTACGAAGGTAAATACCTGATGATTCACGGTGCCTGCGTTTCCATTGGCTGTTACGCCATGACGGACAGCGGTATTGATGAGATTTTCCAGTTTGTGACGGGCGCATTAGTGTTCGGGCAGGCCGGTGTGCAGGTGAACATTTATCCGTTCCGCATGACCGATGCCAATATGCAGCGCCATAAGTATTCGACCTACGCGGATTTCTGGAAACAGCTGAAACCGGGTTACGACTACTTCCAGCAAACGCATAAGCCACCGACCGTGTCGGTCGCGGATGGTCGCTACATCGTCAGCAAACCGCTGAGTCATGAAGTCGTCCACCCGCAACTGGCGTCAAACTACGCGGTTCCCGAGGCAAAATAACGCCCACTCGCCTGGCATAATCTTTTGCCAGGTTTCATTGCCCGTCAGCGGCTGAGTGGCGATAACCGTGACCACATCATCAGGTGTGGTTTCGGTTTGAAAATCAATTTCCACATCCTGATCGAGCAGCTTGGCCACACCAAACGGCGCGCGGCGCGTGATCCAGAAAAGGTTTGTCGAGCAGAACGCCATCACGTAACGCCCATCCGACAGCAGCATATTAAACACGCCCTTCTCACGCAGCTCACAGGCCAGTGTGCCGATGTATTTAAACACCGCTTCCATATTTCCTGGCGTGCGCGGATAACGCTCTGTCAGCTTGTGCAGCAACCAACAAAACGCTTTCTCACTGTCAGTTTCACCTACTGGCCGAAAATTTCCCGTTTGCAGTGATTTATAGCCTGTCAGCTGTCCGTTATGGGCGTAGGTCCAGTTGCGGCCCCACAGCTCACGGGTAAACGGATGGGTATTTTCCAGCGCCACTTCCCCTCGGTTTGCCTGACGAATATGGGCAATGACCGAGCGGGATTTAATCGGGTAATCCTGTACTAACCTGGCGATAGGAGAGTTGAAGCTGGGTTGCGGATCTTTGAACGTGCGACAGCCTTTTCCTTCGTAGAAGGTAATGCCCCAGCCGTCTTTATGCGGCCCGGTTCCTCCACCGCGCTGTACCAGCCCGGTGAAACTAAAGCAGATATCGGTTGGCACATTGGCGCTCATCCCGAGCAATTCGCACATACATCACCTCCACAACAGCGGGGGCATGAGTGCCCCCAGCGAAGACTTACTTGACCATCTCTTTTTCGATCAGCTGGATCAGGATATGAATCACTTTAATGTGAATTTCCTGGATTCGATCAGCATAACCGAAATGTGGCACACGGATTTCGATATCCGCCGTACCCGCCATTTTACCGCCATCTTTACCGGTCAGGGTGATGACTTTCATCCCTTTCTCGCGCGCAGCTTCAATGGCTTTAATCACGTTACCGGAATTACCTGAGGTGGAAATACCCAGCAGGACATCACCTTCACGGCCTACCGCTTCAACGTAGCGCGAGAAAATATGATCGTAACCGAAGTCGTTACCCACGCAGGAGATGTGGCTAACGTCAGAAATCGCAATTGCCGGGTAGCCCGGACGGTTTTCACGGTAGCGACCGGTCAGCTCTTCCGCGAAGTGCATAGCGTCGCAATGGGAGCCGCCGTTACCGCAGGAAAGCACTTTACCGCCGGCTTTGAAACTGTCTGCCAGCAGGACCGCCGCACGCTGGATCGCGTGAATATTGGCTTCATCTTTCAGAAAGTTGGCCAGCGTCTCCGCGGCTTCGTTCAGTTCGTTACGAATAAGATCCTGGTACATGAGGATAATCCTTCAGTATTGATGAATAACAAACGGAGTGTACCGGATAGCGTTGAGAGCGAGAAGCTAAAGCCATGCAAATCCTCCGGCGTTTTGATTATTCGTGCCTGCGAAAACCTGAACAATGTGAACCAGGTTGTAATTATTTTGTGAATGCATTGCTAAAAGAAATAACATCCACTACAACCATATCATCACAAGTGGTCAGACCTCCTACAAGCAAGGGAGCTTTTCGTTATGATGATTTTGAGCATTATCGCAACCGTTGTTCTGCTCGGTGTGTTGTTCTATCACCGCGTCAGTTTAGTTCTGAGTAGCCTGATTTTACTGGCCTGGACTGCCGCGCTCGGCCTGGCGGGTCTGTGGAATATCTGGCTTGTCCTGCCGCTGGCCATTATCCTCCTGCCGTTCAACGTTCCGGCGATGCGTAAGTCGATGATTTCTGCCCCGGTATTTCGCGGTTTCCGCAAAGTAATGCCGCCGATGTCACGCACGGAAAAAGAAGCAATCGACGCGGGCACTACCTGGTGGGAAGGCGATCTGTTCCAGGGCAACCCGGACTGGAAAAAACTGCACAACTACCCGCAGCCGCGCCTCACTGCTGAAGAACAAGCCTTTATTGATGGTCCGGTAGAAGAAGCGTGCCGCATGGCGAACGACTTCGAGATCACCCATGAAATGGCCGATCTGCCGCCAGAACTGTGGGCGTACCTGAAAGAGCATCGCTTCTTCGCGATGATCATCAAAAAAGAGTACGGCGGCCTGGAGTTCTCCGCTTACGCTCAGGCTCGCGTGCTGCAAAAACTGGCCGGTGTCTCAGGTATTCTGGCGATCACCGTCGGCGTGCCAAACTCATTAGGCCCTGGCGAACTGCTGCAACATTACGGCACCGAAGAGCAAAAAGATCACTATCTGCCGCGCCTGGCGCGTGGTCAGGAAATTCCGTGCTTCGCGCTAACCAGCCCGGAAGCGGGTTCTGACGCCGGAGCAATCCCGGATACTGGCGTCGTGTGCATGGGCGAGTGGCAGGGCCAGCAGGTGCTGGGTATGCGCCTCACCTGGAACAAGCGCTACATTACGCTGGCGCCAATCGCCACCGTGCTGGGTCTGGCGTTCAAACTCTCTGACCCGGATAAACTGCTGGGCGACGAGGAAGATCTGGGCATCACCTGTGCGCTGATCCCAACCTCTACCCCTGGCGTTGAAATTGGTCGTCGTCACTTCCCGCTGAACGTGCCATTCCAGAACGGTCCGACCCGTGGCCAGGATATCTTTGTGCCGATTGATTACATCATCGGCGGCCCGAAAATGGCCGGTCAGGGCTGGCGTATGCTGGTGGAATGTCTGTCGGTCGGTCGCGGCATTACCCTGCCGTCTAACTCTACCGGTGGCCTGAAATCTGTCGCGATGGGGATTGGCGCTTACGCCCATATCCGCCGTCAGTTCAAAATCTCCATCGGTAAGATGGAAGGGATCGAAGAGCCACTGGCGCGTATCGCAGGCAACGCCTATGTGATGGACGCTGCAGCATCGCTGATCACTTACGGCATCATGCTCGGTGAAAAACCGGCCGTGCTGTCGGCTATCGTGAAGTACCACTGTACCCACCGCGCACAGCAGTCAATTATTGATGCGATGGATATTGCTGGCGGTAAAGGCATTATGCTCGGCGAAGGCAACTTCCTGGCGCGCGGCTATCAGGGCGCACCGATTGCCATCACCGTGGAAGGCGCAAACATTCTGACCCGTAGCATGATGATCTTCGGTCAGGGCGCAATTCGCTGCCATCCGTATGTGCTGGAAGAGATGGCTGCGGCACAAAACAACGATGTGGATGCGTTCGATAAACTGCTGTTCAAACATATCGGCCACGTCGGCAGCAACAAAATGCGCAGCTTCTGGCTGGGCCTGACGCGCGGTCTTACCAGCTCCACGCCGACGGGTGATGCAACTAAACGTTATTACCAGCATCTGAACCGCCTGAGTGCAAACCTGGCGCTGCTGTCAGATGTGTCGATGGCCGTTCTGGGCGGCAGCCTGAAGCGTCGCGAGCGTATCTCCGCGCGTCTGGGTGATGTCCTGAGCCAGGTGTTCCTCGCCTCTGCGGTTCTGAAACGTTACGACGATGAAGGCCGTCATGAAGCGGATCTGCCGCTGGTCCACTGGGGCGTGCAGGATGCTCTGTACCAGGCAGAACAGGCGATTGACGATCTGCTGGCGAACTTCCCGAACCGCTTTGTCGCTGGTGCGCTGCGCGTGGTTATCTTCCCAACCGGTCGTCATCATCTGGCTCCGTCTGACATCCTCGACCACAAAGTGGCGAAGATCCTGCAGGTGCCAAGTGCGACCCGCTCGCGTATCGGTCGTGGTCAGTACCTGAAACCAACTGCGCATAACCCGGTCGGTCTGCTGGAAGAGGCGCTGCTGGACGTGATGGCCGCCGATCCGATTCACCAGAAAATCTGTAAACAGCTGGGCAAAAACCTGCCGTTTACCCGCCTGGATGAACTGGCAAAACAAGCGCTGGCCGGTGGCATCATCGATCAGAACGAAGCCGCAGTGCTGGTGAAAGCTGAAGAGAGCCGTCTGCGCAGTATCAACGTGGATGATTTCGAGCACGATGAACTGGCGACCAAGCCGGTAAAGCTGCCGGAGAAGGTCCGCAAACCTGAAGCGGCGTAAACGAAACGCTTCCACAAACCCCGCCGCGAGCGGGGTTTTTTATTGCCACATTTTCTCTTTTTCCCGTGCTACAGTGTCAAAAAGCTGTCTTTCGAGGAGTCATGATTGTGCCTGGTTTGAAGATTACCCTTTTGCAACAGCCGCTGGTGTGGATGGACGGTCCCGCCAATCTGCGCCACTTTGATCGCCAGCTCGAAGAGATCGCCGGGCGCGATGTGATAGTCCTGCCGGAAATGTTCACTACCGGTTTCGCGATGGAGGCGGCAAAGCAGTCATTAGCGCAGGATGAGGTGGTCGCCTGGATGCACAGCAAGGCGCAGCAAACCAACGCCCTCGTCGCCGGTAGCGCCGCATTGCAAACTGAACGCGGGCCGGTGAACCGCTTCCTGCTCGTTGAGCCGGACGGTACGCTGCACTTCTACGACAAACGCCACTTGTTCCGCATGGCTGATGAGCATCATCACTACGAAGCCGGGAACGAGCGCGTGGTGTTCGAGTGGCGCGGCTGGCGCATTCTGCCGCTGGTCTGTTACGACCTGCGCTTCCCGGTGTGGTCACGCAACCGCAACGATTATGATCTGGCGCTGTACGTCGCCAACTGGCCTGCCCCGCGCTCGCTGCACTGGCAGGCGCTGCTAATGGCCCGCGCCATTGAGAACCAGGCGTATGTGGTCGGCTGTAACCGGGTGGGAACGGATGGCAACGGGCATCACTATCGCGGCGACAGCCGGGTGGTGAATCCGCAGGGCGAAATCATTGCGACGGCGGAGCCACATCAGGCGACGCGCATTGATGCAGAGCTGTCACTGACGGCGCTGAAAGAGTACCGCGAGAAGTTTCCGGCGTGGCAGGATGCGGATCCGTTTAGCATTGGATGAAAAAAAGCCGGGTGGCGGCTACGCCTTACCCGGCCTACATCTGTTTTCGCATGTGTTTTCGTAGGCCCGGTAAGCGCAGCGCCACCGGGCTCCAGACCGCACGGTTTAACTCACTAACGCCTGCCCGTCTTTGCGGCTTTCGGTCGCGGCAACGTAATGCCCTTCCGGCATGCGATAGATCACCTGCGCACCGCCGAAGTTGTAATCCTGCAACGGATCTTCCACCACAATCTGATGCCCACGCTCGCGCAGTGCCGCAATCGTGTTGCGATCAAACGTCGATTCGACGATCACTTCCCGGCCCTGCACCACACGCCAGCGCGGCGCATCGATCGCCGCCTGCGGGTTTTGCCCGTGCAGCATAATGCGCAGCGCCATTTGCATGTGCCCCTGCGCCTGCATTGGCCCGCCCATCACGCCGAACGACATCAGCGGTTTGCCCTGCCCGTCCATCGCAAAACCTGGAATAATGGTGTGGAACGGACGTTTACTGCCCGCCAGCGCGTTCGGGTGTTTCGGGTCAAGTACAAAACCGCAGCCACGGTTTTGCAGGCTGATCCCGGTATCCGGGACCACCACGCCTGAACCAAAGCCCATAAAGTTGGACTGAATAAACGAGATCATCATCCCACTGGAATCCGCGGCAGAGAGGTAAACCGTGCCGCTTTGCGTTGGGGCGCCGTAGGTGAAATCAGAGGCGTTATCCTGGTCGATCAGCGCCGCTCGCGATTTGAGGTAATGATCGCTGAGCAACTCTTTCGCCGCGAACTCCATGTGCTCTTCATCGGCGACATAGCGATCGAGATCCGCCAGCGCCAGCTTCATCGCCTCAATTGACAGATGCAGAGACTGCACGGAATCCGGATGATGCTTTTCGATCCCACACTGTTCCAGAATGCCAAGTGCGATGAGCGTGGCAATACCCTGCCCGTTTGGCGGCAATTCCTGCACCGAACCACCCGCAAAATCACGCGATAACAACTCCACCCAATCCACGCGATGGTTCGCCAGATCCTCTGCCGTCAGATGCGCGCCGTGCTCTTTGGCAAAGGCGGCAATTTTCTGCGCAAGTTCACCGCGATAGAAGGCTTCGCCGTTGGTTTTGGCGATCAGCTCCAGCGAATTAGCCTGCGCCGGGTTACGGAAGATTTCCCCGATGCGCGGTGCACGTCCTTCTGGCGCAAAGCAGGCGCTAAAGCCCGGCTGATCTTTCAGTTTGTTATATCCGCGCTGCCACAAATGGCCGATCAGCGGCGATACCGGGAAACCGTTGCGCGCATATTCAATTGCCGGTTGTGCGAGAGTCGTCAGCGGCAGCGTGCCGAAGCGCTCGGCCAGTGCCACCCAGCCGGAGACAGCCCCCGGTACGGTGACCGCGTCCCAGCCCAGCTCAGGTACGGCGGTTTTACCTGCATAAAGATCCGCATGCCAGCTGGCAGGCGAACGGCCTGACGCGTTCAGACCGTGCAACTTTTCACCGTCCCAAATAATCGCGAAGGCGTCACTACCAATGCCACAGCCCGTCGGCTCGACCACCGTCAGGGCCATCGCCGTGGCGATCGCGGCATCAACAGCGTTGCCGCCCTGTTGCAACATCCGCATCCCAGCCTGCGCCGCCAGCGGCTGCGAGGTGGCGACCGCGTTATGCCCCATCATTGGCGGGCGTCGTGAATCGTAACCGGTCGTAAAATCAAGCGCTTTGGTCATCATGACTCCTTAGTCGTGGCGCGGATCGAGCGCATCGCGCAGCCCGTCACCGAGTAAATTAAAGCCCTGTACCGCGAGGAAAATAGCGACACCGGGGAAAACAGACATCCAGGGCGCCTGTTCCAGAAAACCTTTTGCCGTGTTAAGCATCGAGCCCCAGGAAGGGTTCGGCGGCTGCTGGCCAAGACCGAGAAACGACAGGCTGGCCTCGGCGATAATGGCGGAGGCAATCGCCAGCGTGGCTTGTACCAGAATCGGTGACATCACGTTAGGCAGAACATACTTCACGATGATCCAGCGATCCGGCAGACCAATCGCCTTCGCCCCGTCGATGTACTCTTCGTTGCGAATGGCGATCACCTGCCCGCGCGTCAGGCGTGCGAAGATTGGCATCGCCGACAGCCCGATGGCGATCATCGCGTTGGTCAGGCTTGGGCCTAAAAACGCCCCCAGCGCGATCGCCATGATCAGGAACGGGCAGGCCAGCAGCGCCTCGATAAAGCGCGAGATCACCCCATCCCAGATCCCCTGGAAGTAACCGGCCACCAGCCCGAGCGGGACACCGATAACGACGGCGATCACCACCGACATACACCCGGCCATCAGGGAGGTTCGTGCTCCCCAGACGATACGCGAGAGAATGTCGCGCCCCAGTTCGTCGGTGCCAAACCAGTAGAGTTCCGACGGCGGTTTTCGCACCGCCAGGAAGTTGGCTTTCACCGGGTCAAAGGGAGCCAGCCACGGCGCAATAAGGGCGATCAGCACAAAGATGCCGACAATTACCGCGCCAATCACTGCACTTTTATTGGCGAGAAATTTCTTCAGGACCCGGTTTTGCGCGCGCGGCAGCGCCGGTACCACGGTTTGCGTCGTCAGTTCAGCCATGATTAACCTCGCATTTTCGGGTTGATGAGGACGTAGAGCACGTCCGCCAGCAGGTTCAACATCAGGAAACCAATCGCCACGATCAACACCACGCCCTGCACCACTGCGTAATCACGGTTAAAGACGGAATCGACGATCATTTTGCCAAAGCCTGGAATAGTGAAGACCTGTTCAGTCAGCACCGCGCCGCCCAGTAGTTCACCAAACAGCAACGTCGTGAGCGTAATCACCGGCACCAGCGCGTTGCGAAACGCGTGCTTAAGGATCACCGCTTTTGGCAGCAGCCCTTTTGCCCGCGCGGTGCGGATGTAATCGGCTTTCAGCACCGCGATCATCGAGGCGCGCGTGTGGCGCATCAGCGTTGCCGCCAGCCCGGTGCCGAGCACCGACGCAGGCAGCAGCAGCGTACGCAGGTTTTGCAGCGGATCTTCGCTGAACGGCACGTAGCCCGAGGCGGGCAGCCACTGTAAATTCACCGAGAAGACCAGAATCAACAGGATCCCCAGCCAGAAGTGCGGTATCGAGATCCCGGAGATCGCCACAAAGTTAGCGCTGTGATCCACCCAGCTGTTTTTATTCACCGCCGCGAGGATCCCCATGCTGATGCCAAACACCAGCGCGATGATCATCGCCAGCAGCGACAGCTCCATCGTCACCGGCAGTTTGCTGGCGATAAGCGACGTGACGGGCTCATGAGTACGTAAAGAGACACCCAGATCGCCCTGCAGCGCGCGCGTCAGCCAGTCAAAATATTGCACCGGCAGCGGCGCATCGAGGTTCAGTTCTGCGCGCAGTTGAGCAATCACCGCCGGATCGCGCTCTTCCCCCGCCATCGCAATCAGCGGGTCGCCGGGCAGCAGTTTTTGCAGCCCGAAGACCATCATGCTCACCAGCAGTAAGGTCGGGATTGCCAGCAGCAGGCGTTTGCAAATCAGTTCCAGCATGGTTTCTCCTCACGCCCTCAGTTACTTAGCAAGCGACAAGCCCGCCAGACGCACGATGCCGTCCGGATACGGTTTGAAGCCCTGCACGCTTTTGTTCAGGCCAAAAATACGTGGCTCGAAATAGAGGTAAGCAATCGGCATATCGGTTTGCAGCTGCTTCACAACTTTGTCGTACAGCGGCTGGCGTGCGGCGGGATCGGTGCTCAGACGCGCCTGGGTCAGCCACTCGTCGACCTGCGCATTGCTGTAACGACCATCGTTGAGGTTGCCTTTACTGTTGATGAAACCAAAGATGCTGCCATCCGGATCCGGACGACCGGACCAGCCGGAGAAACTCAGCTGATAATCACCGCTCTGCTGGCGATCGAGCAGCGTGGCAAATTCGGTCATTTGCAGATTAAGGTTAATGCCTGCTTCTGCGGTCATTGCCTGCAGAACCTGGCCCACCTGCTGTGAAGTTGGGTTATTTGGCACCAACAGATTGACGTTCAGCGGCCCGTTAATGCCCGCTTCTTTCAATAACGCTTTGGCTTTTTCTACGTCGCGAGCCGGAACCGGCACGTTAACGTGGTATGGACTGACAGGGGAAAACGCCTGGTTTGCCGGAGTGTACAAGCCTTCGAACACCACCTGATTCAGCGCATCGCGGTCGATGGCCAGGGAGAACGCTTCACGCACGCGCGCATCTTTGAACGGATCGTTAGCCGGGACTTTACCGTTATTGATATTAAAGGTGATGCCCTGATAACCGAGGCCGGTGACTTTCGCCAGCGCCAGTTTGCTGTCCGCTTCGACGGTTTTCACGTCGCTGGCAGCGATGCCTTCCGTCAGATCCAGGTCACCCGCGCGTAGGTTAGCCAGGCGCACCGAGGCATCCGGGATTGGCAGGTAAATGATTTTGTCGAAGTGGTAGGCGTCTTTGTTCCAGTAGTTGTCGAAACGGCTCAGAACGATGCGGTCCTGTGAGACGCGACTGTCAAATTTGTACGGGCCAGAGCAGACCGGATGAGCGGCGAAATCCGGTTTTTTGGCCGCTTCCGGGGCCATCATCGCCCCCGCGCGGTCGGTCAGTTGCATCAGCAGCGCCGCGTCCGGGGTTTTCAGGTGGATGGCGATTTGCGTCGGGCTTTTAACCTCCACCGATTCGACGGATGAAATTTCACTTTTACGCAGCGAGCCTTTCAGCGTCAGGGCGCGTTCGAGGTTGTATTTCGCCGCTTCGGCATCAAATTTTTCGCCATCGTGGAAGGTGACACCTTCACGCAGATTCATGGTCAGGGTTTTGTTGTCTTCGCTCCATGACCAGTCTTTTGCCAGACCCGGCACCACCTTCAGATTTTCATCCACGTCCACCAGCCTGTCACACAGGGAGGCAAAAACGAAGCGGCCATAGTAGGTACGCGCCAGATGAGGGTCGAGCATATCCGGGTCTGCACCCAGACCGATTCGCAGAACGCTTTCCGAGTGTGCGGGTAGCGCAGCGCCCAACAACATAACACTTCCCAGTACGGTCAAAAGAGAATTACGCATTGTCATTATCATGAGTTCCTTGCAGGAAGAGACGAGAGTGATGCCGCATGTTCAAACAGCGCGCGGCGGCGCAAAAAGGCGGCGGATGGCGGTGCTATCTGGATAACACTGCGATCGCGGTTAATGTCCTGCCAGCGATGGCAAGAGACCTGGCGTCCACCGTCCAGAACCTGAGTAATAGGTTCGACCTGGCGGCATTCATCGGTGACGTACGGACAGCGGGTGTGGAAACGACACCCGGACGGCGGATTCGCCGGATTCGGTAAATCGCCCTGCAACAGCGGTGTTTCGCGCTGCATGCCCGGCTGCATTTGCGGCGCAGAGGCAATCAACGCCTGAGTATAAGGGTGCAGCGGTGCGTCAAAAATTTCATCGACGGTCGCCAGCTCGACAATCTGGCCGAGATACATCACCGCTACGCGGTCGCTCATGTGACGAATCACCGCCAGACCGTGAGCGACGATCACCATTGTCAGTCCGAGCTGGTGCTTCAGACTTTCGAGTAAATTCACCACCTGCGCCTGGACGGACACGTCCAGCGCGGAAACAGGTTCATCGCCCAGAAGCAGTTTTGGCCCAGAGGCTAACGCACGCGCAATACCGATACGCTGACGCTGTCCACCGGAAAATTCGTGCGGATAGCGCCCGGCCCAGGCCGCAGGCAGCCCGACGGTTTTTAGCAGTTCCGCTACGCGATACTGCCGGTCTGGCTTTTTCATATTCTGGTGAAGCCACAAAGGCTCACCGACGATCTGTTCCACCGTCATGCGCGGATTGAGCGAAGCAAACGGGTCCTGGAAGATGATTTGCAGCTCGCGGCGAAGCTGGTTAAGGCGCGAACCGGACGCATGGGTGATCTCTTCACCCTGATAAAAAACGCGCCCTTCGCTGGCCGCCAGCAGGCGGAGCAGTAAACGCCCAAGGGTGGATTTACCAGAGCCGGACTCGCCGACAATCGCCAGCGTTTCGCCAGGCATTACGGCGAGTGACACCCGGTCTACCGCTGTCACAAAACGCGCCGGGGTAAACAGCTTTTTCGGGCCTGGAAAAAGTTTGCTCAAATCACGGGCTTCAAGAATCGGGGTGGTCATGCGATTTCTCCCAACGCAATGTGTTGCTCAAGTGGCACGCGGAAACAAGCCACCTGATGGGCGGTTCCCAGCGTATTGAGCGGTGGTTTTTCGTCGTGACAACGGGTCTGGGCAAACGGGCAGCGGGTGGCAAAACGACAGCCCTTCGGCATGGATTCAGGCAGCGGCACGCTACCAGGAATCGTGGAAAGCTGGCCTTTTCGTGCGCCGAGTGACGGGATAGACCCCATCAGGCCGATGGTGTAGGGATGCTGCGGATCGGCAAAAATCGTCTCGACGCTGCCCTGCTCCACTACCTGTCCGGCGTACATCACCGCCACCTGCTGCGCGACTTCGGCAACCACGCCCAGATCGTGAGTGATCATCAGCACGGCGGTGCCGGTTTCAGCTTTTAAGGTATTCAGCAACGTCAGAATTTGCGCCTGAATGGTGACATCCAGCGCCGTTGTCGGTTCATCGGCAATCAGAAGACGCGGGTGGTTGATGAGCGCCATCGCAATCATCACGCGCTGGCGCATCCCGCCGGAAAGTTGGTGTGGGTACGCTTTAAGACGCATTTCCGGGGCCGGGATCTGGACTTTTTCCAGAATTTGCAGCGCCACCTTCATCGCTTCAGTTTTGGACATTTTCTGGTGGCGAATCACCGCTTCGCTAAGCTGATCGCCCAGCGTGAAAGCCGGGTTAAGGGAGGTCATCGGCTCCTGAAAAATCATCGCCAGTTCGCTACCGCGAAGATCGGCGTATTCACGCGGGGAGAGTTTACGCAGATCGTGGCGGCGGAAGTGCATCTCCCCACTGACAATTTGCGCACTTGCGGGCAGTAGCCCCATCAGCGCCAGCGAAGTGATACTTTTTCCGCAACCAGATTCACCCACCAGCGCCAGCGTTTCACCGGATTTGACGGTGAGTGAAATACCGTCGAGCACGCTTACTGGCGACCCGGCGAATTTCACATTGAGATTGTGCAGGCGAAGGACTGGCGCTGCCTCCTTAAAAGGGATCGTCGTCATAACAGGGAATCATCCTCAAGGTTGATGGCCTGGATCAGGGCAGTTTGCAGGGTTTGCAGGTGTTCGCGCATGGCGGCGGCTGCTTCATTAGGCTGGCGATGGATAATCGCGGTCATGATTTTGTGGTGATGATCGTTGTAGCTGTCGACACGCTCCGGCGTTCGCGCCAGCTCACGCAGATGCTGCCAGCCAGGCTCGCGCCGGACGGCATCAATGGCATCAAACAAGCCCAGCATCAGGCGGTTGCCCGCGGCTTCGGCAATAGCGCGATGAAAGGCGCTGTCCCACAGTTCATTCAGATCGCGGTCATCCGGGCTGACCTTATCGATGCGTTCCAGCATGCGCTGCATCAGCGCGAGGTTTTCCCTGGTGGCACGCAGTGCCGCAAGACGGGCTAAGCCGGGTTCGAGCTGCAGACGCGCTTCCATCACTTCCAGCAGATTGGTTTGCTGTACCAGCCCCTGAAGCGCCAGAGGTTCAACCGGCGCGGCAGGGCCAATAAAAGTGCCTTTGCCCTGCTTGCGCCAGATGCGTCCCTCTTCTTCCAGCACGTCCAGCGCACGGCGAACTTCGCGTCGCCCTACGCCGAGTGTTTCCGACAGCTCACGTTCAGTGGGCAGCGGAATGCCTGGTGTTGACTCGTGCTGGTTGATTAGACCGCGCAACTGCTCAAGCGCGGTGCTGGAATTAGCCAGAAACCGTGACGGTTTTTCCATATTGGTTCGCCTGCTCTCATCATTGCTTTATTGTTATTAACAATAAGTTATTGATATAGATAAATACTTATTGCCCTAATGATTAAGCAATTTGCGAACCAATAAATGATTGGTTCAGGAACTTTCTGGAAAATCGTAAGTAAGCTAATGATTATCTGGAGATTATTTTTACAAGATTGTTACAAGAAGAAATGTTTATAGCGGAGTGAAAAGCAGGATTTGCACATTATAAGTGCAATAGTCGCACCAAAATCGAACAATTGTTAATTAATTGCACTGCGATTATTAACTTTTTGTTAACTAACTTTGAGATGAGATAAGAAAAGGAAAGCGCTGAAATGACGAAAGCCTGAATCATTTCTGATTCAGGCTTTCTAATGTGGCGGAACGGACGGGACTCGAACCCGCGACCCCCTGCGTGACAGGCAGGTATTCTAACCGACTGAACTACCGCTCCGCATTGTTCCCTTGGGAACGAGGCGAATATTACGGTTTGGTTCTGATCCCGTCAACGCTTTTTCTCAACTTTTGAATCGGTTGCTGCAAAATTCGCCCACACGGTGATTTTAACAGCATTACTGTGTCCGTTACGCTCGCCAGAGGCAGCTGCCGCCTTTCTTTTGCACGAGATCGAGACGTGATTCATGGGCCGCGACCTCTTCATCACTGGCTAAAATCACCCGCAGGCGACTCGCCTGGCGCACCACGCGCTGAATTCCAGTATCGCCCGCCTGACGTGAATCGTTTTCGTTGCTAAAGGCCATCGATGTTTGCCCACCCGTCATGGTCAGATAAACATCCGCCAGAATCTGGGCATCGAGCAATGCGCCGTGCAGCGTACGCTTGGTGTTGTCTATTTCATAGCGCGAGCACAATGCATCGAGGCTGTTGCGCTTGCCGGGGAACATTTTCCTCGCCAGCGCCAGACTGTCGGTGACTTTGCAGAAGGTATTGGTTTTTGGAATACCGCGATTCAGCTTGCTGAATTCATAGTCCATAAAGCCGATATCGAACGATGCGTTGTGGATGACCAGCTCCGCCCCGCTGATGTATTCGATAAACTCATCAGCGACATCTGCGAACGTCGGTTTATCCAGTAGGAACTCATCGGCAATTCCGTGAACGCCAAACGCTTCCGGGTCCACCAGCCGATCGGGTTTCAGGTAAACGTGGAAATTGTTGCCGGTGAGACGACGGTTGATCACTTCGACTGCGCCGATCTCAATGATCTTGTGCCCTTCGTAGTGCGCGCCAATCTGGTTCATACCGGTGGTTTCGGTATCGAGGACGATCTGTCGTGTAATTGCAGTGCTCATATCGGTCATTTATGTCAGACTCGTCGTTTTACTGATCGTTTCAAATACAGGAAGTCTACCAGAGATGACTAAGCAGGTAGAAATTTTCACCGATGGATCTTGCCTCGGAAATCCAGGGCCGGGCGGCTATGGCGCCATTTTGCGTTACCGTCAGCACGAGAAAACCTTTAATGAAGGCTATCGTCTGACCACCAACAACCGCATGGAGCTGATGGCTGCCATCGTTGCGCTGGAAGCATTAAAAGAAGATTGCGATATCGTGATCAGCACCGACAGCCAGTATGTGCGTCAGGGGATTACTCAGTGGATCCACAACTGGAAAAAGCGTGGCTGGAAAACCGCGGATAAGAAACCGGTTAAGAATGTCGATCTCTGGAAACGTCTGGACGCCGCGCTGAGTCATCACACAATCAAGTGGGAATGGGTGAAAGGCCATGCCGGGCATCCGGAAAACGAACGTTGCGACGAGCTTGCGCGTGAAGCAGCGATGAATCCTATTCATGACGACGTGGGTTATCAGCCGGAATCCTGATCAGGGTTTTCGGTACTGCCGCGTTGCTCCGACGGTCTGACGGATTTGTGCTTTTGATTTGCTCTGCTTCATCGGATTCAGCGTAAGAGGAACCGTTCGCTTACGCGCCACGATGAGCTGCATACATCCCAGTGCTGGCAGATGCGTTGTCAGCATTTTTCCGCCCTTCCCCGCCCAGGGTAACACCTGGAAGCCACTGTAATACATCACTTCAAAATTCAGCAATGACAGCCAGTCGAGCTGACGGGTGAAGGTAAACATGCGGCTATTATAAGGTGGCGTGCGGCGTAAAACCGGCACCAGCTTGCGCAGCCCCATCAGGCTCATCGGATTGAAACCGCTCAGCACCAGCCAGCCATCATCAATCAGCACCCGATCGGCTTCACGCAGCAAACGGTGCGGATCCGTACACCAGGGCAAGGTGTGGGCCATCAAACAGGCGTCGACAGATTTCTCAGCGAATGGCAAATGGAGCGGATCGGCTTTAACCTGAAGAGGATGACCGTTAAGTGACACATTTACCTGATGGGAGATGGCACAGCTTTCAGAGTTGATTTCCGCGCTCAGATTGCCAATCTTCAGCAGATGAAAACCATACATTTTGGCAAACCAAGGATTGAGCTGACGCTCCAGCGCTTCGCGATAGTGTTCACCCCATCGCAACTGAGACCAGTGTTCTGGCGCTGAGACAATCTGAGGTATCCTTGCCGGCTTCATCAACACACCCGTTACGTTATGAGAGGTAATTTATGAATCTTATCAGTATTCCCGCGTTTCAGGACAACTACATCTGGGTTTTAGTCGACGACGAGCAGCACTGCATTATTGTCGACCCAGGTGACGCGGCACCAGTATTGAAAGCAATAGAGGAAAACGGCTGGCAGCCAGAAGCCATTTTACTGACTCACCATCATAACGATCACGTTGGTGGCGTTCCTGCCCTGCGGGCTAAATTTCCGCATCTGGTGGTATACGGACCGCAGGAGACACACGATAAAGGTACGACACGCGTAGTCAAAGATGGCGAAAAAGTCATCATACGAGGATGCGAATTGTCTGTATTTGCCACACCAGGTCACACTTCCGGACACATTTCTTTCTTCAGTTTCCCTTATCTTTTTTGCGGGGATACGATGTTCTCTGGTGGCTGTGGAAGATTGTTTGAAGGCACACCAACGCAGATGTATCAATCGTTCCAGAAGATTAACGCCCTTCCTGACGAAACCCTCATTTGTTGCGCACATGAGTATACATTAGCAAATATGAAGTTTTCATTGAGTATCCTTCCTGAGGATCCTGCGATTCAGGATTATTACCACAAAGTGAATGAGTTACGGGTAAAAAAACAAAATACACTGCCCGTAATTCTGAAAAATGAGCGCAAAATAAATTTATTTCTAAGAACCGATGATACTGATTTAATTAATAAAATTAACCAAGAAACAAATTTGCAACAACCTGAAGAGCGTTTTGCATGGTTACGGTCAAAGAAAGATAACTTCTGAGAATTGCGGGTTGCCTTTTCAAAATTTCGCCGTTATTATCGCTCGTCTTTTAAGCAACTATTGACACACACATGAAGGCAAAAGCGATACTACTCGCCTCTGTCCTGCTTGTTGGGTGCCAGTCTTCTCAGAATACTGGTAACGTTCAGCAGCACGCACAGAGCCTTTCTGCAGCTGGTCAAGGGGAAGCAGGGAAGTTTACAAGTCAGGCGCGATGGATGGACGATGGGACGTCATTCGCGCAGGATCAGGACTTGTGGGCCTCTATTAGCGACGAGCTGAAGATGGGAATTCCGGAAAACAACCGGATTCGCGACCAAAAACAGAAGTATTTAAGTAATAAGAGCTATCTCCACGATGTAACTTTACGGGCAGAGCCGTATATGTACTGGATAGCAGGGCAAGTTAAGAAACGTAACATGCCTATGGAACTGGTACTACTACCCATAGTGGAGAGCGCTTTTGACCCGCACGCGACGTCTGGCGCCAATGCCGCAGGCATTTGGCAGATCATTCCGAGCACAGGGCGCAATTATGGTTTGAAACAGACACGCGGCTACGATGCGCGTCGTGATGTAGTCGCTTCAACGACTGCCGCTCTCGACATGATGCAACGTCTGAACAAGATGTTTGACGGCGACTGGTTGTTAACGGTTGCAGCGTATAACAGCGGTGAAGGTCGTGTCCTGAAGGCAATGAAAGCGAACAAATCTCGTGGCAAACCCACCGATTTTTGGTCACTCTCACTACCACAGGAAACTAAGCTTTACGTACCGAAGATGTTGGCTTTGAGCGATATACTCAAAAACAGCAAACGTTATGGCGTCAAACTGCCTTCGTCCGACGAAAGTCGCGCACTGGCACGAGTCAGCCTCAGCAGCCCGGTTGAAATGAAACAGGTCGCTGATATGACGGGTATGTCGGTACAAAAGCTGAAGACCTTTAATGCTGGCGTGAAGGGTTCTACGCTGGGCGCGAATGGGCCACAGTATGTTCTCGTTCCGCAGAAACACGCAGCACAGCTTCGTGATTCTCTGGCATCAGGTGAAATTGCGGCTGTTCAGTCAACGCTGATTGCAGACGCGTCATCCGTTACCAGCCGTAGCTACAAGGTTCGTTCAGGTGATACGATTTCAGGCATTGCATCACGTCTCGGCGTGAGCACTAAAGATCTGCAGCAGTGGAATAATCTGCGCGGTTCAAATCTGAAAGTTGGCCAGAACCTGACGGTTGGCGCAGGCAGCAGTGCGCAGCGTCTCGCCCGTAACAGCGATAGCATTACTTATCGTGTACGTAAGGGTGATTCGTTGTCCAGTATCGCGAAAACGCACGGCGTGAACATCAAAGATGTAATGCGCTGGAACGATGATACAGGCAATCTGCAGCCAGGCGATCAGCTGACGTTGTTTGTGAAAAACAACGCGACGCCAGATTCCTGACAGCCAGTCTCATAAAGAAAGGCACCGATTCCCCCGGTGCCTTTTTTATTGCCGCTTATTCGGCTTTTTGCGCTTCGGCCAGGATTGTATCGCTGGTAAACGATCCCTCTTCCTGCAGTTCAAAGTACGCCTTCACTTCTGCCGAGGCACTCTCCTGATACAAGCGAATTGCCTGACTTAATGCCTCTGGTGTGCGCATACGCGAAATCCATGAGGAGAACTCCAGCGGCAATCGATCTGTCACCAGGGAACGGGAAATTAACCCCGCCTCAGTCATCATCGCGAACCATTCACCGCTGGAATAATTTCGTACATGTGAAGTATCCCGCAGAGCTTCAACAGTCTGCAGCCAAATATCGCTAACCGGGTTTCCCGGCGACATGATATCCATGATGATAAAAATCCCGCCCGGCTTCAGCACGCGTTTGATTTCGCGTAATGCCTGACCCACGTCGTGCCAGTGGTGTGCTGAGTAACGACTGATCACAACCTCAAAAGATTCATCGTCAAACGGCAAGGACTCAGCGTAGCCTTGCCGGGTCGTAATATTATTCAGCCCTTTATCTTGCGCGGCGTGGGTAACAACATCCAGCATCTGACGAGATAAGTCATAAGCCGTCACCTGCGCGACCTGCTGTGCGGCAACAAAGCTGGCATGCCCTGCTCCGCAACCTAAATCGAGAACGTGCGCATGCGGGAAGGCTGCCAGTCGCTCGCCAAGACGCACCAGATCGCGGCCAGAAGCGTGTACCGCGCTGGTCAGATAGGCGTTTGCCTGAGAGCCAAACTGTTTTTCTACGTTGTCATGATGGGATTGTGTTGTCATCGTACTGTCCTTTCGTTATGAGAAAAATAAAGGGCAGTACCTGCGCAGGCCTGCCCGACGGCAGACCTGACGCACCATTACTTATCAGGTTTGCCGGGACTGAATTCGACTAGTAGTGGATTGTGATCGGAGGCGCGCGTCACCAGCACGGAGGCTTCATGCACGTTCAAACCACGATAGAAGACAAAATCAAGCGGGCGACCAAATGCTTTACGCCGCTGGTCATCGGTAAAACGCACTTCGCGCAGGGACATTTCACGCGCAAAACGATACAGGGCATTCATACGCGGACGACTCCAGGCATTGAAATCCCCCGCCATGATAATCGGCCCACTGTGATGCGCTATCTGATCGCCAATAGGAAGTAACTGCTTACTGTACACATCGACACCGAGGCTGAAATTCACAGCGTGAATGTTCACCACCATCAGCAAACGGGTATCCGGCAGAGGATAGACCGTCACCAGCGCTGATTTTGCCAGACGCAAGATGGGCTCGCGTTCGCGAAGCGGGCAACAGTAAACCGGGTGTGCAGCGGAGAGCGTCATGACACCCGATGGGTGTTGAGGTAATACAAAGGCCGGAACCTGGTCGGCGGCCAAATAGTTTGTGGTCGCAAACCGGACTAATTCAGGTGTGGTTTGCGCCTCCTGTAATAAGACCAGATGTGCATCTTTACCAAAATTCTTCAGGACGGATAACCATTCGGCACGCTGCTGCTTGAAGATGTTCCACACCAGCACGCGAATTTTTTCATCACTGCTTAACGGTGCGCCAGCGGGCAATGCCTGGCCAAGACTCGCAAACGACCCCGGAGGCAATATTCTCTCCGCAGGTTGTCCGGCAGTATAGCGCATGGCATAGGTATTTTTTCGCACTTTTGGAAACGACCTCTATAGCATTAAACCAGCCCGGAAAACGGACTGGTTCTACTGTTATAGGGATTTTAGGCCACACTTTCAACGCAATTACTCATAAACCTCTGTCTGGTTTTGTAAGCAAGCGCTTACTGATACTTATCCCAGTGCGACGCGAGCAGGTTTATCCAGTCGTCCGCTAACGCCAATCAGCAGGAAGGCAGCCATTACGATTACCGCGCCAATCCACGGTGTCTGCGCCAAACCAAAATGTTCAACCGTTTGGCCACCGATAATTGAGCCAAGCGCGATGCCAATATTAAACGCAGCAATGTTTAAACCAGACGCAACATCAACGGCATTCGGCGTGTACTGCTCGGCTTTCTGAACCACGTAGACCTGCAGGCCGGGTACATTACCAAAAGCAAAGATCCCCATCACCAGAATAGTGCCCAGCGCTGCATACTGAATGGAGGCTGTAAACTGGAATACCATCAGGAGCACAACCAGAGCCGCGAAAATGAATTTCAGAGCAGGCACAGCGCCATGCTTATCGGCGAGTTTTCCGCCCCAGATATTACCGATCGCCACAGAAACGCCGTATCCCAATAAGATCCAGCTCACCGCGCTCGGCGAGAAGCCCGCCAGGTCCTGCATCATCGGGGCCAGGAAAGTAAATGCTGTAAAGACTCCCCCATAGCCTAACGCTGTGATGGCATAGATGATCAACAGACGAGGATGTGTCAGCACTTTAATCTGATCGCGAAGGCTGGCACTCGCACGGCTGGGAATATTCGAAGGCACCAGGATCGCGCTGGCAATCAGGGCGATCACACCCAACAGAGAAACTGCCAGGAAGGTTTCACGCCAGCCAAAATGCTGACCAATAAACGTACCCAGCGGAACGCCGGTCACCAGTGCAACTGTCAAACCGCCGAACATAATGGCTATGGCAGATGCCGCTTTCTCTTTTGGCACCAGGCTGGTCGCAATGGTTGAGCCGATAGAGAAAAACACACCATGAGCGAGGCCGGTCAGCAGTCGGGCAATCACCAGAGTAGTGTAGTCCGGGGCCTGCCAGGCAAGAATATTACCGGCTGTGAACAGCACCATTAGCGCCATCAACAGCTGTTTGCGTGGGAAACGCCCGGTCAGCGCCGTCAAAACCGGTGCGCCAATCGCCACACCCAGCGCGTAAATAGAGACCAGCAATCCCGCAGAAGGCAGGGTAATTGATAGTTGATCGGCAATCGTAGGAACGAGGCCCACAATAACAAACTCAGTCGTGCCAATTGCGAAGGCACTGATCGTCAGGGCAAGAAGCGCCAGTGGCATAAAATACTCCGTGTCATCAGGATTAAGATGACACGAAGTATGCGCCAGTGTTTAAATAACAAAAATGGTCAAAATATCAATAGAATTTTGCGGGTGGTGCAACAATGAAAGCAACGTCAGAAGAGCTGGCAATCTTCGTGGCCGTCGTAGAAAGCGGAAGTTTTAGCCGGGCCGCAGAGCAGCTAGGACAGGCCAATTCTGCGATCAGCCGTTCCGTTAAAAAGCTGGAAATGAAGCTTGGGGTGAGTTTGCTAAACCGGACAACGCGCCAGCTGAGCCTGACAGAAGAAGGTGAACGCTATTTTCGTCGCGTGCAGTCGATTTTGCAGGAGATGGCGGCAGCAGAAACAGAGATCATGGAAACACGGAGCACACCGCGCGGACTTTTACGCATCGATGCTGCCACTCCGGTCGTGTTACATTTTCTGATGCCATTGGTGAAGCCCTTCCGTGAGCGCTACCCGGAGATGACTCTGTCGCTTGTCTCATCAGAGACGTTCATCAATCTGATCGAGCGGAAAGTGGATGTAGCTATCCGTGCTGGAACACTGACAGACTCTAGCCTTCGCGCTCGTCCACTGTTTACCAGCTACCGTAAAATTATCGCCTCACCCGACTATATCGCCCAGCATGGCAAACCCGAAACGGTAGAAGAGTTAAAAAACCATCTTTGCCTGGGATTCACCGAGCCGTTATCGCTTAACACCTGGCCGATTGCCTGCAGCGATGGCCAGCTTCATGAAGTGGCAAGCGGACTGTCTTCTAACAGTGGGGAGACATTAAAACAGCTTTGCCTGAGTGGGAACGGTATTGCTTGCTTATCTGACTATATGATTAATAAGGAGATTGCGCGGGGTGAACTGGTGGAGTTGATGGAAGATAAACGACTGCCGGTCGAAATGCCGTTCAGTGCGGTGTACTACAGCGATCGCGCAGTCAGTACCCGTATTCGTGCTTTTATCGACTTTCTGAGCGACCATATAAAACAGCTCCCGAAGGAGCTGTAAGAGGGTTTTGAGGCTACAGAGGGTGGAATAAATTAATCCCAGTCTGGCGCTAAACCTTCCGGGCTCACCAGGCGGTCATTGCAATCGAGTGCAGCGATCGCTTTTTTATCTTCGTCATCCAGCTGGAGATCCAGTGCCAACAGATTGCTCGCCAGGTTCTCACGTTTCGTCGAAGATGGGATCACGGCATAACCTTCACCCATCGCCCACGCCAGAATGACCTGCGCAGCCGTTGCATTGTGCTTGTCAGCAATACCCGCAATAACCTCATCTTTCAGCGCCTTGCCGTAAGCCAGCGTCATGTACGACGTGATGTGGATACCGTGATCTTTTGCCCAATCAACCACTTTACGGTTTTGCAGATAAGGAGAAAGCTCAATCTGATTGGTCGCGATATTTTCTGCGCCGACTGCTGAAATTGCTTTTTCCATCAGTGGGATAGTGAAGTTTGAGATCCCGATTTCACGCGTCAAACCTTGCTCTTTTGCTTCCAGAAGCGCCTGCATGAATTCTTCTACAGACACCGCATCACCCGGAGAAGGCCAGTGGATCAACGTCAGATCGACATAATCAGTACGCAGATTTTCAAGGCTCTCTTTCAGGCTTGAGACCAATCTGTCTTTGCTGAGGTTTTCAGTCCAGATTTTCGTGGTGATGAATAATTCTTCGCGTGGTACGCCGCTTTCCGCAATCGCCTGACCTACGGCGGCTTCGTTGCCATAGATTTGTGCCGTATCAACAGTACGGTAGCCTAATTCCAGAGCGGTTTTGACAGATGCGATGACAATGTCGTCTTTCAGGCGGAAAGTGCCGAGACCAAATGCAGGGATAGCCATGTAAATCCTCTTTAATCATAGTGTTCGTAAACTGAGGATGATTATCACGTGTTAAGGGTATGTTGAAAAAGGGCGAAAAATGCAGAGGATTTTTGCGTTTATAGCAATAATAAAATTACAGACAAGAAAAAGCCCTGAGCGTTAACTCAGGGCTTTCTTAATAAGTGGCGGAACGGACGGGACTCGAACCCGCGACCCCCTGCGTGACAGGCAGGTATTCTAACCGACTGAACTACCGCTCCACCGAAGACTTCTGTAACCACCGGATTCATGCACCGGTTTACTACTTAATTGATGCCTGGCAGTTCCCTACTCTCACATGGGGAGACCCCACACTACCATCGGCGCTACGGCGTTTCACTTCTGAGTTCGGCATGGGGTCAGGTGGGACCACCGCGCTAAAGCCGCCAGGCAAATTCTGTTATCAACCCGCATCTCTGCAGGTCAATTAATCTGTTATCAAGCTGAAACTGATGTCTGTCATCCGCCAAAACATCTTCGGCGTTGTAAGGTTAAGCCTCACGGTTCATTAGTACTGGTTAGCTCAATGCATCGCTGCACTTACACACCCAGCCTATCAACGTCGTAGTCTTCAACGTTCCTTCAGGAC
>NZ_PQVS01000017.1:0-113802 GCF_002922995.1 Lelliottia sp. 7254-16
CCTGGCGGCTTTAGCGCGGTGGTCCCACCTGACCCCATGCCGAACTCAGAAGTGAAACGCCGTAGCGCCGATGGTAGTGTGGGGTCTCCCCATGTGAGAGTAGGGAACTGCCAGGCATCAATTAAGTGAAGAGGCCATCCGGAAGGATGGCCTTTTTGCGTTTTTGTTATTTATATAAATAAGCCATAAAACTGAAAAACCGCTCAATTATTTCCCCGCCATCCACGCCTGAATAAACTCGACGATCGCATTAGTATCATTTAAATCCAGCACTGGAACTTCAAGCGACAGCGAAACGTCAGTGGCCACCGCAATAACATGCTGATCCACGGTTAACTCATCGATCTCATGCCCCGCATCGCTTCTAAAAAGCAAAATCTTGGGCACGAATTCATGTTTAAACCCCTCGACCAGCACCAGATCCAGCGTTGAATGGTCCATTCGGCTTACAAGATAATTCAGATCCAAACTTTCTGTTTCGGGGGTCTCCGTCATTAATGCCCATCGCTGCGCGCTGGCTACCATAGTTTGCGCCGCGCCGGCTTTACGCAGCTCGTAACTGTCTTTCCCCGGCTTATCGATATCCATGTTGTGGTGAGTGTGCTTAATCAATCCTGGACGGATTCCCTTAGCACACAGAGCCGGGATCAACTTTTTGAGAAGCGAGGTTTTCCCGGTACCGCTCCATGCGGCAATCGCTAAAACAGGTTTCATTCTTTCCCCTGCATCATTTGCAAATCCTCAGTAGTGTTCACGTTAATAAAAGCAGATTTCAAATCACTAAAATCAACGGAATGGCCGCCAGACTGATGCATAAACACCATGACTCGTCGTTCTCCCGCAGCCAGATAAGCTTCTAATTCAGGGATTAATTTCCGGTTAACAAGCGCAATCGTTGGATGATCGCGCTCGCCGTCATGAACCCAGACAACGGGCGCATCTTCACGTTGATGAATCAGCCGCTCAGCAAGGCTGGAGGGGATAAACGGCGTATCACACGGACAAAAGAGGAACCATTCCTCGTCAGATTGCTGCATAACGCTCAGCATTCCGGCCAGTGGACCAAGGTAATCTTCTTGGTTATCCTGGTAGACCGGATTCCCGCTTTGCCGATAAATATCGATGTGGCGGTTAGCGCTGATAGCGATGGTTTCCACTTGATTACTAAGCGTAGCGGCAACATGCTGCCATAATGGCTTGCCATTAAGCTCTTGTAAGCCCTTATCTTTCCCGCCCATTCTCGTCGCTCTTCCCCCGGCTAGAACGACGCCGATCACTTCTCGGCACTGATTCACTAATGTCGCCTCTTTTATTGTGGGATTGACCCTGCTAACGTGTTCCTATCAATGAAAGGAGCACGACAATGAAATGTAAACGTCTGAATGAAGTTATCGAACTTCTCCAGCCAGCCTGGCAAAAAGAGCCGGAACTGAACCTGATGCAATTTTTACAGAAACTGGCGAAAGAGTCAGGTTATGACGGTGAACTGACCGACCTTTCTGATGACATCCTGATCTACCATCTTAAAATGCGTGATTCTGATAAAGATGCGGCCATTCCGGGCATTAAGAAAGATTATGAGGAAGATTTCAAAACTGCACTGCTGCGTGCCCGTGGCATAATTAAAGAGTAAAACCTTGTAAGCGGCGCCACCGAAATCGCTGTGAAATGATATCCTGAATCATTCGTATAATTTCCGGATGATCGGATGAACGACACGGCTTTTACTTTCCAGACATTAAACCCGGATACCATTATGGATGCCCTCTTCGAACAGGGTATTCGGGTGGATTCCGGGCTAACTCCCTTAAACAGCTACGAAAACCGCGTCTATCAATTCCAGGACGAGGATCGTCAGCGCTTCGTCGTCAAATTTTATCGGCCCCAACGCTGGTCGGCTGAGCAAATTCAGGAAGAGCATCAGTTCGCTCTCGATTTGGTCAACGATGATGTTCCGGTGGCCGCACCCATTCAGTTTAATAACCAGTCACTGCTCACGCATCAAGGATATTACTTTGCTGTTTTTCCGAGCTTGGGTGGCCGCCAGTTTGAGGCGGATAATATCGATCAGATGGAGTGGGTTGCTCGTTATTTGGGGCGAATCCATCAGACGGGACGTAAAAAAGCCTTCAACGTACGCCCTACGATCGGGATTCAGGAATATTTGACGGAACCCCGCCAGGTATTCGAAACATCAACGCTGATTCCGAAAGCCTTGAAAGCGAATTTCCTGAAAGCCACGGATGCCCTTATTGCGGCGGTAACTGAGCGCTGGGACGATCAAACAGATATTCTGCGCCTTCATGGTGACTGCCACGCCGGGAATATTCTCTGGCGCGACGGCCCGCTATTTGTCGATCTCGACGATGCGCGTATGGGGCCAGCGATTCAGGATCTGTGGATGCTGCTGAATGGCGATAAAGCCGAACAGCGAATGCAGCTTGAAACTATCATTGAAGCCTACGAAGAGTTTAGTCCCTTTAATTCAGACGAAATCGCCCTGATTGAACCTTTACGAGCTATGCGACTTGTATATTATCTCGCTTGGCTAATCAGGCGTTGGGACGATCCCGCGTTTCCTAAAAACTTCCCGTGGTTGACCGGGGAAGATTACTGGCGTAGCCAGACAACCACCTTTATTCAGCAAGTTAAGGTTCTACAGGAACCGCCACTACAATTAACGCCAATGTATTAATCGGACACATCAGGAGAAATTTGATCATGAAAAAAATATGGCTGGCGCTGGCAGGTATGATTCTGGCATTTAGCGCATCTGCTGCTCAATTCAGCGATGGCAAACAGTTTACTACCCTTGAAAAACCGGTCGCCGGTGAGCCTCAGGTGCTTGAGTTCTTCTCATTCTATTGCCCTCATTGCTATCAGTTTGAAGAAGTTCTGCACGTTTCTGATAACGTGAAGAAAAAGCTGCCTGAAGGCACCAAAATGACCAAGTATCATGTCGAATTCCTGGGTCCTTTGGGTAAAGATCTGACGCAAGCCTGGGCTGTTGCTCTGGCGCTGGGCGTGGAAGATCAAGTGACGGCGCCAATGTTTGAAGCCGTACAGAAAACCCAAACCGTTCAGACCGTTGCCGATATTCGTAAAGTTTTTGTTGATGCCGGCGTGAAAGGTGAAGATTACGACGCAGCATGGAACAGCTTCGTGGTGAAATCTCTGGTCGCTCAGCAGGAAAAAGCTGCCGCTGATCTTCAGTTGCAGGGCGTTCCGGCAATGTTTGTTAATGGCAAATATCAGATTAACCCGCAGGGCATGGATACCAGCAGCATGGATATCTTCGTGCAGCAGTATGCCGAGACCGTGAAGTATCTGGTTGAGAAGAAATAAAAGTGAAAACGCCGGTCAGAGACCGGCGTTTTTGTTTGTAGATTTTAAATCGTTTATGAGCACATCTTTATCATTCCACAACGTATTCAGCCACAGCTGGAAGCGACGTTTGAAATTCTTATCATTGATGTAATCACCGTGTAGCTCTTCATTCACGGGCACCAGATTTACTCTCACCACGATCCGCGTCAGCTTTCCGCTCAACATATCGTAGAACGGCGTTGCGTCATTTTCTGGATAGCACAGAGTGACGTTCAGCAATTTATCAAACTGCTCTCCAAGAACATTAAGCGCCATCGCAATCCCTGCCGCTTTAGGCGGCAATAAGTTTTTATAAGGGGAGCGAGTTTGCTGGCGCTTCATTTCCGTGAAGCGTGAGCCTTCCACGAAGTTAACGATCGTCGTCGGATGTGCGCGGAATTTTTCGCAGGAGCGCCGCGTCGTTTCAACATCTCGACCGCGACGTTCCGGGTGACGAATAAGATAGCCGCGAGAATAGCGTTTCATAAACGGCATATCCAGAGCCCAACAGGCCAGCCCGATAAACGGTACCCACGCCAGTTGCTGCTTAAGAAAGTATTTATTCATTGGGATATGTTTGCGAAACAGCACGCATAACACCACGATATCTGCCCAGCTATGGTGATTACACAGCAGCAAATACCAATTTTTCTTGTTCAGGCCTTCTAGCCCTTCGATATCCCATGTCAGATGCGGATTCAGACGCAACAACAGCGCCAGACCTTCACACCAGCAGTACATCATAAAATTGCAGAACGCAGATACCGCTCGCCAGACGCCAGGAACAGGCAATAGCAGCTTAATGATTCCGGCAATGATGATCGGAACAGAACAAGCGATGGTCACCAGGATGGTTAAAATGATGCTTAACAGTAATGTTATCGCAGCGAGTAATCTCGACATGATGAGCTTTTTCAAGTAGTTAGCTGGATTCTGGCGGCCAGATCGCTGCGCAGGGCGCTGATTTTACCAGAAAACGAATAAAAGCAGGCGGCTTTCACTCTGAGAGGGTGGGGCAAATGTGCCTCAACAGAGTATTTGTCTGCAAAACAGGATTCACCGTTTCTTATATCCACATAGAGCAAATAGTCATCAATTGGAAATATGTCAACAAGATCTATTTATAACCGACTGATAAAATTGGATAAATAATTAAAACAAGATCCGGTAGTGACACGATTATTCATATGAATTAAAAGTATGCACAAACTTATCCACAGTTTGATTTTGCGAGCGATCCTGACGATCGCAAAATCTTTTCCTGTATTCCGAGCTAAAAACTGATGTTTTCATCCTTCTGTGGCATCCTTTAGCCATTAATTGATTAAAGGCACGGACATTATGGTTCAGATCCCAGAAAACCCTCTTATTCTCGTCGACGGCTCTTCATACCTGTATCGGGCGTATCATGCGTTTCCTCCTCTGACCAATAGCGCAGGAGAGCCAACCGGCGCGATGTACGGCGTGCTGAATATGCTACGCAGCCTGATCCTTCAATATCAACCGTCCCATGCAGCCGTGGTATTCGATGCGAAAGGTAAAACGTTCCGCGATGAGCTGTTTGAGGATTACAAATCCCATCGTCCGCCAATGCCGGACGATCTGCGCGCGCAGATTGAACCACTGCACACTATGGTGAAAGCAATGGGCCTGCCGTTGCTGGCGGTCTCTGGTGTCGAAGCTGATGACGTCATCGGTACCCTGGCACGTGAAGCGGAGAAACTGGGCCGTCCGGTGCTGATCAGTACGGGTGATAAAGACATGGCGCAGCTGGTTACGCCTGGTATCACCCTGATCAATACCATGACTAACACCATTCTTGGGCCGGAAGAGGTCGTCACCAAATATGGTGTACCACCAGAACTGATCATCGACTTCCTCGCCTTGATGGGTGACTCCTCGGATAACATTCCGGGCGTGCCGGGCGTAGGTGAGAAAACCGCGCAGGCGCTGCTGCAGGGACTCGGTGGATTGGATACGCTGTATGCCGAATCAGACAAAATCGCCGGGCTGACGTTCCGTGGTGCCAAAACCATGGCCGCGAAGCTCGAGCAAAATAAAGATGTGGCTTACCTTTCCTATAAGCTGGCTACCATCAAAACTGACGTTGAGCTGGAACTCACCTGCGAACAACTCGAAGTTCAGCAGCCAGTTGCAGAAGAGCTCCTCGGCCTGTTTAAGCAATATGAGTTTAAACGCTGGATAACCGACGTCGAAGCCGGGAAATGGATGCAGGCGAAAGGCGCGAAACCTGCCGCTAAGCCAAAAGAGACCATCGTTGTTGATGCCGAAGAGGAAGTGGAAGAAGCAGCCAGTACGCTCTCCTTCGAAAACTACGAAACGGTACTCGAAGAAGCGCAGCTCGTCGCCTGGATTGAGAAACTGAAGAAAGCACCGGTCTTCGCATTCGATACCGAAACCGACAGCCTCGATAACATCTCTGCCAATATGGTCGGACTGTCCTTTGCCACAGAGCCGGGTATCGCCGCCTATGTTCCTGTCGCGCATGACTATCTGGACGCGCCGGACCAAATCTCCCGTGACCGCGTGCTTGAGCTGCTCAAACCGCTGCTGGAAGATGACAAAGCGCTCAAGGTGGGGCAAAACCTGAAGTACGATCGCGGCATCTTGCAGAACTACGGCATCGAGATGCGCGGTATCGCCTACGACACCATGCTGGAATCTTACATTCTGAACAGCGTGGCGGGCCGTCATGATATGGATTCGCTTTCCGATCGTTGGCTGAAACATAAAACCGTCACCTTTGAAGAAATTGCCGGGAAAGGAAAAAACCAGCTGACGTTTAACCAAATTGCCCTGGAAGAAGCGGGTCGCTACGCGGCTGAAGATGCTGACGTGACGCTGCAATTGCACCTGAAAATGTACCCGAAACTGCAAAAGCAGGAAGGGCCGCTGAACATTTTCGAGAATGTCGAAATGCCGCTGGTGCCTGTGCTGTCGCGTATTGAGCGCAACGGGGTTAAAATCGATCCAGCCGTTCTGCACAAGCATTCGGAAGAGATTGCCCTGCGTCTGAACGAGCTGGAACTTAAAGCACACGATATTGCTGGCGAGCCCTTCAACCTGGCGTCGACCAAACAGCTGCAAACGATTCTGTTTGAAAAACAGGGTATTAAACCGCTGAAGAAAACCCCGGGCGGCGCACCATCGACGTCTGAAGAGGTGCTGGAAGAACTGGCGCTGGATTACCCGCTGCCCAAAGTCATTCTGGAATACCGTGGTCTCGCGAAGCTTAAATCGACGTACACCGATAAGCTGCCGCTGATGATCAACCCAAAAACCGGTCGCGTTCATACTTCTTATCATCAGGCGGTTGCCGCGACAGGACGATTGTCATCAACCGATCCAAACCTGCAAAACATTCCGGTGCGTAATGAAGAAGGGCGTCGTATTCGTCAGGCCTTTATTGCCCCGAATGACTACCTGATTGTCTCTGCCGACTACTCGCAAATCGAACTGCGCATCATGGCGCACCTGTCACGTGACAAAGGTTTGTTGACCGCGTTTGCTGAAGGAAAAGACATTCACCGCGCGACTGCAGCTGAAGTCTTTGGTTTGCCGTTAGAGAGTGTCACTGGCGAACAGCGCCGCAGCGCGAAGGCGATCAACTTCGGCCTGATTTACGGCATGAGCGCTTTTGGCCTCTCCCGTCAGCTCAATATTCCGCGTAAAGAGTCGCAGAAGTACATGGATCTCTACTTCGAGCGTTATCCTGGCGTTCTGGAATACATGGAACGCACTCGCGCCCAGGCGAAGGAAAAAGGCTACGTTGAAACGTTGGATGGCCGTCGTTTGTATCTGCCTGATATTACGTCCAGCAATGCGGCTCGCCGTGCTGGCGCGGAACGTGCGGCAATCAACGCCCCGATGCAGGGGACAGCTGCGGATATTATCAAGCGCGCCATGATTGCGGTTGATGCGTGGCTGGAAAACGACAAACCACGCGTAAAAATGATCATGCAGGTTCACGATGAACTGGTGTTTGAAGTGCACAAGGATGATCTGGAAGCCGTCTCGAAAAAGATCCATGAACTGATGGAAAGCAGCATGAAATTAGATGTGCCATTGCTGGTGGAAGTGGGGAGTGGGGTGAACTGGGATCAGGCTCACTAAGGGTTAGACGACAAAGCGGCTGATTATGTAAGTAAGCAACATAACAGCCCGCTTTTTGTGACAATCATTAGATTTACCTATGTAAAGAGTGAAAAAAAACTACAAAAAGTGCTTTGTCCAGCGATAAAAAAAGAGTAGAGTTATCGATGTAGGGTACAGAGGTAAGATGTTCTATCTTTCAGACCTTTTACTTCACGTAATCGGATTTGGCTGAATATTTTAGCCGCCCCAGTCAGTAATGACTGGGGCGTTTTTTATTGCGGCAAAGAAAATATTTGGACCAAAAAAAAGCGCGGTCATCGCCGCGCTTTTTTATTACTCTTCCGCTTCTGTCGCGGGTTCTATGCCGTTATACCAGCTGTCGAGCTTGTGACGCAGTACATCCACGCCCTGCTTTTTCAGGGATGAAAACGTTTCGATCTGCACATCACCGCCAAATTCTACAGCCGCATCCCGCACCATTTTCAGCTGTGCTTTACGCGCCCCACTCGCCAGTTTATCGGCTTTGGTCAGCAGCACCAGCACCGGGATTTCGCTCGCCACACCCCAGTGGATCATCTGTTGATCGAGATCTTTAAGCGGATGGCGGATATCCATGAGCACAACCAGACCTTTCAGGCACTGGCGTTTTTCAAGGTACTCACCCAGCGCACGCTGCCATTTGATTTTTACCTCTTCTGGCACTTCTGCATAACCGTATCCCGGTAAATCCACCAGGCGTTTGCCTTCGGCGACTTCGAAAAGGTTGATCAGCTGAGTACGACCAGGTGTTTTTGAGGTACGCGCCAGGCTTTTCTGGTTAGTGAGCGTATTCAGGGCGCTGGATTTACCCGCATTGGAGCGGCCAGCAAATGCCACTTCAATACCCGTATCGGGCGGTAAGTGGCGAATATCAGGCGCACTGGTGACAAAATGCGTCTGTTGGTAGTTCCAGTTAGTCACGGGGTCGTCTCCTAAAATCTTATTCTGAAGGGGAGTATACCTGAATGCAGACAAAAGGCTTTTCACTTCGCTCCTGGGCAAGATTAAAACCATTGGCATTGTAAGACATCGGCCATCATCGCTATGGGAGATTTAAGAGGATCCTCATACGGAAAAAAACACAAAGCATTTAAAATCAGTTGGTTGATTATCTGGAATTATCCGAAAGTTCTATTTTGGACTATTTAGCGGCTTGTCTGACGCACTGAAAAAGGTAAAGTAGCACCCACGGCGAGGATGCCAACAGGATAAAGACTTAAGGAAGAGGGTCAGGAGCGCCAGGAGGCGAAGACTCAGGACCACAAGGGATGGTACACGCCTGGAGGCGTTTAAAAGGGAAAAGGAACCGTATCACGGACGGTATCCGCTAAAGGATAAACAGGGCGAGTTGTTGGCAAACACGGAATGTTTGACCCGTTAAGGGTTGAGAGTCAGGAAAAAAGGCGACAGATTGCTCTGTCGCCTTTTTTCTTTGCTTGCTTTCTGCTAGATTTCGCCGCAATTCTATACTGAAGAAAACGGCTTAAAGACAAGGCATCATGAAAAAACCGACATCCACAGCGGGCGCTAAACGCCCGGCAAAAGCGCACCGCAAAACCCGTGAAGAACTGAATCAGGAAGCTCGCGATCGCAAACGTGCGAAAAAGCACAGTGGTCATGCTTCGGGTAGCCGTGCGACCGGTAGCAATGCATCCGGTTCTGCCGCGCAACAATCTAAACTAAAAGATCCGCGTATCGGGAGCAAAACTCCTGTTCCACTGGGCGTGACAGACACCCCGGTTACCAAGCAGCAAAAACCGAAGAAGAGCGAGAAACCTATGCTTTCACCGCAGGCTGAGCTGGATATGCTGGAAAATGATGAGCGCCTGGACGCGCTGCTGGAACGCCTTGAGGCAGGCGAATCCCTGAATGCTGAAGAGCAGAAATGGGTAGATGCCAAACTGGATCGTATCGATGAACTGATGCAGCAGCTCGGTCTCTCCTACGACGATGATGAAGACGAAGAAGAAGAAAAGCAGGACGATATGATGCGTCTGCTGAAAGGTGGAAACTAACATTTGCACCCGGCGGGCTCAATAGTCCTCCTTATAACCCTTCCGGTTATATGTTATCTGGTGTGGTTATTCGTTAAACTACGGCGGTTGTCGCGGCGACAGAAGTGGCTGCGCACCCGAGTTTTAGCCCGCAATGGGGTTAAAACGGGCCGCCGTATACGAACGCGACACCAACGGAAGGAGTGAGCATGTCTGTACCAAGCATCGACTGGGATCTGGCCCTGATCCAGAAATATAACTATTCCGGGCCGCGTTATACCTCATACCCGACCGCGCTGGAGTTCTCTGAATCCTTCGGCGAGGCTGATTTTTTGCAGGCGGTTGCGCGTTATCCTGAGCGCCCGCTTTCGCTCTATGTTCACATTCCTTTCTGTCATAAGCTCTGCTATTTCTGCGGCTGCAATAAAATCGTTACTCGTCAGCAGCACAAAGCCGATCAGTATCTGGATGCGTTAGAGCAGGAAATCCTGCACCGTGCACCGCTGGTGGCTGGCCGCAACGTGAGTCAGCTTCACTGGGGCGGCGGTACGCCAACCTATCTCAACAAAGTGCAAATCAACCGTCTGATGAGCTTGCTGCGCGCTAATTTCCGTTTTGATGCCGATGCCGAAATTTCTATTGAAATCGATCCGCGTGAAATAGAGCTGGATGTTCTCGATCACCTGCGTGCCGAGGGCTTTAACCGCCTGAGCATGGGCGTTCAGGACTTTAACAAAGAAGTTCAGCGCCTGGTCAATCGCGAGCAGGACGAGGAATTTATTTTTGCGTTGCTGAATCACGCACGTGAAATTGGATTTACTTCCACGAATATCGACCTGATTTATGGCCTCCCTAAGCAAACGCCGGAAAGCTTCGCCTTCACGCTGAAACGCGTGGCTGAGCTGAATCCTGACCGCCTGAGCGTTTTTAACTACGCGCACCTGCCGACGCTGTTTGCCGCCCAGCGCAAAATCAAAGATGCTGACCTGCCCTCTGCGCAGCAAAAGCTGGATATCTTGCAGGAAACCATCACTTCTCTGACACAAGCTGGCTACCAGTTTATCGGCATGGACCACTTTGCCCGCCCTGATGACGAGCTGGCGATTGCCCAGCGTGAAGGCGTGTTGCATCGTAATTTCCAGGGTTATACCACTCAGGGTGATACGGATTTACTGGGGATGGGCGTGTCGGCGATCAGCATGATTGGCGACTGTTACGCGCAGAATCAAAAAGAACTGAAGCAGTATTATCAGCAGGTGGATGAAACCGGCAACGCTCTGTGGCGCGGTATTGCGTTAACGCGCGATGACTGCATTCGTCGGGATGTCATTAAGGCGCTGATCTGCAACTTCCGCCTCGATTTTGCGGACGTCGAGTCCCAGTGGAAACTCACCTTTACCGACTACTTTGCTGAAGATCTGAAGCTGCTTGCGCCGCTGGCGAAAGACGGGCTGGTGGAGGTGACGGATAAGGCGATTCAGGTGACGCCGAAAGGACGCTTATTGATTCGTAATATCTGCATGTGTTTCGACGCCTATTTGCGCCAGAAAGCGCGACTGCAGCAATTCTCTCGCGTGATCTAAAATTTCCCGGTGGTGCTGCGCTGACCTGGCTGACAATACGTAGGCCTGATAAGCGCAGCGCCATCAGGCGTTATTCCATCCCTAATTCTTTCAACTTCCGCGTCAGGGTGTTTCGACCCCAGCCTAACAAGCGAGCCGCTTCCTGTTTGTGCCCCTGCGTATGACGCAATGCCGTTGTCAGCAAAGTGCGCTCCATTTCAGGTTGCGCTTCGGAAAGCAGGTTTTGATGACCGGAACGCAGCGCGCGATCCGCCCACTGTGCCAGCAGCGTCGCCCAGCTATCGGGTAACGACTGTCCGGTACTGCTTTCTGGTGCGGTGGCTTCAAACAATTCGCTGGGCAGATCCTGAATCAACACCTCCTGACCGGCCGCCATCACCGTCAGCCAGCGGCAGGTGTTTTCCAGCTGACGCACGTTGCCCGGCCAGGCCAGACGCGTCAGCGCTGCATCCGTTTCCGGGTGCAGCAATTTGGCTTCGACGCCCAGTTCGCGAGCGGCCACCTGCAGGAAGTGACGCGCCAGACGAGGAATATCTTCCCGACGTTCACGCAGCGGCGGGAGATGAACGCGAATCACGTTCAGGCGGTGGAATAAGTCCTCACGGAACTTACCTTCCTGCACGCGCTGCTCCAGATTCTGGTGGGTTGCGGCGATAATGCGCACATCGACTTTCACCGGCGCATAGCCGCCGACGCGATAAAACTGCCCATCGGCAAGAACACGTAGCAGACGCGTTTGCACATCCATCGGCATATCACCGATTTCATCGAGGAAAAGTGTCCCGCCGTCAGCCTGTTCGAAGCGGCCCTGGCGAATGGTATTCGCGCCAGTAAACGCGCCTTTTTCATGACCAAACAGCTCCGACTCGATCAAATCTTTCGGGATAGCGGCCATATTCAGGGCGATAAACGGGGCTTTTGCGCGTGGGCTGTGGCGATGCAGCGCGTGAGCGACCAGCTCTTTACCGGTCCCTGATTCACCGTTGATCAGTACGCTGATGGACGAACGCGACAGACGACCGATGATGCGAAAGACATCCTGCATCGCGGGCGCTTCGCCAATGATATCGGTTGTCGGGCCAAACACCGGTGCGTTGCGCGGCTGTTGCTGTTCCTGATAATGGCTGATCGCACGTTCCACCAGGGCGACGGCTTCATCAATATCAAAAGGTTTTGGAAGATAATCAAATGCGCCCTGTTGATAGGCGCTGACGGCGGCATCCAGGTCAGAGTGAGCGGTCATTATGATGACCGGAAGCATCGGATGGCGTTGCTTGATTTGCTTTAACAGCGCAAGCCCGTCCATGCCCGGCATCCGAATATCTGAAAGCAGCACGTCCGGAGTTTTGGTGATGAGCGCATCAAGCACTTCGCTGCCGCTTTCAAAGGTGGTGCAGTTTAACCCTGCGCCCGTGAGCGCGCGTTCAAGCACCCAGCGGATGGAGCTATCATCATCGACTACCCAGACTATCCCTCGTTGCATCGTCGTCACCTTATTTTTTTATTGGCAGGTAAACCGAAAACTCGGTATGACCCGGCCAACTGGTAAATTCAATTTTGCCGGAGTGTTGGTCGATCAAATTACGGGCAATGGATAAGCCCAGCCCGGTTCCGCCTTCGCGCCCGCTGACCATCGGGTAAAACAGTGTGTCCTGCAGATGCGAAGGAATACCCGGCCCGTTATCTTCAACGTCGATTCGTGCGGCGAGGCGATAGCGCACGCCATGCAGCGTCAGTTGGAACGCGGTGCGTGTGCGCAGAATGATTTGCCCGCCTTCAGCGCCAAGCGCCTGCAGAGCATTTCGTACAACGTTCAATAGAACCTGTTCAATCTGATCGGGATCGTGTGGCAATTCCGGCAGGCTCGGATCGTAGTCTCGAATCAGCGTCACGTTGGACGGTAGCTCCATCGATACCAGCTTCACGACGCGCTCAGCCACTTTGTGGATGCTTTCCGTGACGTGCATACCCGGCTGTTGCGGGCCCAGCAGGCGATCCACCAGATTGCGCAGGCGATCGGCCTGTTCAATGATGACGTTGGTGTATTCGGCAAGTGCCGGGTCGGGCAGCGCTTTGGTTAACAGCTGTGCGGCGCCCCGCAGGCCACCCAGGGGGTTTTTAATTTCATGGGCAAGGCCACGTACCAGATCGCGGGCCGCGATTTGCTGAGCGTGCTGGAGCTGCTCCTGGCTGAGTCGACGGAGATTATCCATCGGTGCCATTTCCAGTAAAATTAATCCGTCCGGCAGGCGCTGTGCTGTTAGCGAGAGAATATGCGAACGTCCGTCGATGACCAGGGTGACTTCGTTGTCGGTAAAGCCCTGTCCGGCGGCTAAACTCTCCTGCATCAGCGCAATATTCAGCGAAAAATAACTCAACAGTTCCGGGAGCGGTGTACCAAATAATTTACGCGAGCTTTGGGCGAGCAATTGCTGTGCCGCAGGGTTGGCGTAATGCACCGCCAGCTCATCGTCGACCAGTAAGATACTGTTGATTAAAGAATTGAGGATCTGCCCAGCATCGGGCAGCGTGCCAGTTGCCATTAAGCAGTCTCCTGGAGTTGGGTGCACTAATTTAGTGCAGTATAGCTTTTTCAGTGTAAAAAGCGCGTGAGATCAGTTTGTTGGTGGAGAAAAAAGCCCATCCGGAGATGGGCTAAAAAGTTTCCACGGCAACAAAAAATCTGCTTTCGATTTCAGGCGTAAAAGGTCGCCTGAAATCGTCAAACTTAAACGCTGTAGTACAGTTCGAACTCAACCGGATGTGGAGTCATGCGCACGCGGTCGTTCTCTTCGATACGCAGGGCGATGTAAGCATCGATGGCGTCGTCAGTGAACACACCGCCAGCCGTCAGGAACTCACGGTCGGCGTCCAGCGCGTTCAGCGCTTCTTCCAGAGAACCGGCAACCTGTGGGATCTCTTTCGCTTCTTCTGGCGGCAGGTCGTACAGGTTTTTATCCATCGCTTCGCCTGGGTGGATCTTGTTCTTAATACCGTCAAGACCCGCCATCAGCAGCGCTGCGAAGCACAGGTATGGGTTAGCCGCTGGGTCCGGGAAGCGCACTTCGATACGACGCGCTTTTGGAGACGCAACCACTGGGATACGGATAGAAGCAGAACGGTTACGGGCAGAGTAAGCCAGCATAACAGGCGCTTCGTAGCCTGGGACCAGACGCTTGTAAGAGTTGGTGGTTGGGTTCGCCAGGGCGTTGATCGCTTTAGCGTGTTTGATAACACCACCGATGTAGAACAGCGCCTGCTCGGACAGACCGGCATATTTGTCGCCAGAGAACAGGTTGGTTCCGTTCTTGGACAGAGACATGTGGCAGTGCATACCGGAACCGTTATCGCCGAACATCGGTTTTGGCATGAATGTCGCGGTTTTGCCGAAGCGGTGGGCAACGTTGTGAACCACATATTTGTAGATCTGAATCTCATCCGCTTTTTTGGTCATGGTGTTAAAGCGGGTTGCGATTTCGTTCTGACCGGCTGTCGCCACTTCGTGGTGATGCGCTTCAACCACCAGGCCCATCTCTTCCATGATCAGACACATGGTAGAACGAATGTCCTGAGAAGAATCGACCGGAGGAACCGGGAAGTAACCGCCTTTCACGCCTGGACGGTGACCTTTGTTACCACCTTCGTATTTGGTGGAGGAGTTCCATGCGCCTTCGATATCGTCGATAGCCACGTGGGAACCGGAGATAGATGCACCAAAGCGGATGTCGTCAAACAGGAAGAACTCTGGCTCTGGCCCGAACAGCACGGTGTCCGCGATGCCGGTAGAACGCAGGTACTCTTCAGCGCGTTTAGCGATGGAGCGTGGGTCGCGGTCGTAGCCCTGCAGCGTGCCTGGCTCAAGGATGTCGCAACGGATAATCAGGGTAGACTCTTCGTAGAACGGGTCAATGAGCGCAGTGGTTGCGTCTGGCATCAGAACCATGTCGGATTCGTTGATACCTTTCCAGCCGCCGATTGAGGAGCCGTCAAACATTTTGCCTTCTTCGAAGAATTCGGCATTTACCTGATGAGCAGGAATTGTGACGTGCTGTTCTTTGCCTTTGGTATCGGTGAAGCGCAGATCAACAAACTTCACTTCGTGTTCGTTCAGCATCGTCAAAACGTGTTCAGCGGACATACTTAACTCTCCCGGATTGGTCATTGTCGTCGTGGTAACGAGGTCTTCAATTCTGTTTAAGGCTGGCGTGGTCGCCATGTTTTTGCCGTATTTTTATAAAGCGAAATCTGTGCCAACTTTTAAATCACCCCAAAAAGGCGTTATCATGCACGTCATAGTGCAAATGAACTGCACCACGAAAGTCATCTTGCACCAGTATAGTGCTTCATTGTGAACATTGAGCACCATATTGGTGCAATTTTCGTTAAAGTGCACTTTTTACGCTGCGTGAAAGCGGTCACAAAGCAACTCTGCGATACTTGTTTGCGGAGGATGTTTGTGATCCTGTTTAGTCCTGCGATTAATCCGTGTACAATAACGCGCTATTTCTAAATGCCTGAGGCAAAGTTGTGATCGAAAATCTGCGTAATATCGCCATCATCGCGCACGTTGACCATGGTAAAACTACCCTGGTTGATAAGCTGCTGCAGCAATCCGGTACCTTCAGTAATGATCGTGCTGAAGCCACCGAACGCGTGATGGACTCCAACGATTTGGAGAAAGAGCGTGGGATTACCATCCTCGCTAAAAACACCGCTATCAAATGGAATGACTACCGTATCAACATCGTTGATACCCCAGGCCACGCCGACTTCGGTGGTGAAGTTGAACGTGTAATGTCCATGGTAGACTCCGTTCTGCTGGTCGTTGACGCAATGGATGGCCCAATGCCGCAGACGCGCTTCGTAACCAAAAAGGCATTTGCCCATGGTTTGAAGCCAATCGTGGTTATCAACAAAGTTGACCGTCCTGGCGCGCGTCCTGACTGGGTTGTGGATCAGGTGTTTGACCTGTTCGTAAACCTGGATGCGAGCGACGAGCAGCTCGACTTCCCAATCATCTATGCATCAGCATTGATGGGTATCGCGGGCAACGATCACACTGATATGGCGGAAGACATGACCCCGCTGTACCAGGCGATTGTTGACCACGTTAAAGCACCAAGCGTTGACCTCGATGGTCCGTTCCAGATGCAGATCTCCCAGCTGGATTACAACAACTACGTTGGCGTAATCGGCATCGGTCGCATCAAGCGCGGTAAAGTGAAGCCTAACCAGCAGATCACTGTTATCGACAGCGAAGGTAAAACCCGCAACGGTAAAGTCGGCAAAGTTCTGACTCACCTCGGTCTGGAGCGTATTGAATCCACCGAAGCCGAAGCTGGCGACATCATCGCGATCACCGGTCTGGGCGAGCTGAACATCTCCGACACCCTTTGCGATCCGCAAAACGTCGAAGCACTGCCAGCGCTGTCTGTTGATGAACCGACTGTAACCATGTTCTTCAACGTCAACACCTCTCCGTTCTGTGGCAAAGAAGGTAAATACGTTACCTCTCGTCAGATTCTTGACCGCCTGAACAAAGAGCTGGTGCACAACGTTGCACTGCGTGTTGAAGAAACCGAAGATGCGGACGCGTTCCGTGTATCCGGTCGTGGTGAGCTGCACCTGTCCGTTCTTATCGAAAACATGCGTCGTGAAGGCTTCGAACTGGCTGTGTCCCGTCCGAAAGTTATTAACCGTATGATCGATGGCCGTATGCAAGAGCCGTTCGAGAACGTGACTCTGGATATCGAAGAACAGCATCAGGGTTCTGTGATGCAGGCTATGGGCGAGCGTAAGGGCGATGTCAAAGACATGATCCCTGATGGCAAAGGCCGTATTCGTCTGGATTACCTGATCCCGGCACGTGGCCTGATCGGCTTCCGTACCGAGTTCATGACCATGACTTCCGGTACTGGTCTGCTGTACTCCACCTTCAGCCACTACGATGACGTTAAACCGGGTGAAATCGGCCAGCGCCAGAACGGCGTGCTGATCTCTAACGGCCAGGGTAAAGCAGTTGCGTTCGCACTGTTCAGCCTGCAGGACCGCGGTAAGCTGTTCCTGGGTCACGGTGCAGAAGTTTACGAAGGCCAGATCATCGGTATTCACAGTCGTTCTAACGACCTGACTGTAAACTGCCTGACCGGTAAGAAACTGACCAACATGCGTGCTTCCGGTACTGACGAAGCAACCACGCTGGTTCCAGCACAGAAAATGTCTCTTGAGCAGGCTCTGGAATTTATCGATGACGACGAACTGGTAGAAGTTACCCCTACCTCCGTACGTATCCGTAAACGTCACCTGACTGAGAACGACCGTAAACGTGCGGGCCGTGGCAGCAAAGACTAATACGATACCTCTCTGAGGTGCGTAGTGCGAAAAGCCGCTGAGTTTCAGCGGCTTTTTTATTTGTATAAATTCCAGGACTCTCCCTGCCTTTAACCTGAATCTGGCGCATAGCCAAAGCCTCTCTTTCCCGCTACAGTTATTTCTCCACGGCGCGAAGGGGATAAACATGCTTTATATCTTTGACTTAGGAAATGTCATCGTCGATATCGATTTCAATCGAGTGCTGGGGGCATGGAGCGATTTTAGCCGTGTGCCGCTGGCGACGCTTAAGCAGAATTTCACTATGGGAGAGGCTTTCCATCAGCATGAGCGGGGTGAAATCAGCGATGAAGCCTTCGCTGAAGCCATGTGTCATGAGATGGACCTGCCCTTAAGCTACGAGCAGTTTGCTCACGGCTGGCAGGCGGTCTTTGTGGCGCTCCGCCCGGAGGTCATCGACACCATGAATAAACTGCGCGAGCAGGGGCATCGCGTGGTCGTGCTATCCAATACCAATCGTCTGCACACCACCTTCTGGCCCGGTGAATATCCGCAAATCCATGACTCCGCAGATAAAATATACCTGTCGCAGGAGATGGGGATGCGCAAACCCGAAGCACGAATTTACCAGGCAGTATTGCAGGCAGAAGGTTTCTCGGCTGCCGATACGGTCTTTTTTGACGATAACGCCGATAATATAGAGGGAGCTAACCAGTTGGGTATCACGTCGATCCTGGTGACCGGGAAAGAGACGATACCGAACTATTTTGCGAAGTTGTTATGCTAAAAACCGTTCATCAAAAAGCCACTCATCATACGCGTCCGTTTCGGGCGTGGATAAAACTGCTCTGGCAGCGCATTGATGAGGACAACATGACCACGCTGGCGGGTAATCTCGCCTATGTGTCGTTGCTCTCGTTAGTGCCGCTGGTAGCGGTGATTTTCGCGTTGTTCTCTGCCTTTCCGATGTTTGCCGACGTGAGCCTGCAACTGCGTCATTTCGTTTTTGCGAACTTCATTCCCGCTACCGGGGATGTGATTCAGGGATATATCGAGCAGTTCGTCGCCAACTCCAGCAAGATGACCGCCGTGGGCGCGTGCGGATTAATTGTCACCGCGCTGCTGCTGATGTATGCCATCGATAGCGCGCTGAATACTATCTGGCACAGTAAAAAGGCGCGGCCCAAAGTGTACTCCTTTGCGGTGTACTGGATGATTCTGACGCTGGGGCCGCTGCTGGCCGGGGCCAGTCTGGCAATCAGTTCTTATCTGCTCTCGTTGCGCTGGGCGAGCGATCTCAACAGCGTTATCGACAACGTGTTACGCATCTTCCCACTGATTTTGTCCTGGCTCTCTTTTTGGCTGCTCTATAGCGTGGTGCCGACCACGCGTGTTCCGAATCGAGATGCCATTGTCGGGGCGCTGGTCGCCGCTGTTCTCTTCGAACTGGGTAAAAAAGGCTTCGCGGTTTACATCACTATGTTCCCGTCGTATCAGCTGATTTATGGCGTGCTGGCGGTGATCCCGATTTTGTTTGTCTGGGTCTACTGGACCTGGTGTATCGTCTTGCTAGGTGCCGAAATAACTGTCACTCTCGGTGAATATCGCAAACTCAAACAAGCCGCAGAACAAGAAGAAGCAGACCAACTATGATTGCATTGATTCAGCGCGTAACCCGGGCCAGCGTCACCGTGGAGGATGAGGTGACGGGTGAAATTGGCCCAGGACTTTTGGTGTTATTAGGTGTCGAAAAGGATGATGACGAACAAAAAGCGAACCGTTTAACCGAGCGTGTGCTGGGTTATCGCATCTTCAGTGACGCTGAAGGGAAGATGAATCTTAACGTACAGCAGGCGGGTGGCAGCGTGCTGGTGGTGTCTCAGTTTACCCTGGCCGCCGATACGGAACGCGGAATGCGTCCTGGGTTCTCCAAAGGGGCAGCTCCTGAGCGTGCAGAAGCGCTCTATGAATATTTTGTTGAACGTTGTCGCCAGCAGGAAATGAATACGCAAACCGGACGATTCGCTGCAGATATGCAGGTTTCGCTGGTGAACGATGGCCCCGTCACGTTCTGGCTCCAGGTATGAGCCAGCTGGCGGCATGGCCGCGGGTAACAAGAGAGAGTACAGCTATGTATCACCTTCGAGTACCGCAAACAGAAGAAGAATTAGAGGTTTACTACCACTTCCGCTGGGAAATGCTGCGTAAACCATTGCATCAGCCAAAAGGCTCCGAGCGCGACGCCTGGGATGCGATGGCGCATCATCAGATGGTGGTCGACGAAGAGGGCAACCTGGTTGCCGTCGGGCGTTTGTACATCAACGCGGATAGCGAAGCCTCAATTCGTTTTATGGCCGTGCATCCTTCGGTGCAGGATAAAGGTCTTGGGACCCTGATGGCGATGACACTCGAATCCGTTGCCCGCCAGGAGGGCGTCAAGCGCGTCACCTGTAGCGCCCGTGAAGATGCGGTGGAATTCTTCTCCAAACTGGGTTTCGTCAACGAAGGCGAAATCACTGCGCCGCAGACTACCCCGATTCGTCATTTTTTGATGATCAAACCCATCGCCACCCTCGATGATATTCTCCACCGTGCCGACTGGTGCGGTCAGTTGCAGCAGGCCTGGTATCAGCATATCCCGCTGAGCGAAAAGATGGGTGTTCGCATCCAGCAATACACCGGGCAGAAATTCATTACCACTATGCCGGAAATCGGCAATCAGAACCCGCACCACACTCTGTTCGCCGGTAGCCTGTTCTCACTGGCCACCCTGACCGGCTGGGGCCTTATCTGGTTGATGCTGCGCGAAAGGCATCTCGGCGGTACGATTATCCTCGCCGATGCCCATATTCGTTACAGCAGTCCCATCAGCGGAAAGCCGAGCGCGGTGGCGGATTTAGGCTCGCTCAGCGGCGATCTGGACCGTCTGGCTCGCGGACGCAAAGCGCGCGTGCAGATGCAGGTTGAGCTGTTTGGCGATGAGACCTCCGGTGCGATCTTCGAAGGTACTTATCTTGTACTGCCTGCAAAACCCTTCGGCCCGTATGAAGAGGGTGGAAACGAGGAAGAGTAAGCTCCATTCCTGATTAATCCTTACGGCCTGGTGAGCTCACTCGCCAGGCGATATCTCTCATTACATCTCGCGCAGCCTGGCTTACACCGCCCAGTTGAAAGAATCCGTGGATGACACCAGACCAGCGCTGACACGTACAGTCAACGCTCTGGTCCGTCATACGTTGATACATCGCTTCGCCTTCATCACATAGCGGGTCGAACTCGGCAGTAATGATGTGCGTTGGCGGTAGTCCACTAAAATCATCACGCCATAATGGACTGGCCTCCGGATGATGGCGATCGGTTCCAGCAAGGTAGAATTCATAGCCGCTGAGGAGCGTATCGCGAGTAATGACATAATCCGCGCCGTTACGGGTGTAGCTTTCAAAGTAGGCCGTTGCATCGAGCATCGGATAGATCAGGAGCAACTGTGCCGGTTGCCATTCTCCGACTGCTTTTAACCGCATAGCGGTCACCAACGCCAGATGCCCGCCAGCACTGTCACCGGCAAGGGTGATCCGATTTTTATCTGCACCAAATCTTTCGGCATATTGCCAAATCAGACGAGCGGCCTTCTCTGCATCATCATGAGCGGCGGGGAAGGTATGCTCCGGTGCCAGCCGATACTGAACGGCAATGACCCGACAGCGACTGTAATACGCCAGCTGACGCAGCTGGTTATCGTGCGTGTCAAAGCCACCGCTGATAAAACACCCGCCGTGAAAATAGAGGACTGCCGGTAGCGTTTCGGCGGAATCCAGCGGCGAGTAAACCCGGAACAGCAGTCCTTCGAGTTCAGTCGTTTCAATGTGAACACGGGTTTCCGTCACGCCCGCCAGTACCGTGCTGGCAACATACCCTGCGCGTCGGTCATCAATACTCTGCTTCCTGGCAGATGGCCCCCCGGAGGAAACAAAATCTTGAACCAGTTCAGCAATTCCTTTTTCCAGAGCCATAACCATTCCTGATAACTGTTTGGATATACAGTGTTATAACCTGGTTTTTGGCAGAAGAAAATGATGGATTTTAGTGGGCATGAAAATCTGGAAAGAGGCTCGCAAAATTGATCATACCTGCAAAATTACGCTTTAAAACCCTATTGCTGGTGTGTACTTTGTCGGTTAAATAACCACGATGATATACTAAGGGTATATATGAGCATAATGGTTGGAATCGATATGGGTAGAATACTCCTCGACTTGTCAGACGATGTCCTTCAGCGGCTTGATGACCTCAAGCAACTCCGTAATAAGCCGCGCGCCGAATTACTACGGGAAGCAGTTGAACAGTACCTCGACAGGCAAAGTACCTCGGTGATTCGCGAGGCTCTGGGATTATGGGGCGATAAAGTGGAAGATGGGCTTGAGTATGAACGTAAGCTGCGTGAGGAGTGGTAAAGCATGGAGCGCATGGCGGTATTCGATACCAATATTCTGATCGATCTTCTGAATAATAACGCTGACGCAGCGGATGCTATTGAAAAAGGGGCTGCTCATCGGGCAATCAGTATCATCACCTGGATGGAGGTGATGGTCGATGCACGAAAGCATAACCAGGAAGAGAAAACAGCTGCGGTATTGGGAGCATTTGAACTTATTGATGTCTCGCGGGATGTGGCGGAGCGGAGCGTGCAGCTGCGTGCAGAATTTGGCATGAAGCTGCCAGATGCCATTATTCTTGCCAGCGCCCAGATTAGACATTGCCAGCTGATCACGCGCAACACGAAAGATTTTGCCGGCATTCATCGAGTCAAAACGCCCTACTTTCTGTAGGCCGGGCAAACAAGCTATGCCCGGCAATATCACAGAAAATTACTCCCCTTCACCCGGGAACAGGAACGGGTTGATGGAGCTGCGGGCGAAGCCCTCTTGTTCCATGCGTGCGTCGAGTACCAGTGTAGCGAGATCGTCGGCGACGGCTTCCACTTTTGGGTCCTTTTCCTGATAGAGAATCTTCAGGTAAGTCCCGCAGTCACCGCAGCTTTCTGCTTTAACCGCCGCATTCTCGTTTTCCAGAGACCAGTAGTTCAGATCACGGGTCTGCTCGCAGTTACTGCATTTGATGCGCACCACGTGCCACTCGGTCTCACACAGGTTGCAGTGCAAATAGCGCAAACCTTGTGTGGTGCCAATTTGCACCATGCTGGTCACCGGCATCGAGCCGCACACTGGGCAGAACTGACGCGCTTCACCGTATTCGGCGCGGGCTTTACCTGGAATCAGGCTGGCCATTTGCGCCCAGTAAAGCGAAAGAGCGGCCCAGATAAATGGCGCTTTATCGCTGCTCACCAACGCGAAGTCGGATGCAAACAGCGCGTTCGCCATCTCTTCCAGCTCCAGTTCGGAGGCTTTTTCCAGGTTCTCGATAACCGCTAATGCGGGACCGCTCATCTCAGGTTTTAGCTCAGCAATCAGCGAGTGCAGCAGCTTCTGCCAGTGCTTATCACGCGGCAGCACGTGGATATCCAGCGGCGGCTTACCTTGCTCGTTGGCTTCTTTGATGCGCGCAGCCAGGTCCATTTGCAGCGGATGGTCGTACAGAACCACTTCCTGCGCGTGGGCGATCAGTGCAGCAAAGCGAAGAAATTCACCGAGTGGATTGTTCTCTGCCAGCTCGCGCAGACGCTCTGCGCGGCGGTTGTAGAGGTTTTTGAGTCTGGGGAATAGCAGCGGCGGAATGTATTCCGCCGTGCGTTTCTCGCTCGAACCCAGCTCATCTTGCGGGATTATGCGAATACTCATTCAGATGACTTTTCCTGTTTCTGGCGGACTTCACGGTACCAGCGCGGGTGATGCTTTTTCGCCCACGTGCTGGTTACCCATCCTTCCACCATCGCGGTAATGGTGCCTTTCACCCAAAGGGCGGCGTAGATATGCACCATGATAACCACAATTAATGCTACTGCGGCAAATGAATGCAGCATTAGCGCAAATCGGATCACCGGGATTGAGAAAGCAGGCGCAAAATACGGACGCCAGATGATCACGCCGCTTGCCAGCAACAGGACCAGGAAGATAATCGCCGCCCAGAATACGCATTTCTGGCCGAAGTTATAACGCCCGGTATCACCCACTTCCTCGTTGACGACGATCTTACGAATATTCTTCGCCCAAAAGATATCATCCCGATTGATTAGGTTATGGTGCCAGTAGCGGAAAAACATGATGATAAACGAGGCAAACATAATCACACCGACAAACGGGTGCAGAATACGCGCCAGCTGCGGAGTGCCCATAATTTGCATCAACCAGTTGAAGGACGGGAAGAAGAACCCCAGCCCGCTTATCGCCGCCAGCATGAAGCAGAAGGCGGTGACCCAGTGGTTGATACGTTCCGGCGCCGTATAGCGCACGATGGTGTCACGTCTTTTCATTTGCGCACCTCGTCTTTCTCTTCATGCAGATTATCGTCTTCCTCTTCCGCACGGTTCGGACCGACGCCGACGTAATGGAAGATACTGGCGGCAAAGGTCGCAGCAAAGCCAACGGCGGCCAGCGGTTTCCAGATGCCTTTCCAGAATTTCACCGTGGCGCTGATTTCCGGGTTCTCCGGCAGGCCGTGATACAGATTCGGCTTGTCAGCGTGGTGCAGCACGTACATCACGTGCGTCCCGCCAACGCCCGCCGGATCGTACAGACCGGCGTTATCGTAACCACGGGTTTTCAGCTCTGACACACGTTCTCCCGCCAGGGTTTTCATATCCTCTTTGGAGCCAAAGTGGATAGCGCCTGTCGGACAGGTTTTTACGCAGGCCGGTTCCTGGCCGACGTTCACGCGGTCGACGCACAGCGTACATTTGTAGACGCGGTTGTCTTCCGGGTTCAGTCGCGGCACGTTGAACGGACAGCCGGCAATGCAGTAGCCGCAGCCGATACACTGCTCAGACTGGAAGTCGACGATGCCGTTGGCATACTGAATGATAGCCCCTTCTGACGGACACGCCTTCAGGCAGCCCGGATCGGCGCAGTGCATACAGCCATCCTTACGGATCAGCCACTCCAGTTTGTCGTTCTGCTCCACTTCCGAGAAACGCATCACCGTCCAGGATTTGGCGGTCAAATCGGCGGGGTTGTCGTACACCCCGACGTTATGACCCACTTCGTCACGGAGATCGTTCCACTCCGAACACGCCACCTGACAAGCCTTACAGCCGATACAGGTGGTCACGTCGATGAGCTTCGCCACTTCCTGCTGGTGGTCCCGCGCCTGAGGCGCGGGCGTGAGACCGTTAGTCGCGGAACGACGAATAATGTCTTGCGATTGATAAGCCATAAGTCGTCTCCGTTACACCTTTTCCACGTTCACAAGGAAGGCTTTGAACTCCGGCGTCTGCGTGTTCGCATCACCGACGAACGGTGTCAGGGTGTTGGCGATAAAGCCTTTCTTCGCCACGCCCTCGTAACCCCAGTGAATCGGGATACCGATGGTGTCCACCTGTTGCCCATGTACATTCAGCGTGCGAATACGTTTAGTCACCACTGCCTTGGCCTTGATGTAGCCACGGTTAGACGAGACTTTCACCGTATCGCCGTGCGCGATACCGAGCTTGTTCGCCAGCTTCTCACCGATTTCCACAAACTGTTCCGGCTGCGCGATGGCGTTAAGCAGCGCGTGTTTGGTCCAGTAGTGGAAGTGTTCGGTCAGACGGTACGTGGTGCCGACGTACGGGAACTTATCTTTTTTACCCAGCGCGTCAAAATCGCCTTTAAAGATACGGGCAGCCGGGTTAGAGATAACGTTCGGGTGCAGCGGGTTGGTGCCCAGCGGCGTCTCAAACGGCTCGTAGTGTTCCGGGAACGGACCTTCTGCCATCTTGTCGATCGCAAACAGGCGGCCCATGCCTTCTGGCTGCATGATAAACGGCCCAACGTCGCTACCTGGTGCGGCTGCGCTGTAGTCCGGAATATCCACGCCGCCCCATTTCGCGCCGTCCCATTTCAGGAGCTGACGCTTCGGATCCCACGGTTTACCCTGCGGGTCAGCGGATGCGCGGTTATACAGAATGCGGCGGTTCAGCGGCCACGCCCATGCCCAGCCCAGCGTATTGCCGAGGCCCGACGGATCGGCGTTATCGCGGTTCGCCATCTGGTTGCCTTTCGGCGTCCAGCTACCTGCGAAAATCCAGCAGCCGCTGGCGGTTGAGCCGTCATCACGCAGATGTGCAAAGGTGCTCAGCTGATCGCCTTTCTTCGCCAGCACGGTGCCGGTGGCCGGATCAATCACATCCGCCAGCGCTTTACCGTTGCTCTCCATCGCCACCTCTTCAGGGGCTGGATTATCTGGTGTCGAATAGTTCCAGGTCATGTTCAGAACCTGCTCTGGATTCGCACCGCCTTCTGCCGCGTACATCTTGCGCAGACGCAGGAAGATACCGGCCAGGATCTCGCCGTCGTTCAGGGCGATGCCTGGGGCGTCCGCGCCTTTCCAGTGCCACTGCAACCAGCGACCGGAGTTGACAATTGAGCCGTTCTCTTCCGCGAAGCAGGTGGAGGGCAGACGGAACACTTCGGTCTGAATTTTGGACGGATCGACGTCGTTCGATTCGCCGTGGTTCTGCCAGAACGTTGACGTTTCGGTATTGAGTGGGTCAATCGTCACCAGGAACTTCAGCTTCGACAGCGACTCCACCACCTTGTTCTTGTTCGGGAACGAGGCGACCGGGTTAAAGCCCTGGCACAGATAGCCGTTCACTTTTCCCTGATGCATCATGTCGAAATACTGCAGAACGTCGTAACCCTTGTCCCACTTCGGCAACCAGTCAAAGCCCCAGCTGTTTTCCGCCGTCGCTTTATCGCCGTAGAAGGCCTTCATCATTGAGACGAAGAATTTCGGGTAGTTGCCCCAGTAGTTCACCTGGCCTTCCAGCAGCGGTTTCGGCGTGTTGGCGGTCAGGTAGGTCTGGATGTCGGTCTGCTTTTCGCTTGGCAGCGTCATGTAGCCCGGCAGGCTCTGCGACAGCAGGCCAAGGTCCGTCAGGCCCTGAATGTTGGAGTGACCGCGCAGGGCGTTTACGCCGCCGCCTGCCATTCCCATATTGCCAAGCAACAGCTGAACCATCGCCATAGTGCGGATGTTCTGTGCGCCGACGGAGTGCTGCGTCCAGCCCAGTGCGTAGAGGAACGACGCGGTTTTGTCATGAGCGCTGGTTTCGGCGATGTACTCGCAGACTTTCAGGAAGTCGGCTTTCGGTGTGCCGCAGATGTTCTCAACCACCTCTGGCGTGTAGCGGGAAACGTGCGTTTTCAGCAGGTTCCATACACAGCGCGGATGGGTCAGCGTGGTGTCGCGTTTCGCAAAGCCGTTTTCATCCAGCTCGTAGTTCCAGCTGGTTTTGTCGTATTTGCGTTTATCCGCGTCGTAGCCGCTGAACAGACCATCTTCAAAGCTGTAATCCTCACGCACGATCAGGCTGGCGTTGGTGTAAGCCTCGGTATATTCGCGGTTATATTTTTCGTTAGTTAACAGATACAGCAGTACGCCTGACAGGAAAGTAATGTCAGTACCTGAACGAATAGGGGTGTAGAAATCCGCCACTGACGCCGTACGCGTGAAGCGGGGATCGATAACAATCAGTTTCGCGCCATTGTGGATTTTGGCTTCCATCGCCCAGCGGAACCCGACTGGATGCGCTTCTGCCGCGTTTCCACCCATCACGATGATGAGGTTAGCGTTTTTGATGTCGACCCAGTGGTTGGTCATCGCACCGCGACCAAATGTTGGAGCAAGACTTGCTACCGTTGGTCCGTGTCAGACACGCGCCTGGTTGTCGACCGCGAGCATACCGAGTGCGCGCGTAAATTTCTGCGTTAAATAGCCGGTTTCGTTGCTGGATGCCGAAGCACAGAGCATGCCGGTGGAGAGCCAGCGGTTAACGGTGACGCCGTCGGCATTCTGCGCGACATAGTTGGCATCACGATCTTCTTTCATCAGTTTAGCGATACGATCAAACGCCGTTTCCCAGCTGATTTGCTGCCATTTATCGGAGCCAGGGGCGCGATATTCAGGGAATTTCAGGCGGCTTTCGGAGTGGATGAAGTCCACCAGACCGGCCCCTTTCGGGCACAGCGCGCCACGGTTGACCGGATGGTCCGGATCACCTTCGATATGGAAGATAGATGCTTTAGCGTTTTTCGCGCCGTCGCCGAGGCTATACATTAACAGCCCACAACCGACAGAACAGTACGTACAGGTATTACGGGTTTCACGGGTGCGCAGCAGTTTGTACTGCCGTGTCTCCGCCAGCGCTACGCCGGGGGCAAAGCCCAGCGCCGCTGCCGTCGTGCCTGCCATACCGCCAGCGCAGATCTTAAAGAACTGCCTTCTGCTGACCTGCATGGGTCACTCCTTGTTTCGACATTACTCGTTTTTTGTTTTTGCGCATGATTGCAAAGTAACCATAACGCTCAAAATTTGATGTATTCCCTCAATTCCACGAGGGATATGATTTGAGAATACCACAATGTCGGTAAGCCTGTTCCGATGGGGTTAATACAAAGTGAACGTATTATCACTCTGATGATTATAAAGTGTGATATTTATCACATTTCGGTCCTGGCTTGTTAAAGAGCTGTATCAGCACTTCAGTTGTGCCACTCCCAAATGAGTAGGTAAACTTGATGAGTATGGCTGCCGAAAAGTTGATCCATACTATGCGTAAGGCCTGCGGTTTGTGATGCAATAGCAGGCTCACTTTTGTGGTTGCTCAGGAATACCGTTGTGTTTAAACAAAATCGTGATACCCAGTCGTCTCCACTGCCTGTGGGCGTAGTGGAACATTCGGTACATCGACCCCCTCACATTGCGCACGCCGTCCCCGATTTTTTGGCGGAGGAAGTGCCTGTTGCCCTGGTTTACAACGGTATTTCACATGTCGTGATGATGGCCTCGCCAAAAGATCTTGAGCTGTTCGCGATGGGCTTTTCTCTTTCCGAGGGCATTATCGAGCGCCCGCAGGAAATTTACGGCATGGACGTGGTGAAGGTCTGTAACGGCCTCGAAGTGCAAATCGAGCTTTCCAGCCGCCGTTTTATGAATCTTAAAGAGCGCCGTCGTGCACTCGCAGGGCGCACGGGCTGCGGTGTGTGTGGCGTCGAGCAGCTCAACGATATCGGCAAGCCGATAGTCCCGCTGCCTTTTACCCAAACCTTTACGCTTAAACACCTCGATCACGCGCTCGAGCATCTCAATGACGTCCAGCCAATCGGCCAGTTGAGCGGCTGTACGCACGCAGCGGCGTGGGTTTTGCCTTCCGGGAAAATTGCCGGCGGCCACGAAGATGTCGGGCGTCACGTTGCGCTGGATAAACTGCTCGGGCGTCGTGCTGGTGAAAACGATGAATGGCAGCAGGGCGCGGCGCTGGTATCAAGCCGTGCGAGCTATGAGATGGTGCAAAAAGCGGCCATGTGCGGGGTCGAGATTCTGTTTGCCGTCTCGGCGGCGACCACCCTAGCGGTGGAAGTGGCGCAGCGCTGCAACCTGACGCTGGTGGGGTTTTGTAAGCCAGGAAGAGTGACCATTTATACCCATTCTCAGCGTCTTATTTTTGATCAATAAATTTGAATGACGTGAGCAAATCCTTCCGCTTTTAGTTGTCAGTGATGAAGCCTATTATTATCACATCAAGGCACAACGCCTTATCTAAACAACTTACTGAAGGATTTACATCATGAAAAACATCAAAACTTTTGTTGCAGTTATCGCTCTGGCCGCTTCTTTTGGTTCATTCGCTGCACAGACCGTGACAGCAACTTCTTCCACCATTGACGGTGCAGAAGCCAAAATCGCCGCTCAGGCTCAACAAGCTGGCGCATCGTCTTACACCATTACCCAGGCTTTCTCCGGTAACCGTGTGCACATGACCGCTGAACTGAACAAATAAGAACAGTAGCCACTGTCCCCTGCTCTTCGGAGCAGGGACAGGTCTTAGCGCAGTAACGCAATAAACCCCTCGTAGTCTGCAATTTTCTCGATTGTCTCCACCGAATGGCCGTTCAGTACGTTGGCCAGAAAGCTAAAAATTTTCAGCTCCTGTCGATTCGCCGCGCTGGCGCAAGCCATCACCAGATGCTGCACCTCTTCACCGTTCACCAGCAGTCCGCGTTCAAGCGTAACGAAAAATCCGCGAAACGGTTTTTGCCGATCGCTCCAGCAGTGGGGAATCGCGATGCGATTCACGATAAGATTTTCACCTTCCTGTTCTCGCTGACACATCCGCTGTGACTCTTCGGGCGTTAACCGCTTTTCGGCACACAGACGCGTTGCGATCGCCTCGACAATCTGCGCCCAGCTTTCGCCCGCCGCGTTGTGATAATGAAAATAGCCCTCAGGCGGGAAAAAGCGTTCCGGCTGCTGGCGAATAAACGCCGAGGCGAGGAAGTCTTTAATCTGATCGATGCCTGCTGAAGTGATGATATTGCGGATGGTCAAGACGTGACGCGGCCCGCCATCAAGTGTGTAAGGACCGTTGTTGACGATAAGCGCTGGCGTCAGCTCTTCACAGATGGCTTCGACGTCATCAGGATTGCGCGCCACAATCACCCGGCAGTTCAGCACCTCGCGCTCAATCGCCATTTTGTTGATTGCGGCAATGGCGTTCTGGTCAGCCAACAGGATAACCGGCGTCGATTCGTGCTGATGGCGCTCCAGCGCACAGGCGAAGTAGAGTCCCGGAAGATCGCTGTCAATCAGCGGAATATCCATCACCGTTCGCAGATGATTGATAAATTTCACGCTCATATCAAATGCGGCTGGCCACGCGGTCTTAAGGTTATTCATCGATCCCTGACGATTTTCCACCAGCCACTGCGGCATCGCCACGCAGCGCTTAAGATGACCAGTCAGATCGTCAATCAGCTGCGCATCTACCACATGCGGTGAGCCCGGGCTGGAACTGGCGGTGAGTAACTCCCTGACATACTCGGGCGTCATACTGTCGGCCTGGTCCTGCAAATGATTGAGCCGTTCCCGCACTTTCTCTGGAATCGTTGGGCCGGGGCATTGTGGACATTCCCGCAGCGCACAGGCTGCAAGGATCATACTCACCCGATAATCAGCGGAGATATTCGGCCAGCCTGTCTGCCGACGACCCTCTTCCAGCAGTCGGGCGTAAGCGTCAGGCGTGATACCCGGCAGAGGATACACAAAGGGGTCTTTGCGAAAGACATTGGCGAGCAGGAGAAAACGTTTTGCTTCATCAACTGCCACGAAATGGCCCGCACCGGGACGGCTCGCCAGGTTGAACGCCCTCTGGTGGCGGGTTTTCAGCCGGGGTAGGCGCTCGGCGACCCAGCTATCAGGCAACTTGAGCGCGTCGGCTAATTGAGCGCGGGTAATCACCGGATGGATCAGCAGCAGGGCCAGCATCCGGTCATCATTATCATGGCGCTGTAAAAGCTGGAAATAGCTTTTGCGATCAACGATATCCAACTGATACAGGGCGTTGCCCGCCGTGCGAATGTGCGCCTTGCCGCTCAGGGTAAAGTTCAGATAATCAATATCACGCAGAATAGTGCGCGCCGAAACGCCAGTCTGCCGCGCCAGCACGCTCAGCGATACGGGCTGTGATTCAATGGCATCGAGTAGGGAAAACTGGCGTTCATTCAACATGCTGTATCCTTAGCGAAACTGCGTAAACGCGGCGACGTGCTCCTCGTCGAGGGACATCAACAGCTCATAGACAATAGTGAATGCCGCGTCGTAATCCGTTGCTGAAATCATACCGCTATTGGCGTGCAGATAACGTGTCGGCAGGCAAAGCGCCACCACCGGGCGGCCACCGCCCATCACGTTATACCGCCCGCCGTCAGTGGCACCGGTTTTCATGGTGCTAAATTGCAGCGCCGCTTCCTGTTTTTCTGCGCTCGCTTTCAGCGCCGCCAACAATTTCTGATTCGGGAAGTAGCGTTTGTCGAACAACATCACGCCCGGCCCATAACCCAGTTTCAGCGGATATTTCACCGCGTCGATGCCCGGAACATCGCCCGCTACGGCGGTATCCAGCACGATCACCACGTCCGGTTTAATCGACTCGGCGGAGGTTTGCGCCCCGCGAAGCCCAACCTCTTCTTCTACACTCCCGACGCCATAAAGGGTGATATTCGGATTATCGACGCGTTGGAAAAGCTCCGCCATCAGGGCGCAGCCGACGCGATTATCCAGCGCTTTGGCGACAATTTTGTCCTCGCCCCAGCGGGCGAAATTGGCTTCCGGGCTGATAAAGTCTCCCATCGCAATGCCACGATTGACGACCTCTTCACGGCTGTTCGCACCAATATCGACAAACATCTCGTCAAAGATCATCGGCTGCTGCTTCTGCTTTTCGCTCAACGCATGGGGCGCAACTGAACCGATCACGCCGGGGATTTTGCGCCCGCTGCGGGTACGAATCGTAACGCGATGGTTGAGCATCGATTGGCTCCACCAGCCGCCGATGGTGTCGAAGCGGATAAACCCCTCGTCGGTAATATGAGTCACCATAAAACCCACTTCGTCCATGTGCCCGACGATGGCGACTTTCGGGCCGCGCGCGCCTTTGCGGGCGATAAAACTCCCCAGCCCATCAAAGCGGATTTCATCAGCGTGTTCTTCGAGGGTGTCGATAAGCACATCGCGCACCTCCTGCTCATCCCCGCTAACCGCGCTGCAATCGCACAATGCTTTCAGTAACTCAATGTTCATGAGACATCTCCAGACGGGCGGCCTGACGTTTCAGCCACCAGCCTTTCAGTAAAATAATCAGTGAGATATTCAGCGCCAGCCCAATCGCCAGCACCAGATAGAAAGAGCCTGCCGGAGACATCAGGCCGATCAGCGGATCGAATACGCCCAATCCCGGCGCCAGACGCTGAATGCCAAACGAAATCGTCAGCATCCCCGCAATACCGCCGCTCAGGGTATTCGCGGTCAACATCGGCAGCGGCGCGGCGAGGGCGTAAGGAATGGCCGGTTCGGTGGCGACGGTCGCGCCCACCACAATCGCGCTACTGGCTGCCGCTTTTTCCTGGGCGGTAAAGAGTTTCGGCGCGAGATAGGTCGCAATACCCGCCGCGACAGGCGGCATCAGGGCAACCACGCCGACGATGGCGTACCAATCGTAGATATGTTTTTCCAGCAGGGAGAAGCAGAAGAACCACGCGGTTTTGTTGACCGGGCCGCCCATATCAAAGGCCAGCATCGCGCCGACCAGGAAGGCCGCGCCGAGCTTCATCGACGGCGGAATGGTGTTCAGGAAATGCAGCAGGCCGCCCATTAAATCGGACATCAGCGGGCCAATCACGTAATACGTCAGCACGCCAAATACCAGCAGGGTAACAAACGGGATCAGCATCGACCCCAGCAGCGGTTGCAACGCCTTGCCCAGTTTCACCTTGCGGAACCACAGTACGAAATAACCGATTGCCAGCCCCAGCACCACCGCACCGAGAAACCCCGCGCCGGACTGGGTGCCGAGCAGCCCTTTGTCGTTCGCCAGATAGCAGACCAGAAACGCCGGGGCGAACGCCGGTTTATCGGCAATCGACAGGGCGATGTACGCGCCCATAATCGGGATCATAAAGGTGAATCCCAGATAACCGATGGACTCGATAACCCAGGTAAACGACGGTGCGCCTTTGGCCATATCGGTGTACGGCAGGCCAAACTGCACCAGCATATTGGCGAGGGCGACGAGAATACCGCCGCCAATCACAAACGGCAGCGCCGCTGAAACACCCGCCATAAGGTGGCTCATCACGCTGCCCTGCGGCACATCCTGCTTACCCAGCTTCACGCTGTTATCGGCGGCAAACCTCTGCGATTGCGCGGGTAAATTTTCAAAAATGGCGTCGATATTTTTCAGCGCCTGGGATATGGGAATCTGATAAACCTGCTTGTCCGCAAAGCGCGCGCGGTCATCGGCGCTCAGACCGCGCCCGGTCGCCAGAATCACATAATCGGCGGCAAGAATGGCGGCGTCGCTGAGGTGATTCTCCACGCCGCTCGACCCCTGGGTTTCCACCTGAATAGTGTGGCCTAAATCGCGTGCTTTACGTTCCAGCGCTTCCGCCACCATATAGGTGTGGGCGATGCCTGCCGGGCAGTTGGTGATCGCCACCAGGCGTAAGGATTTTTCCATGATTGACCCCTTATTGGCTGAGCGTCTGGTTTAGCAGCGTCAGAATCTGGTCGGCATCGCCTTGTTTGAGTTGGGCGATAAAATCGGCGTGGATAATTTTGCGGCACAGGCTGCCGATCACTTTTACCTGATCGTCCTCGCCCTCCTGCGGTACACCGAGGCAAATCCAACAGGTGACGGCCTCGTTATCGCTGGCTTTCCAGTCCACCCCTTCGGTTTGACGGGCAAAGAGAACAAAAGGCTGTTTGACGGCGACACTTTTGCCGTGTGGCACCGCAATGCCCGAGCCAAACCCGGTGGAGTGCAGTTTTTCGCGCAGTAACAGTGTTTGCAAAAAGGCGCTGCGATCGGTGATAAAGCCATTCTGAAAGGCCATATCGGACAGCGCTTTCAGCACAGAATAGGGACTGTTGCCGCGAATGTTGAGGTCAATACAGTGAGGCGTAAGAAGGGCCATGATGCCACTCCATCAGAGAATGTCTGCTGCCATTCTACGGGGGCGATGCGCTGGCTATGAGAGGGAATATGTCAGTGAAAAGTGACAACAGAACAGGGAAGCAAAGCGGCGTTTTGTGGGCGAAACCACACTTTGACGTGTGAGGTTTCCCTGATGAATCTTTCATCATCAGGGAATGTGTTTTATCAATGGATGCCCGCTATGCGCAGCAGTGCCGTCACTACTGCCGCCGCGATAATCACCACGATCAGCGGCACTTTGCGCCACGCCAGGAACACCGCAAACGCCACGCCCAGCACCCGAGCCATTCCGGCAAAATGTTCGCCTTCGTAGAAAGTGGTCGCCAGCGCCACGGAAAACAGCAGAACCGTTGCGGCATCTGAGAGCAACGCCTGGGACCGCTCAGAGAGCGCCAAACGGTTGCCGAGTTTCGCCCCGCCGAGGCGCATCAGATAGGTTCCTGCCGACAAAATGGCGATGCCGAGGATAAAGACCGTCATGTTTTCCATTATTTCTTCCTTGCTGCCAGACCGAGTAACGACAGCAGTACCGGTAAACCGACCGGCGCGAACGGTACCGCGGCCAGCGACAGCGCCGCCCCGCTACAGGCGCGGACAAGCGTAGTACGGTTTTTAAACGCCGGGACCACTAACGCCAGCAAAATTGCCGGGAACACGGCATCGAGACCGATAGTTTCAGGCGCTGGCAGCAGTTTGCCGACCATCGCGCCTAAAAGCGTGCCGAGTGGCCAGATAATCGCCACGCCCATGCCGCACAGCCAGTAGGCGGCTTTGCGCTGCTCGGGCGTTTTTTGCGACAGGCCAAACACCACGCTTTCGTCGTTCATGATGTGGCAGCCGAGGAAGCTCAGTCCGCGTTTCCCCACCAGTTCGCGCACCGTCACGCCGAACGGTACGTGGCGTGCATTCACCAATAAACCCGCCGCCGCTGCCGCAAGCGGATTACCGCCGCTGGCGACAATGCCAATAAACATAAATTCCGACGCGCCCGCGAGAACGGTAATCGAGAGTAAAAATGGCACCCAAACCGGGAAGCCGTAAGCCATCGCCAGCGAGCCGTAGGACATGCCGACGACGCCCACGGCGAGGCACACCAGCACGATCGCTTTTATCGTGTCGCCTTTCAGGCAGGAGAGGGAGTTCTTCATACAATTTTAGCCATATCGAACGAGATTCCATTATAATGAACGCATCAGTATCGTTTTTCAAGATGAACGATTCGTTCGATTTATAGAACAAGAGGCCGTTTTATGACGCAGCCAATCAGCGTGATTGCCAAAAGCCTGGTGCGGGAACGCCTGCGGACCGGGCTGTCGCTGGCGGAAATCGCGCGCCGTGCCGGGATCGCCAAATCCACGCTGTCCCAACTGGAATCAGGCAATGGAAATCCTAGCCTGGAAACGCTCTGGTCGCTGTGCGTGGCGCTGGGTATTCCTTTTGCCCGGCTATTAGAGCCGCAGCAGCCGACCACGCAGGTGATCCGCCGGGGTGAAGGGACGAAGGTGATTGCCGAGCAGGCGAACTACCAGGCGATTTTGCTGGCGTCCTGCCCGCCAGGTGCGCGTCGGGATGTCTACCTCCTGATGACCCAGCCGGGCGCAGACCGCATTTCGCAGCCGCACCCGCCGGGCTCTGTGGAGCATATTATCGTCACTCAGGGCCGCGCGTTAATTGGCCTGACGGACGCACCGGAAGAGCTAGGTCCGGGCGATTACATCTGCTATCCCGCCGATCAGCCGCATATCTTCAAAGCGCTGGAGCCGGATACCCACGCGCTTTTAGTGGCGGAACAAAACTAACTTCTTCGGACCCGGAAATCATGTCGCTCAAAGCCATTGCCAAAGAACTGGGGCTGTCTGTTACCACGGTCAGCCGCGCCCTCAACGGATATGATGACGTTTCTCGTGAGACGCGTGCGCGCGTGGAAGCCGAAGCGCAGCGCCGTGGCTATCGCCCGAACACCTTTGCCCGTCGTCTGAAGATGGGCAAAATTGACGCCGTCGGGCTGGTGTTCCCCGTCCATCCAGTTCCGCTCAATAACAGCGTATTTATGGACATGGTCGGCGAAATTAGCCACGAACTGGCGCGACATGAGATTGATTTGCTGCTGATCGCTGACGATGATCTTGCCGACAAACACAGCTACATGCGCATGGTGCAAAGCCGCCGCGTGGATGCCCTGATTGTCGCCCATACCCTCGATCAAGACCCGCGCCTCACGCAGCTGCAAAACGCCGGTTTTCCGTTCCTCGCCCTGGGTCGTAGCCAGCTGCCGAAACCCTACGCATGGTTTGATTTCGACAACTACGCGGGCACCTATCGCGCCACGCGCTGGCTGATCGACAAAGGCCATCAGCGCATCGCCCTGTTAGGCGAAAACAACAGTCAGGCGTTTATCACCCAGCGCCGTTTAGGTTATCTCGACGCCCTGTGCGAAGCGGGGTTGTCCAGCGAATGGCTGCGCGCCATGCCGCCGTCACGCCGCGCGGGCTATACCGCGACGCTTGAGCTGTTGTCGCTGCCCAACCCGCCCACCGCCATTGTCACCGACTGCAACACCCACGGCGACGGAGCCGCGATGGCGCTGGCCCAGCAGGGGCGACTCACCGGTCGCGATGCGGTTTCGCTGGTGGTGTACGACGGTCTGCCGCAGGACAGCATTGTCGAGGCCGATGTAGCGGCGGTGATCCAGTCCACCCGCGAGGGCGTGGGCAAGCAAATCGCCGACATGGTGCGCCAGCTGATTAATGGGGATGATATTTCCCGGCTGCAGGTGCTGTGGCAGCCTGAATTCTCACCGGGCCAGACGGCCTAAATCTCCGCAAAATTCAAAAGTCGATCACAGATCCGAAACGTTTGGGTTGGTACCCGAAACGTTTCGGATCAACACTCAGGACATCTGATGACAGGAGATGTCCGATGCAAGATTCCATTTTACGACTCACAAGCCCGACGACGGACGTGGTGATCAAAACTCACCCGTTCGCCGAAATTGTCTACTGGGGACCACACCTTCACCACTTTTCGCCGCAGGATGCGCAAAGCCTGATTCGCCCGGTCGCCAACGGCAGGCTGGATGTCGATATTCCGCTGACACTGATGGCCGAACTGGGCCACGGTCTGTTTGGCGCGCCGGGAATTGAAGGGCATCGTCAGGGGCTGGACGGGTCGCCGGTTTTTAAGACCGTTGCCGTCGAGCAGCAGTGCCAGAGCCTGTCTATCACCGCGGAAGACGAACACGCCGGGCTACGCCTGACCAGCGAACTCGCCCTTGATGAGAGCGGCGTGCTGGTGGTGCGCCACGGTTTGACTAACCTGCGGGAGCAGCCGTGGCAGGTGGATCGCCTGGCCGTAACGCTTCCGGTGTCGGAGCGCGCAAAAGAGGTGATGGCGTTTCATGGCCGCTGGATCCGCGAATTCCAGCCGCATCGCCTGACCCTTGAGCACGACAGTTTTGTGATTGAGAACCGCCGCGGGCGCACCTCTCACGAACATTTCCCGGCCCTGATGACCGGCACACCGGCGTTCAGCGAAATGCACGGCGACGTGTGGGGTGTTCACCTTGGCTGGAGCGGTAACCATCGTCTGCGCGCCGAAGTCAAAACCGATGGCCGCCGCTACGTGCAGGCCGAAGCGCTCTATCTGCCGGGGGAAATGGCGATTGCCGAGGGCGACACGCTCTGGACGCCGAAGCTCTACGCCAGCTACTCCGCGCAGGGGCTGAATGGGATGAGTCAGCAGTTCCACCGCTATCTACGCGATAATATTATTCGCTTCCCGGAAAACAAACCGCGCCCGGTGCATCTCAACACCTGGGAAGGGATTTATTTCAACCACGACCCGGAATACATCATGCGCATGGCCGACGAAGCCGCGGCGCTGGGCGTGGAGCGTTTCATCATCGACGACGGATGGTTTAAAGGGCGCAATGACGACCACGCCGCCCTCGGCGACTGGACGCTCGACGAGAAAAAATACCCCAACGGCCTGATGCCGGTGATCAATCACGTCAAAAATCTCGGCATGGAGTTTGGCATCTGGGTTGAGCCGGAGATGATTAACCCGGACTCCGATCTCTACCGCGCGCATCCTGACTGGGTGTTGGCCCTGCCGGGGTATCCGCAGGCGACGGGGCGACATCAGCTGGTGCTGAATCTGAATATTCCTGAAGCCTTTGAGTATCTGCTGGAGCGCATGAGCTGGCTGCTGGGCGAACATCCGGTGGACTATGTGAAATGGGACATGAACCGCGAGCTGGTGCAGCCGGGCCATCTCGGTAAAGCGGCGGCGGACGCGCAAACGCGCCAGTATTATTGTCTGCTTGAGACACTGGGCCAGCGCTTCCCGCAGGTGGAATTTGAATCCTGCTCGTCCGGCGGCGGACGCATTGATTACGAAGTCCTGACCCGCTGCCATCGCTTCTGGGCGTCCGATAATAACGACGCGCTTGAGCGCAACACCATCCAGCGCGGAATGAGCTACTTCTTCCCGCCGGAGGTAATGGGTGCGCATATCGGTCATCATAAATGCCACGCCACGTTCCGCCAGCACAGCATTGAATTCCGTGGGCTGACGGCGCTGTTTGGGCATATGGGGCTGGAGCTGGATCCGCTTACCGTCGACGAGCACGAACGCGAAGGCTACCGCCGCTATGCCGCGCTGCACAAACAGTGGCGCGAGGTGATTCACCACGGCACCCAGTGGCGCGTGGATATGCCGGATGCCAGCACCCAGGCACAAGGTATAGTGAGTGAAGACCAGCGACAGGGGCTGTTTATCGTCAGCCAGCTGGCGATGCCGGATTACACCCTGATGATGCCGCTGCGCATGCCGGGCCTGGCAGCAGACGCGCAGTACCGCATCACGTTGCTCGATCACCCGAATATCCGCCTGACCGGCGAAGGGGGCCACACCATGCGCAAACTGCCGGCATGGATGGAAGCGCCGCAAACGGTGAGCGGCGAATGGCTGATGCAGGCGGGGATCGTCCTGCCGATTCTGGACCCGGAAACCGCCATTCTGATTGGCGTTGAACGCGTGTAAGGGTGATGGGCCGGGCGACCGGCCCTGAGTTGAGGATAAAAATAATGAACACGACTGCCTGTACCCACAAAGACAACCCTAATTTCTGGATTTTCGGGGCGTTCTTCTTTCTCTACTTCTTCATTATGGCCACCTGCTTTCCGTTCCTGCCGATCTGGCTGTCGGATATCATCGGCCTGAATAAAACCCATACCGGGATTGTCTTCTCCTGTATCTCGCTCTCGGCGATTGCCTTCCAGCCGGTGCTGGGCGTCATTTCCGACAAGCTGGGGCTGAAAAAACACCTGCTGTGGATTATCGCGGTTCTGCTGTTTTTGTTCGCACCGTTCTTCCTCTACGTTTTCGCGCCGCTGCTGAAAATGAATATCTGGCTCGGGGCGCTAAGCGGCGGGCTGTATATCGGCTTTGTCTTCTCGGCGGGCTCGGGGGCGATTGAGGCCTACATCGAGCGCGTGAGTCGCAACAGCTTCTTCGAATACGGCAAAGCGCGGATGTTTGGCTGTCTGGGCTGGGGGCTGTGCGCTTCAACGGGCGGCGTGTTGTTCAGCATCGATCCGTCGTATGTCTTCTGGATGGGCTCCGGCGCGGCGCTGCTGCTGATGCTCCTGCTGGTGGTCGCCAAACCTAAGCCAAACCAGACCGCTGAAGTGATGAACGCGCTGGGCGCGAACCAGCCGCAAATCACCGCCAAAACCGTCTTCACCCTGTTCCGTCAGCGCAAAATGTGGATGTTTATTCTGTACGTGATTGGCGTGGCCTGCGTGTATGACGTCTTCGATCAGCAGTTTGCCACCTTCTTCAAATCGTTCTTTGCGACGCCGGAAGAGGGAACGCGCGCCTTTGGTTTTGCGACTACGGCCGGGGAAATGTGTAACGCGATCATCATGTTCTGCTCGCCGTGGATCATTAACCGCATCGGCGCGAAAAACACTCTGCTGATTGCCGGGCTGATAATGGCGACGCGCATTATCGGTTCGTCCTTCGCCACCACCGTGACGGAAGTGATCGCCCTGAAAATGCTCCATGCGCTGGAAGTGCCGTTCCTGCTGGTGGGGGCGTTTAAATACATCACCGGCGTGTTTGATACCCGTCTTTCAGCGACCATCTATCTGATTGGCTTCAACTTTGCCAAACAGTCGGCGGCCATTTTCCTGTCGGCTTTCGCTGGGAATATGTATGACCGGATCGGTTTCCAGGACACCTATCTGATGCTCGGATGCTTCGTGCTGGCGGTGACGGTAATCTCGGCGTTTACGCTAAGCAGCAGGCAGGAAATCGCTGCCGCAAGGGCGGCAGCATAATCTTTCGTAGGCCGGGTAAGGCGCAGCCGCCACCCGGCAATCACACAACACCTTACTCGAGGAAAAACACCTCTTTCAGCTCCGCACTCACCGGGCTATTGTCCGCATTCGCGGGCATCACGTCACGCATGTGTTTCCACCAGCGCTGGCACACGTCGGTATTCGCCACCGCGTTCCAGCGCTCTTCCGATTCAACCTCCACGGTGGCAAACAGCAGGTTACGATCCTTGTCGAGATAAATGGCGTAGTGATGCGCGCCGTGGTCTTTCAGCACCGATTCCAGTTCTGGCCAGATCGGGGTGTGGCGGCGTTGATACTCCTCGTGGGCATCCGGGTTTACCTGCATCACAAAAGCTTTGCGGATCATAAGGCCTCCAGATACAGCTCGCGCACCTCGTCACGGCTGGCGGTGCGCGGGTTGCACGGTGCACACGGATCGGCGAGGGCTTTGTCCAGCCAGCCTTCGATGTCCGCTTTGGTGACGCCGAGTTTACTGAAACCGGATGGAATTCCGACGCGCGTGCTCAGGGCGCGAATGGCGTTGATCGCCTCCATGCTCGCCGCTTCATCGCTCATCCCGCGCGTCTCCACGCCCATCGCCTGCGCCACGCGGGCAAAACGCGCCACCGCATTCGGACGGTTAAAGTTTTCGATGATCGGCAGCAGGATGGCGTTGCACACGCCGTGCGGCAGGTTGTGCGTCGCGCCCGGCTGATGCGCCAGGGCGTGAACCAGGCCCAGACCGGCGCTGTTAAAGGCCATACCCGCCAGATACTGGCCGAAGGCCATTTGCTCGCGCGCTTCCAGATTATGTCCGTCATCGACCGCTTTCGGCAGCCACAGGCTGATCAGGCGAATCGCTTCCAGCGCGTTAGCGTCCGTGAGCGGGTGCGCGCCAACGGAAACATAGGCTTCAATAGCGTGGGTCAGGGCGTCCATCCCCGTAGCGGCGGTAACGGAGGCGGGAATATCGAGCATCACGCTGGCGTCGTCCACGGCGATATCCGGGATGATATTCGGGTCGATAATTACCTCTTTCACCTGGCGCTCGCTGTCGATGATCACCGCGTTGCTGGTCATCTCCGCCGCGGTGCCTGCCGTGGTGTTGATCGCCACCAGCGGCACACCGGCGTTTTTCACCTTGCCGACGCCGGAGTAGGCGGTCGACGGACCAGGGTTGGCGGTGAGGATTTTAATCGCTTTCGCCGTATCAATCGGGCTGCCGCCGCCGAAGGCAATCACGTAATCACATTCAGCGCTCTGATACGCCGCAAAGCCTTTTTGCACCAGCGCTTCCGTCGGGTTCGGGAACACCTCGTCAAACAGGTGATACGACATTTGATGGGCGTCCAGGGCGGTAAACAGGCTGTCGAGCAGGCCCATTTTCACCAGCTGGCCGTCGGTGACAATCAGCGCTTTGCCCCACTGTTTGCTCGCCACCAGATTAACCATATCGCCGATAGCACCTGCGCCGTGCAGGCTGATTTTCGGCAGTGCCAACATAAAGCTCATGATAATTCTCCTTAATGATTTTTTGGGTAATCCTTGCCCCTCACCCCAGCCCTCTCCCCAAGGGAGAGGGGGGAAAGGCCGCACCGAGCAGTCCCCTCTCCCTGTGGGAGAGGGTTAGGGTGAGGGCATCAAATCCGTCTTCGCTGCAAAACCCGGCGGGTGATAATCGGCAGCGAAATCACCACAATCAGCATCGCGCCGATGATCACCGACATTACAATGCCGGGCACGTTGAGCAGGCTCAGGCCAAAGGTCACCAGCCCCATCAGGAAGGCGGCGATAATCACGCCCACCATGCTGCCGGACCCGCCGAGAATATTGACGCCGCCGAGCACCGCCATCGTCACCACCGCCAGCTCCCAGCCCATCGCAATGGTCGGGCGCGTGCTGCCGAGGCGTGAGGTGAGCAGCACCGAGGCCAGGCCCGACATCAGCCCGACCAGCGCAAACAGCAGCAGGTTGTGACGCTTCACGTTAATGCCCGAATACCACGCCCCGGTTGGGTTATTGCCGATGGCGTAAGTCCGGCGGCCAAAGTTGGTGCGATGCAGCACAAAGGCAAACACCGCCGCCAGGACGATAAACAGCGCGAACTCAAACGATAGCGCGCCCCACACGTAACCCTGCCCGAACCAGGCGAAGCTCTCTGGCCAGGTGTTCAGCGCCTGATCGCCGAGCAAAATGTAGGTAATGCCGCGATACAGACTCATGGTGCCGATGGTCACCACGATCGACGACAGGTTAAAGCGCGTCACCAGAAAGCCGTTGAACAGCCCGCACAGCAGCCCGACGCCTAGTCCCACGCCGACCAGCAGCGGCGTATCCACCCCCGCCGCCGCGCAAAAGCCCATCGCCGTGGAGCTGAGCGCGATGGTCGACGCCACCGACAGGTCGATCTCGCGGGCGATAATCAGCATCGCCATCGGCAGCACGATGATCGCCTTTTCGGTGAAGTTGAAGGTGGCATCCGACAGGTTCCAGATATCGAGGAAATATGGCGAAGCCATCGCATTGACGATAAACACCGCCAGCGTCACCGCCAGCAGGAAGCCCTCCCAGCATAGCAGGCGCTGGAAAATGCCCGTCGGGGCGGGACGATTGTTGATCTCTTCGGTAGTCATCATTTTGCTCATGAGTTCACCGCCTGTTTCTGCTGCTGCCGCGCGGCATCGCGCAGAATTAACCGCCCTTTGCGTTTGTTGCCGCGCTCATTGAGCAACACCGCAATCACGATCACCGTTCCGGAAATTGCCATCTGCCAGAACGGCGAAACGCCGATCACCGGCAGTGCGTTGTTGATAACGCCAAGGAACAGTGCGCCAAACAGACAGCCCAACACCCGGCCCGTACCGCCCATCGTGCTGATGCCGCCGATCACGCACGCGGCAACGACCTGCAATTCAAAACCGTTGGCGACATCGACGTAGGCCACGGCGAAGCGAGAAATCCACAAATAGCCGCAAAATCCGGCCAGCGCGCCCGAGAGGCAGAAGCTGACGAACTGCATTTTGCCGGCGTTGATCCCGGTGTAATACGCCGCCGTGGCGTTGCCGCCTGCGGTGTAGAGGGCGCGCCCGGTGCGGCTGTAGCGCAGGAAATAGCCGACCAGCAGCAGAGCGGCAATCGCGCACCAGCTCAAGACCGGCAGGCCGAGCAGGGAGGCGCGCGGTAGAGCAAGGAAATCCACGCCCATCTGGTTGGAGTTCACCCAGCCGCCGCCGGTGAGTAAAAAGATAATTCCGCGATAAATGCTCATGGTGCCGAGCGTCACCACAATCGCCGGGATCCCCAGTTTCCACACCAGCAGGCCGTTGATGGCGCCCATCAGCAGACCGAGCGCGGTCGCCAGAAACAGCAGCGCCCAGACCGGCACGTCGGGATAGTGGAAGTTAATCAGCGCGACAATCATCCCCGTTAGCGCCAGATTGGCCGCCATCGACAGGTCGATGCCTTTGGTCAGCAGGACCATCATCTGGCCCAGCGCGAGAATGATCAGAATCGAGGTGTCGTTAAACATCTCCACCAGATTTCCCGGCGCGATAAACGACGGCACGCGGCTGCCGATGGCGAGTATCATCAGCACGATGACGCCGCCCAGCAGGGCTTCGCGGTGTTTCAGGAGTGACTGGAACATTACGCGGCCTCCTGTTTTGCGCCGCTGGCCGCGCTGACGATGGTTTCCGCCGTCGCGCCGCCAGCCGGGTATTCCGCCACCATCAGCCCCTCGTGCATGACGATGATGCGATCGGCCATGCCCATCACTTCCGGCAGTTCCGATGACACCATGATCACCGCCAGCCCCTGGCCGACCAGTTCGGACATAAACTGATGAACGGCGGCTTTCGAGCCAATATCTATGCCTTTTGTCGGCTCATCGAGGATGATCACCTCAGGATGCGTCGCCAGCCATTTGCCAATAACCACCTTTTGCTGATTACCGCCGGAGAGCGTCTCGACCGGCTGTTTCCAGCTAAAGGCCTTCACCTGCAAGCGTCGGGCGTACTCATCGGCCAGCGCCCATTCGCGATCGTGATTCAACACGCCGCCGGGATTGAGTTTGCTCAGCTGCGGCAGGCTGATGTTCTGCGCAATCGACAGCTCGATAATCGCCCCCTGCTTTTGCCGCTCCTCCGGCACGCAGACAATCCCCGCGCGAATGGCGTCGGCGGGCTGGCGGAAACGTTGCGCGTTGCCGTTCAGCACAATTTCGCCGGAAGAGGGGCGCGTGACGCCGGAAAGCGCCTGCATCAGTTCGGTTCGCCCGGCACCGACCAGCCCGTAAAAGCCGAGAATTTCGCCTTTGCGCAGAGAGAAAGAGATGTGCGCGAACTCGGTGGGATGACAGAGATCTTTCACCTCCAGCACCGTCTCCCCTTTTTCGCACGCCACTTTCGGGAAGGTCTGGGTGATTGCCCGACCCACCATCATTGCCACCATCCGCTCTTCGGTGATGTCGTTGATCGCCCCCGCGCCGACAAATACGCCGTCGCGCAAAATGGTGTAGTGGTCCGCCAGCTCAAAAATCTCGTCGAATTTGTGCGAGATAAACAGGATCGCTTTCCCGTCCTGCTTGAGGCGCTCAACGATCTGATAAAACTCGAGGATTTCGTGCTGCGACAGGGCGGCGGTGGGCTCGTCGAGGATCACCACCTGTGCCTCAAACGACAGGGCGCGGGCAATGGCGACCATATGGCGTTGGGCGATGCTCAGAGTTTTAAGTGTCGCTCGTGGGTCGATTTGCACCTCGAGGCGCGTGAGGATCTCCTGCGCCCGGCGGTGCATCTGGGGCCAGTCGAGCTTTTTGAACAAGCCCTTATGCAGGTACTGGCCGACAAAAATGTTTTCGGTCACCGACAGCTCATCGAACAGCACGGTTTCCTGATGAATCGCGGTTATCCCGACCTTGTGCGCCGATTCCGGCGTCGGGAGATGAATGGGGATCGCTTTATAAAGGATTTCGCCCTCTTCGGGCTGGTAAATCCCGGTCATCACTTTGACCAGCGTCGATTTGCCTGCGCCGTTTTCACCAATAAGGGCGGTAACTTTGCCGGGCCAAAGCTCAAGCTGCACGTTCTCAAGGGCGCGCACACCAGGGAAAATCTTGGTGATGCCCTTGAGCTCCAGCAGCGGGGTGGATGCGGTCATGAGAGTTCTCCGGATAATCCCCTCTCCCCCCGGGAGAGGGTTAGGGTGAGGGGACGTGCGGCCTGATGCCCTCACCCCGGCCCTCTCCCACAGGGAGAGGGAGAAGGGATTAAAAGATTTTCGAGAACTTATCAATATTGCTCGCATCGTAGACGAACGGCTCGGCCATTGCGCCGCTGCCGTCGGCATCAAGCTTCACTTTGCCGAGTTTGCCCATGCTGGCTTCGTCTTTGGTGGCGGTGCCTTTCACCAGGTCGTCGGCTAAGTAAGTGGCGGCGTAGCCCAGATCGATCGGGTTCCAGATAGCGAAGCTTTTGCTCGCCCCGGATTTCACCGCGCCGGCCATTTCAGACGGCAGGCCTAAGCCCGTCACGTACACTTTGCCAATCTTGCCCTGATCCTTCACCGCCTGCGCAGCGGCCACGATCCCGACCGACGACGGGGAGACGATCACTTTTAAATCCGGGTAGGTTTTCAGCAGGCCGACCGCTTCGCGGTAGCTCTTGTCCGACAGATCGTCGCCATAGGCCACGGTCACCAGATTGACGGACGGGTACTGCGGCAGCACCTTTTTCATTTCGGCAATCCAGGTATTCTGGTTGGTGGAGGTCGGGGTGGCGCTCAGAACTGCCACTTCGCCTTTGTCGACGTTCAATGCTTTCAGCGCCTCGGCGGCCAGCTTGACGTTGGTTTCACCGATCAGCGCGTTATTCGATGGATTGAGGTGGATCTGACGCCCGGCTTTCGCCACGCCGGAATCCCAGGAAACGACTTTGATCCCGCGCTGCATCGCTTTTTTCAGCACCGGCACCAGCGCATCGGGATCGTTGGCGGAGATGGCGATCGCATCTACGCCCTGGGCGATCAAACCGTTCAGCACTTCGATCTGCGCTTCGGCGGTGGTGGTGGTCGGGCCGGTATAAATCACTTTCACATCACCCAACTCTTTGGCCGCCTCTTGTGCGCCAACGTTCGCTGCCTCGAAGAATCCATTTCCGAGAGATTTCGCCACCAGGGCGATTTTCACTTCTGCAAGTGCGGAACCGGACAACGCCAGAGCGGCAACGGTGAGGATTAAGCTTGTCTTTATTTTCATTGCTTTGACTCCACTTAGGATGACATGTGTAGGGTTTGCAGGTGTTTTTTCGCCCCGTCTCAATGAGCGGGGCGCGATGTTGTTATTTGTACAGCTCTAACGCCGATTTCAGCGGGGTGACACCGAAGCGTTTACCCAGCGCAATCAGCTCTTCCTGGGTGATGGTCTGCTTCATTCCGCCCATGGAATAGACCTTCACCAGCACTTCAGCCGACTTCTCGGCGGTATCGATCAGGCCGAACGCTTCATCAAGCGTCGGGCCACTGCCGAACACGCCGTGGAATGGCCACAGTACCAGGGAATGTTTTTGCATCTCTTGCGCGGTGGCTTCGCCGATTTCATCGGTGCCAGGCACCATCCACGGCAGAATGCCCACGCCGTCCGGGAACACCACCAGACACTCGGTGCTGCCTTCCCACAGTTTGCGGGTGATGAAGTCGGTGCTGTTTTCCAGCACGTAGGTCAGGGCGATCAGGTTGGTCGCGTGGCAGTGCATGATCACGCGGTCTTTGCCGTCCGTCGCCTTGATGCGCTCGCAATGGGAGAGGAAGTGCGCCGGGAGCTCAGAGGTCGGCACCGCTTCGTTCGTCAGCCCCCAAAGAATGTGGTAGCCCGCGCCGTCGCTGTCCACTTTTACGATGCCTAAATTGGCGGCGGGATCGAGCTGCACGTTACGGAAGAATTTACCGGAACCGGTGACGATAAACGGCGTGTTGGCGAGCAGCGGCATCGGCTGGCTCAGGGCGATATAGCGCGGCTTCTGGTGGAAATCGGCTTCGAACGGTGCGATATCGGCGTCGTTGAGGCGCAGCGTCAGGTTGCCGCCGTTGCGCTCGTCCCAGCCTTTCAGCCAGGCGTCGGTGGTGGCTTTGATCATGCCCTGGACGAACCAGGCGTTGGTGATGGTGTGCATAGTGTTCATGTTCCTGTTAATTCGGCGAGGCCTGATGCCCTCACCCTAACCCTCTCCCACAGGGAGAGGGGACTGTTCGGAGCGCTGGTTTTCTCCCTCTCTCTCAGGGAGAGGGCAGGGGTGAGGGTTGTTTTAGCTACGAGTCGCCAACACCTCTTTCTCATACGCCCGCACGTTGTCCAGCCACTGGCTGCCTGCTGGCGCATCGTTGCGCTGGCAGTACATTTCCCACACGGCCTGCCACGGCAGGGATTTTTGCTCTTCGAGCAGCGCCAGACGCGCGGTGTAGTCGCCTTGCTCTTCGAGCGTACGCAGGGCCGCCGTCGGCTCCAGCAGAGCGCGCAGCAGGGCTTTTTTCATGTTGCGTGTGCCAATCACCCACGCCGCGATGCGGTTGATCGAGGCGTCAAAGAAGTCGAGGCCGATATGCACGCGGTCGAACAGATCGTGGCGAATGATTTCGCTGGCGATGGCCTGGGTTTCGTCATCCAGCAGCACCACGTGGTCGCTGTCCCAGCGCACCGGGCGGCTGACGTGCAGCAGCAGGCGCGGGACGTAAAGAATGGCGGCAGAGATTTTGTCGGAGATAACCTCAGTCGGGTGGAAGTGGCCCGCGTCCAGGCACAGGGCGGTCTGGCGGCTGGTGGCGTAACCCATGTAGAACTCGTTCGAGCCAACGGTATAGCTCTCTGCGCCGATGCCGAACAGTTTGCTTTCCACCGCATCAATGTGATGCGCCGGATTCAGTTTTTCACTGATCACCTCGTCGAGCGCCTCCAGCAAACGCTGGCGCGGAGCCAGACGGTCCACGGTGATGTCTTTCATGCCGTCCGGGATCCAGATGTTCATCACCGATGGCGTGCCGAGCTGTTCACCGAAGTACGCCGACACGCGGCGGCTGGCTTTGACGTGGTCGATCCAGAACTGACGAATTTCGTCGTCGGCGTGGGAGAGGGTAAAACCGTCGGCGCTCAGGGGGTGCGAGAAGCAGGACGGGTTAAAATCCAGCCCCAGTTTGTTGGCTTTGGCCCACTCCACCCAGTTCTTAAAGTGTTCCGGTTTGATTTCGTTACGTGCGACCGGCTCGCTGGCTTCATGATAAATCGCGTGCAGATTCAGGCGCTTTGGACCAGGAATTAAACTCAAGGCCAGTTCCAGATCGGCGCGCAGTTCGGTGGCATTACGCGCTTTACCCGGATAATTGCCGGTCGCCTGAATGCCGCCCGTCAGCGCGCCGCCACTGTTTTCAAAACCCGCGACATCATCGCCTTGCCAGCAGTGCATGGAGACCGGCAGACGGTCGAGCTGACGCAGCGCCTCTTCGACATCCACGCCCACGGCGGCGAAACGCTGTTTAGCCAGTTCCCAGGCTTGTTCAAGTTGAGTGGTCATGCGCAAAGCTCCTTTGTCAGTCGTTTTTGCAGAAACTGTGCCTGATAGCGGGCAATTTCATGGCAGGGATTAGGGGTAAAAGTGGTGAGCGGGTAGTTGTGGGTCACAACCGCCCGGAAATCGTCAACGTTGGATAGCTCGTCCAGGGTCATCAGCTGAATGCCGATATTGCCCAGCGTCGAGGCCTCCACAGGGCCGGCAACCACAGTGATGCCGCAAGCGTCGGCGCAAAGCTGGTTCAGCAGCTGGTTCTGACAGCCGCCGCCAACGATGTGCAGCTGGCTAAATGGCTTACCGCACAGCGTCGCCAGCTCGTTCAGAACATCGGCGTAAAGCAGGGCGAGGCTGTCGAAAATGCAGCGTGCCAGCTCTGCCGGAGTTTGCGGAACCGGCTGCGCGCTCTCGCGGCATGCTGTCTGAATTTCAGCGCTCATGTTGTGTGGATTGATAAAGCGGTCGTCGTTCGGGTTGATCACAAAACGGCAGGCTGGCAGTTTTTCCGTGTCGGCAATCAGACGTGCCAGGTCGGTGATGTTCTGCTCTTTCAGCACTCGCTGGAGCAGCCACAGCCCCATGATATTTTTCAGCACCCGGTAGCGGCCTTCCGCACCGCCCTCGTTGGTGATGTTCGCCGCCAGCGATTTTTCACAGGTGTAGGGCGTTTTGCTCTCAAAGCCCATCAGCGACCAGGTGCCGGACGAGAGATACGCCGCGTCTTTGTCGGCCAATGGCGAGGCAATCACCGCGCTGGCAGTATCGTGGCTGGCCACGGCGACAACCGGGATTTCATTCTTCTGCGGGCAAATCCAGTGACCGATCACATTACCGGGATGGGTCGGCGTGCCGAACCAATTGGCGGAGGCGCCTGTCCAGTTGAGCAGGTTTTCGTCCCAGTTATCGGAATTGATGTTCACCAGTTGGGTGGTGGTGGCGTTGGTGTATTCCCAGTTCATTTTCCCGGTCAGGCGGTAGCTGAAGTAATCCGGGATCAGCAGGGCGTGGGCGACGTTCGCCACCAGCTCCGGCTGCTGTTCCACCAGGGCGCGCAGCTGATAGAGAGTATTAAAGGGCAAAAACTGGATGCCGCTGCGCCCGTAGATGTCGGCTTTGCCGAGCTGTTCAATAGCGCGGGCCATCACGCCGTCGGTCCGGCTGTCGCGATAGGCAACGGGCAGGCCGACGCGATCGCCGCTGGCATCCAGCAGGACAAAATCGACGCCCCAGGTATCGATGCCGATGCTGTCGATTAAAATGCCTTCGTCGCAGACCTTGTTCAGCCCGGTGCGGATTTCCGCTTCCAGACTGTCAATATCCCAGGTCTCCACGCCGTCCTGCTTTTGCAGGCAGTTACCGAAGCGATGGATTTCACGAAGCGAAAGTGCACGCTGTGCAGGCACGTAGCTGGCGAGCATTACGCGCCCGCTGGATGCGCCTAAATCGACAGCCACACAATGGCGAGAGGTCATAATTCGGTCCTTCTTGAAGTCATTGCGAAACAGTCTAAGAAAGGGAAGAAAAACGCACCTTCTCGCCACTGACAGGCAAAATCGCGCGCTGGCAAGAAAGCAAAGATGAACGTGAGGAAGTTCACAGTTTCCAGTAATGACGGGGATTTCAGGCCATGTGACCGTTGCCGCATTTCCCGATCTTTCCCGCTGTTTCTTGAAAAACTGACAGGCTTTGCACGGTTTGATGTCGAAAATTGAAGGTGAGAAACCCGGCCCTTAATTACTATTTTGAGAACATTTCTCATTGGTGGTGGCCGTGATGACCGTACTGCACAGCGTGGATTTTTTCCCTTCAGGAAGTTCGCCGGTGGCGATCGAGCCGCGGCTGCCTCAGGCGGCCTTTCCGGAACATCATCATGATTTTCATGAAATTGTGATTGTTGAGCACGGGACGGGCATTCATGTGTTTAACGGCCAGCCCTACACCATCAGCGGTGGAACGGTGTGCTTTGTGCGCGATCACGACCGGCACTTGTACGAACATACGGACAATCTGTGCCTGACCAATGTGCTGTACCGTTCCCCGGATGCGTTCCAGTTTCTCTCCGGGCTGAACCAGCTGCTGCCGCAGGAGCAGGACGGGCACTATCCGTCGCACTGGCGGGTGAATCAGTCGACGCTGCAACAGGTGCGTCAGCTGGTGGGGCAGATGGAAAACGCGGAAGACAATACTGAAACCCATGCGCGCGCCAGCCGTGAACTGTTGTTCATGCAACTGCTGGTCCTGCTGCGCCGCAGCAGCCTGGTGGAAGGGGCGGAAAACAACGACGCGCGCCTCAATTTGCTGATGGCGTGGCTGGAAGATCACTTTGCAGAAGATGTGAGTTGGGAAACGGTGGCGGACAGGTTTTCACTTTCGCTGCGCACCCTGCATCGTCAGCTCAAGCAGCACACGGGCCTGACGCCGCAGCGCTATCTGAACCGGCTGCGTCTGATCAAAGCCCGGCACTTGCTGCGCCACACGGACGGTAGCGTTACGGATATCGCGTATCGCTGTGGATTTGGCGATAGTAACCACTTTTCGACGCTTTTCCGCCGGGAATTTAGCTGGTCGCCGCGCGAAATCCGCCAGGGAAGGGATGCGTCACTTCAGTAACGCGAGGACAATCACCGTTTTTTCGGCGCAAAACAGCTAATAATGTCAGGTTATTAGCTGTTGAGGTGTGTTGTGGGCGCTCCGTTAATCCTTCGCAAAACCGATTTCTTTGCTAACGCCGTGCAGGCCGTGGCGGTGGCCGATCGCTATCCGCAAAACGTCTTTGCCGAGCACACGCACGAGTTTTGCGAACTGGTGTTGGTGTGGCGCGGCAACGGCCTGCATGTGCTTAACGATCGTCCTTACCGCATCACCCGTGGCGATCTGTTTTATATCCGCGCAGAAGACAAACACTCCTATGCCTCGGTCAACGATCTGGTTTTACAGAACGTGATTTATTGTCCGGAGCGGCTGAAACTCAACGTCGACTGGGCGGGGCTGATCCCCGGATTTCGTGAAGCACATTCCGCGCCGCACTGGCGTTTGAGCAGCAACGGCATGACCCAAGTGCGACACGTCATCACCCAGCTTGAACAGGAAAGCCTGAAAGCTGAACCGGGCGCGAATGAGATGGCCGAGTTGCTCTTTGCCCAGCTGGTGATGACTCTCAAGCGCTACCGCTACGCGATTGATAACCCGTCTGCCAATGAGCAGGAAGCGCTGCTCGACAGGCTGATTACCACGCTGGCGGGCAGTCTGAACCGTAGCTTTGTGCTGGAGAAATTTTGCGAGCAGGAACAGTGCAGCGAGCGCGCGTTACGCCAGCAGTTCCGCACCCAGACGGGGATGACGGTGAACCACTATCTGCGCCAGTTGCGGATCTGCCACGCGCAGTATCTGCTGCAACATACGGAGCTGATGGTGAGTGAGGTTTCGACGCGCTGTGGCTTTGAGGACAGTAACTATTTTTCGGTGGTGTTTAATCGCGAGGTAGGGATGACGCCAGTTCAGTGGCGTCATCACAGTCGAAAAGCAGCGTGATTAATTCGCCATGCCAAGTCCGACAATGTTGGCCGCAATAATAATCACTACGCAACCCAGACTCAGCACGCTCACCGGACGCCGTCCGGCGTTGTTCCACTCTTTCAGCACCAGCCCGACAATCCCGCCGCACAGCACGTAGAAGCTCATGTGCAGCATCCAGCTCATATAGTCATACTGCGGTGGAATGCTGGCGTGGCCCCAGGCGTAGAAGAAGAACTGCAAATACCACATCAAGCCGCCGAGTGCCGACAGCAGCACGTTGGTGATGATCAGGTTTTTTGCCAGCGAGAAGTCGGCTTTTACCGACAGATTCTTCACTTTTGCCAGACGAATGAAGCAGAAGCCGAGGTTAACCAGCGCACCGCCTCCCATGATGACTACGTAGCTTGGCAACGCGACGTACAGCGGGTCCACGCCCAGCGCAGCGGCAGCTTCATGCATCGGTTTGGCGGCGTTCATGGCAAATGACATCCCGGCGGAGAAAATACCGCACATCACCGCCAGAATTAGACCTTTCTTCAGATTGAACTCTTCCGCGCGAATCCCCATTTTGCGCTCTTTCAACTGACCGGCGCGGGTGACAATCCCCACGCCGACCACCGCCACCAGCACGCCCAGCAGCGTCATCTGGCCGCCTTTGGTGTTGATCAGTACGTCGAAATTACCGTTCAGAATTGGCGTCATCAGGGTGCCGACAATCAGGGTGATGCCAATCGCAATCCCGATGCCCATCGACATGCCGAGATAGCGCATGGTCAGGCCATAGTTGATATTGCCGATGCCCCACATCGCGCCGAACAGAAACACCGGTAGCAGCGTCGAGGCGCTAAAGGAGGAGAAATATCCCCAGAAATCGGGCAACAGCATGGCGCTGATAGTCCACGGCAGGATCAGCCATGAAACCGTACCGCCGACGGACCACATGGTTTCCCATGACCAATGTTTGACCTTTTTAAACGGGGCATAGAAACAGGCTGCACTGGCTGCGCCTATCAAATGCCAGAAAATACCCATCGTAATCGCATGATTCATTTTTACATCCTCATCGTTTTTATAGGCCGGTGGCTTCCCTCCGACTCCGATGAGTTTAAAAATTAAGCGGCGAGCGAACCTTCAGAAGGTTGCCGTACTTTTCTTGTCTATGGCAATCAGCGCGTTAACCGCGTGAGCAGACTCACAAATTCGCGTTTGCAGCAAAATGAATAACCTTATAAAAACTACGGTATTGATAATCATTTTCAATATCATTTAATTAACTATAATGAACCAACTGCTTACGCGGCATTAACAGCTGTGCCGCCCGACAATAATGGAGAGGATTATGAGTTATACACTGCCATCCCTGCCGTATGCCTATGACGCACTGGAACCGCATTTCGACAAGCAGACGATGGAAATCCATCACACTAAACATCACCAGACTTATGTGAACAACGCGAACGCAGCGCTGGAAAGCCTGCCAGAATTCGCCAGCCTGTCTGCTGAAGAGCTGATCACCAAACTGGATCAACTGCCGGCTGACAAGAAAACCGTTCTGCGTAACAACGCGGGCGGTCACGCTAACCACAGCCTGTTCTGGAAAGGCCTGAAAACCGGCACTACCCTGCAGGGCGATCTGAAAGCCGCTATCGAGCGCGACTTCGGTTCCGTGGACAACTTCAAAGCTGAGTTTGAAAAAGCGGCAGCGACCCGTTTCGGTTCTGGCTGGGCTTGGCTGGTACTGAAAGGTGACAAACTGGCTGTGGTTTCTACCGCAAACCAGGACTCCCCGCTGATGGGTGAAGCAATTTCTGGCGCGTCTGGCTTCCCAATCGTGGGCCTGGACGTGTGGGAACACGCTTACTACCTGAAGTTCCAGAACCGTCGCCCGGACTACATCAAAGCCTTCTGGGATGTCGTCAACTGGGACGAAGCAGCCGCGCGTTTCGCTGCTAAAAAATAAGGTTGCACTAGCGCCTGCGAGAAGCGAGTCTGATGACTCGCTTTTTTTGTATCTGCAGAAAGGAGCCACGATACATGCAGCATCCGGTGAATGTGTTTACAGGCAAGATCAGGGACTACGACGGCAGCCGGCCGAGCGCGATTGCTAAAGTGCAGGTCGACGGCGAACTGACTCTGACCGAGCTCGGGCTGGTGGGGGATGAGCAGGCCGAGAAGAAAATCCACGGCGGGCCGGAGCGCGCGCTGTGCCATTATCCGCGCGAGCACTACTTGCACTGGTCACGGGAATTTCCCGAGCAGGCAGAGCTTTTTGTTGCGCCAGCATTTGGTGAGAATCTGTCGACCGAGGGTCTGACCGAGAAAAACGTCTTTATCGGCGACATTTTTCGCTGGGGCGATACGCTGATTCAAGTCACGCAGCCGCGCTCGCCGTGCTTTAAGCTGAACTACCACTTCGGCATCAGTGATATGTCCGCGCAGCTGCAAACGGCAGGTAAAACCGGCTGGCTGTATCGGGTGATTCTGGCTGGGAAAGTGTCGGCGGATGCGCCACTGGAGCTGGCCTCCAGGCTCAGCGATGTGTCGGTTTACGATGCCTGCGCGATTGCGTGGCATATGCCGTTTGATGATGAGCAGTATCGTCGTTTGTTGTCGGCGGCGGGGTTATCGACCAGCTGGACGAGAACGATGCAGAAGCGCCGCATTAGCATGCAGATCGAGGATAATTCGCGGAGATTGTGGGGGAAATAGGGGTTTCCGTGCGGCCTGTGTTGCCCGGTGGCGCTACGCTTACCGGGCCTACGATTAGGTTTTGTAGGCCGGGTAAGGCGAAGCCGCCACCCGGCACAAAGCCCACACAGAATTCGTAGGCCGGGTAAGGCGTAGCCGCCACCCGGCACCACAGCGACTACGAACGCTTATACAGCGGCAACCACAGCGTTAAGCGCAATCCACCCAGCGGACTGTCGTCGGCTTTCACCCAGCCGCGATGCTGCTGAATGGCGGTCTCGACAATCGCCAGCCCCAGCCCTGTCCCACCGGATTCACGATCGCGCGCTTCATCGGTGCGATAGAACGGGCGGAAAATCTGCTCGCGGTCTTCCGGGCTCACGCCTGGACCGTCATCATCCACGTTGATGGTGATGCCGTCTTTATCGACCGAGAACGCCACCTCAATCTTCGTATGCGAGTACCGCAGGGCGTTACGCACGATATTCTCCAGCGCGCTCTCCAGCGTGTTGGGGTTACCGTACAGCGGCCACGGGCCAGGCGGGAAGTTGACGGTGAAGGATTTCCCCATCTGCTCCGCTTCGAACGCCGCGTTGTCCAGCACCTCATGCCACAGGTGGTTGGCTTTCACCGTTTCGCTCACCAGCGCGTTTTTCTGCTGATTGCGCGACATCACCAGCAGATCGTTGATCATGCTGTCCAGACGATGCGCTTCCATCTCGATACGCTCCAGCTCTTTGCTCTCTCCGCTGCGACGACGCAGTAATGCGGTGCCCAGCTGTAAGCGCGTCAGCGGTGTGCGCAGCTCGTGGGAGATGTCCGACAGCAGGCGTTGCTGGGTGGTCATCATCCGCTCAAGTGCGGTCACCATCTGGTTAAAGCTGGCCCCGGCGGCGAGAAATTCTTGCGGCCCGGCTTCCAGTTCCGGGTGCTGTCGCAGGTTGCCCTGCGCCACTTCATCGGCGGCGTTTTTCAGCTTACGCGCCGGTTTTGCCAGGCTCCACGCCAGCCATAACAGCAGGGGAGAACTCAGCAGCATGGTGACAATCAGCAGCAGCAGCGGTCGGTCAAACAGCAGGTTGATAAAGTCGGTCTGGGAGCTGCTCGCCGGTCGAATCAGATAGAGTTGGTAATTATCTTCCCCATCCTTGATGGAAAATGGCCCTACCATTTCTACCCGACCGTATTTCTTTTTCTGCGGGTGATCGGCGTTATCCGCCTGGCCAATGAAGTTGCGGATGATCTGCATTTCATTGCGTTCCGCACCGATCACGCGGCCTTCGCTGGTGACCAGCAGCAGGCGTTGTCCGGGCGGCGCCCACTTGTCGATAGCGCGAAACAGCCTGCGCCACCACATCAAATCGTTAGGCGGGTCGTTTGCCAGTTCGGCTTCCACGTGTTGCTCGATCATCACGCCCTGACGCTGCTCGCTGTCGAGAAGCTCCGTCATCTGGCGTGAGTCGAGTTTGGGCAACATCAAAACCAGCATTAAAACCAGTGCCAGCGTCAGCCAGAAAATGGCGAAGATGCGGGCGGTTAAACTGCCTATCATGAAGCGGAAACCATCAGATAACCGCGACCACGCAAGGTTTTAAACCACGGGTGACCATCTTTGCGCTCCGGCAGCTTACGACGCAGGTTAGAGATGTGCATGTCGATGGCGCGGTCAAACGGCGTAAGACGCTTGCCGAGCACTTCCTGGCTTAAGTGTTCACGCGATACCACCTGGCCGAGATGCTGCGCCAGCAGATACAGCAGGGTGAACTCGGTGCCGGTCAGCTCCAGCGTCTGGCCGTCGAAGCTCGCTTCCTGACGACCTGGGTTCAGGCTCAGGGAGTCCACTTCCAGGGTCGGAGAGCTGTTGTCGGTATTCTGCTGCTGCTCGCTCCAGTGGGAACGGCGCAGGATCGCGCGAATACGGGCCACCAGTTCACGGTCGTTGAACGGTTTAGGTAAATAGTCATCCGCGCCCAGCTCAAGGCCGAGAACGCGATCCAGTTCGCTGCCGCGCGCGGTCAGCATAATTACAGGCGTCTGGTGTGTCTGGCGTAATTCTTTCAACGTATCAATACCGTTTTTCTTCGGCATCATCACGTCAAGCAAAAGCAAATCGATGCTGTCATCAAGCAGACTTAGCGCTTGTTCCCCGTCGTGGGCAACCAGAACATTAAAGCCTTCCATGTCGAGCAACTCTTTCAAAAGAGAGGTGAGCTCTCGGTCATCATCAACTAACAGGATTTTATTCATTGTTTAAATACCTCCGAGGCAGAAATTACGACATCAAGGCTATCTAATCCATGACTTTACGTTGTTTTACACCCCCTGACGCATGTTTGCAGCCCGAATCGTAAGATGTCTCTCGTTGAATCGCGACACGAAAGATTTTGGGAGCAAGTGATGCGCATAGTTACCGCTGCCGTCATGGCCTCAACACTGGCGTTTAGTGCTCTTAGCCAGGCTGCTGGAGTCATCACCGGCGATAACGGTCCCTCGGTAGAGGGCACTACGCAGCACAGTGGCCAAAGTAATATGTTTGACGGCATAAGTTTAACCGAACATCAGCGTCAACAGATGCGAGATCTGATGCACAGGGCACGACACGATCGGCTCCCTGTTAATGTTAGCGAAATGGAGACAATGCATCGCCTTGTCACCGCAGAAAATTTTGACGAAAGCGCTGTACGCGCTCAGGCAGAAAAGATGGCGCAGGAGCAAGTTGCCCGCCAGGTCGAAATGGCCAGGGTCCGCAACCAAATGTTCCACCTGTTATCGCCCGAGCAGCAAGCGGTTTTGAACGACAAACATCAGCAACGGATGGACCAGTTGCGTGAGGTTGCCCGGATGCAACAAAGCTCTGAGACAAAGTTTTTCAGTAGCAATACCCGTAGTAACCAGTAGACCCTGTTTTCCTTGCCATAGACACCATCCCTGTCTTCCCCCACATGATGTGGGGGTTTTTTTTGCCCTTCATTCAAGTTTGTTAACCGTTTATTCATCCTTTGACTCCTTTTCCATCCGTTATACTAGCGGCATGGCATGACAGGAGTGTTTATGAATCAATCCTATGGCCGGCTGGTGAGCCGTGCCGCAATCGCCGCGACGGTTATGGCGTCGTGTTTGCTGCTAATCAAAATTTTTGCGTGGTGGTATACCGGCTCGGTCAGTATTCTGGCAGCGCTGGTGGACTCGCTGGTGGATATTGCCGCATCCCTCACCAACCTGCTGGTGGTGCGCTATTCGCTGCAACCGGCGGATGAAGAACACACGTTCGGCCACGGCAAAGCGGAATCGCTGGCGGCGCTGGCGCAAAGTATGTTTATTTCCGGTTCGGCGCTGTTCCTGTTTTTGACCGGCATTCAGCATCTGGCGTCACCGACACCGATGAAAGATCCCGGCGTTGGCGTGGTGGTCACCGTTATCGCACTTATTAGCACAATTGTTCTTGTAACGTTCCAGCGCTGGGTGGTTCGCAAAACGCAAAGTCAGGCAGTACGGGCGGATATGCTTCATTATCAGTCTGATGTTATGATGAATGGCGCGATTCTTATTGCGCTCGGACTGGCGTGGTACGGATGGCATCGTGCCGACGCGTTGTTCGCGTTAGGGATTGGGGTTTATATTTTATACAGCGCCTTACGCATGGCGTATGAAGCGGTGCAATCACTTCTGGACCGCGCGCTTCCCGATGCTGAACGAGAAGAAATCTTTGAAATCGTGACCTCCTGGCCCGGCGTCAGCGGTGCTCACGATCTTCGTACGCGGCAGTCAGGGCCGACCCGCTTTATTCAGATTCATTTAGAAATGGAAGACAACTTACCGCTGGTTCAGGCGCATTTAGTGGCTGAACAGGTAGAGCAGGCGATTTTGCGACGTTTCCCTGGTTCAGACGTGATTATTCACCAGGACCCCTGCTCAGTCGTACCCAAGGAAGGCAAAGGACATTTTGAGCTTTCGTAATTCGTTGTAAAAAAGTGAGCCAGGCCAGCATTTTGTGGATAAATTACCGCCATTGGGTCTGACCTGAATCAATTCAGCTGGAAGTGATTGATATACTATTTGGAGTATTGGTCGAATAGATGTCTTCCGGCAACAGATTTCATTTTTGCATTCCTAAGTTCAGAGGTAGTCATGATTAAGAAAATCGGTGTGTTAACAAGCGGCGGTGATGCGCCAGGCATGAACGCCGCCATTCGTGGAGTGGTTCGTGCAGCGTTGACCGAAGGTCTGGAAATTTTTGGCGTGTATGACGGTTACCTGGGTCTGTACGAAGACCGCATGGTTCAACTGGATCGCTACAGCGTATCTGACATGATCAACCGTGGCGGTACCTTCCTCGGTTCCGCACGCTTCCCGGAATTCCGCGAAGAGCACATCCGTCAGGTGGCTATCGAAAACATGAAAAAACGCGGCCTGGACGCGCTGGTGGTTATCGGCGGTGACGGTTCGTATATGGGTGCAAAACGTCTGACTGAAATGGGCTTCCCGTGCATCGGTCTGCCGGGCACCATCGACAACGATATCAAAGGCACCGACTACACCATCGGCTTCTTCACCGCGCTGGGTACCGTTGTTGAAGCGATTGACCGTCTGCGTGACACCTCTTCTTCTCACCAGCGTATCTCCATCGTTGAAGTGATGGGCCGCTACTGTGGTGACCTGACCCTGGCGGCTGCGATTGCGGGCGGCTGCGAGTTCATCGTGGTGCCAGAAGTTGAATTTAGCCGTGAAGATCTGGTTAACGAAATCAAAGCCGGTATCGCGAAAGGCAAGAAACACGCTATCGTCGCTATCACTGAGCACATCTGCGACGTTGACGAACTGGCGAAATACATCGAGACCGAAACCAAACGCGAAACCCGCGCCACGGTTCTGGGCCACATTCAGCGTGGCGGCTCTCCGGGTCCTTACGACCGCATTCTGGCTTCCCGTATGGGCGCTTACGCGATCGATCTGCTGCTGCAAGGCCACGGCGGTCGTTGCGTGGGTATTCAGAACGAGAAACTGGTTCACCATGACATCATCGACGCGATTGAAAGCATGAAGCGTCCGTTCAAAGGTGACTGGCTGGACTGCGCGAAAAAGCTGTACTAATTAGCTCTCGCGAACATCGTAGGCCCGGTAAGCGTCAGCGCCACCGGGCAAAAAAGGCGGATGGCGCTGCGCTTATCCGCCCTACGAAACACCGGGGTTCAATGCGGCCTGATGCCCTCACCCCAACCCTCTCCCACGGGGAGAGGGAGCCAACACTAAAAACGGTAACCTTTGGGTTACCGTTTTGCTTTTACCTCCGCTGAACATTTTTTATTCCACTCCGTTATAGCCAATCTTTTTTTATTCTTTAATCATTGGTTCGCTTTCTGGCACGCTGCATTCATCAAACACAACATAATGAGAGTTGGAAGATGAATAAATGGGGCGTGGGGTTAACGTTATTGCTGGCATCAAGCAGCGTTCTGGCGAAGGATATCCAGCTACTGAACGTGTCGTACGATCCGACGCGTGAGCTTTACGATCAATACAACAAAGCCTTTGCGGCCCACTACAAACAAGAAACCGGCGATAACGTGGTGATTCGCCAGTCGCACGGTGGCTCGGGCAAACAAGCGACGTCTGTCATCAACGGCATCGAAGCCGACGTGGTCACGCTGGCGCTGGCCTATGACGTGGACGCCATTGCGGAACGTGGTCGTATTGATAAGAACTGGATTAAACGCCTGCCGGACAACTCTGCGCCGTACACCTCGACTATCGTCTTCCTGGTGCGTAAAGGCAACCCGAAACAGATTCATGACTGGAACGACCTGATTAAACCGGGCGTGTCGGTCATCACCCCGAACCCGAAAAGCTCCGGCGGCGCACGCTGGAACTACCTGGCGGCGTGGGGCTACGCCCTGCATCACAACAACGGCGACCAGGCCAAAGCGCAGGAGTTCGTCAAATCCCTGTTTAAAAACGTTGAAGTGCTGGACTCCGGCGCACGTGGCGCAACCAATACCTTCGTCGAACGCGGTATCGGTGATGTGCTGATTGCATGGGAAAACGAAGCGCTGCTGGCGACCAACGAACTGGGCAAAGACAAGTTTGAAATCGTGACGCCAAGCGAATCGATTCTGGCGGAACCGACCGTTTCCATCGTCGACAAAGTGGTCGAGAAGAAAGACACCAAAGCGGTGGCAGAAGCCTACCTGAAATATCTCTACTCGCCGGAAGGCCAGGAGATCGCCGCGAAGAACTTCTACCGTCCGCGTGATGCGGCTGTGGCGAAAAAATACGACGGCGAGTTCCCGAAACTGAAGCTGTTTACCATCGACGAGGAGTTTGGCGGCTGGGCGAAAGCGCAGAAAGAGCACTTCTCTAACGGCGGTACCTTCGACCAGATCAGCAAACGCTAATCAACGCATGACACGGTGGCCCGGCGCGAGAAATCCGCCGGGCTTTTTTATTTGTCATGATTTTGCGTTACTCTTTCGCCTCTTACGAAAACAGGGAACGCGTTATGAAGAAGATCATTGCCCTCATTGCGGCTGTCGTTGTCCTCGCCGCTGGCGGCTGGCTGTGGATGAAGACCGGCAATCCGGACGCGTTGCGCCATATCGTTCTCGACCAGTGTCTGCCGAATCAGCTGAACAACCGCCAGCCCGCGCCGTGCGCGCAGGTCAAACCGGATGCCGGGTATGTGGTGTTTAAAGACCGCAATGGCCCGCTGCAGTATCTCCTGATGCCTACGTACCGCATCAACGGCACCGAAAGCCCGTTGCTCACTGAACCGCAAACACCTAACTTTTTCTGGCTGGCGTGGCAGTCGCGCAATTTTATGAGCATGAAGCGCGGCGCGGATGTGCCTGACAGCGCGGTCTCCTTGACCATCAACTCCCCGACCGGGCGCACGCAAAATCACTTCCATATCCACATCTCCTGCCTGCGCGCCGACGTGCGGGAAAAGCTGGATGCGAATCAGGGGCAGATCAGCACCCAGTGGCTGCCGTTCCCCGGCGGGCTGGAAGGGCATGAATATCTGGCGCGACGAGTGACGGAAAACGAGCTGGTGCAGCGCAGTCCGTTTATGATGCTGGCGGATGAACTGCCGGAAGCGCGCGAGCACATGGGCCGCTTTGCGCTGGCGATGGCCCAGCAGTCCGACGGTTCTTTTGTGCTGCTGGCGACGGAGCGCAATCTGCTGCTGCTTAACCGCGCCTCCGCTGAGGAATTGCAGGATCATCAATGCCGTATCCTCCAGTAACCCCACTATAAATCGCGTTTACTCGCGCTGCCTGTCGCCGTAGACTTGCTGAAAAAATCTACAGGAGACAGGTATGTCGCTCTGGTTTACCCACCCTCTGTTCCTGCCCTCGGTTATCGTTGGCGTCACCATCGTGCTGTGGGCGACCTCGCTCCTGCCGGAATTTATCACCGCGCTGCTGTTCTTCACGGCGGCGATGACCGCCAAAATCGCGCCGCCAGATGTGATTTTTGGCGGCTTTGCTTCCTCGGCGTTTTGGCTGGTGTTCAGCGGATTCGTGCTCGGCGTGGCGATCCGCAAAACGGGTCTGGCGGACAGGGCCGCGCGGGCACTCTCAGCGAAGCTTACCGATTCTTGGCCGCTGATGGTGGCAAGCGTGGTACTGCTGAGTTATGCCCTGGCGTTTGTGATGCCGTCGAACATGGGACGCATCGCGCTACTGATGCCAATTGTGGCGGCGATGGCGAAACGGGCCAACATCGCGGACGGCTCGCGGGCGTGGTATGGCCTGGCGCTGGCCGTTGGGTTCGGCACTTTCCAGCTCTCTGCGACCATCCTGCCCGCTAACGTCCCGAACCTGGTGATGAGCGGCGCGGCGGAAGGCTCTTACGGCATCCACCTGAATTACGTGCCGTATCTGCTGCTGCACACGCCGGTGCTCGGCATTCTCAAAGGCCTGATTCTGATTGGTCTGATCTGCTGGCTGTTTCCGGGGGCGCCGAAACCCGCGCGAGATCTCGCTCCCGCAGAGCCGATGGGGCGCGACGAAAAGCGTCTGGCATGGCTGCTGGCGGTGGTGCTGGTGATGTGGGTGACGGAGAGCTGGCACGGCGTTGGTCCGGCCTGGACGGGGCTGGCGGCGTCGGTGATCGTGATGCTGCCGCGCATTGGCTTTATCACCGGCGAGGAGTTTTCGGCGGGGGTGAATATGCGCACCTGTATCTACGTAGCGGGGATTTTGGGGCTGGCGATCACGGTGACGCAAACGGGTATCGGCAGTGCCGTCGGTGAAGCGCTATTGCGCCTGATGCCGCTTGATGCGGATAAACCGTTCACCAGTTTCCTCGCCCTGACCGGCATCACCACGGCGCTCAATTTTATTATGACCGCCAACGGCGTACCCGCGCTGTACACCACCCTTGCGCAAAGTTTCTCGGATGCAACCGGTTTTCCGCTGCTGTCGGTGATTATGATTCAGGTGCTGGGATATTCCACGCCGCTGCTGCCGTATCAGGCGTCGCCGATTGTGGTGGCGATGGGGCTCGGTAAAGTGCCTGCGAGAGCGGGAATGCTGCTGTGTCTGGCGCTGGCGGTGGCGACGTATGTGGTGCTGTTGCCGCTGGATTATCTGTGGTTTAGCGTGTTGGGACGGCTGTAAAAAAAGCCCGGTGGCGGTTTCGCCTTACCGGGCCTACGATTCAGTGCGGTCTGATGCCCTCACCCTAACCCCCTCCCTGTGGGAGAGGGAATTCAATCACCCTCTCCTTGTGGGAGAGGGCCGGGGTGAGGGGAAACCAATTACGCCTGTTTAGCTGCTTCTGCTGCTTTAACGATTACCGCGAAAGCGTCTGCTTTCAGGGATGCGCCGCCAACCAGCGCGCCGTCGATGTCCGGCTGGGTGAACAGCTCAGCTGCGTTCGCTGCGTTAACGGAACCGCCGTACTGGATGATCACTTGCTCAGCCACTTTCGCGTCGGCTTTAGCAATGTGGTCACGGATAAATTTGTGAACAGCCTGTGCCTGCGCTGGAGTCGCAGATTTGCCGGTACCGATCGCCCAAACTGGCTCATAAGCGATAACCACGCCTTCGAACGCCGCTGCGCCCTGAGTTTTCAGCACAGCGTCGATCTGACGTGCACACACTTCTTCGGTTTTGCCTGCTTCGTTTTCTGCTTCGGTTTCACCGATGCACAGAACTGGAGTCAGACCCTGCTCTTTCAGCACAGCGAATTTCTTGGCGATGAATTCGTCGGATTCTTTGTGGTAAGTACGACGCTCAGAGTGACCGATGATGATGTACTGTGCGCCGATGTCTTTCAGCATTTCTGCTGAGGTTTCACCGGTGAATGCGCCAGACAGGTTAACGTCAACGTTCTGCGCGCCCAGCACGATGTGGCTGCCGTCAGCGGCGTGTTTAGCCAGATCCAGATAGATGTCTGGTGGAGCGATCGCTACCGCACAGCCGGTCACGCCAGCCAGCTCTGTACGCAGGTTGGCAATCAGCTCGTTTACCATGTGGCGGCTGCCGTTCAGTTTCCAGTTACCCATCACTAAAGGATGTCGCATTTCAATTCTCCACGCTCAATAAGCGAATTAAGGATTATGGCCGCCCGTGAGAGCAGCATGGTCTGTGAATCAGTATAGAGATTTTCCCTCGAAAGGCTTTGCTTTTTGTCATTAATTCGCCCCTCCGAGTGCGTCAGATAGTGCCAGCTTAATCGGTTCAACAGCGAAGGTCAGTCCCTTTTCGCCGTTATCTGCGACAACATAGCGAATCGCGCCTTCCGTTTCGGCGTAGTAACGCTTGTTTTTGCCGCTGGTCAGCAATTTTTGCAGCTTTTGCTGGCTCTGGGCTTTGGTCAGAACCGGGGTGAACGCACGCAGAATGGCGCTCATGTACTCCAGCGCTTTGGCTTTCGCGGCTTTTTGCTCCGGGCCTTGGATCGGCAGCCAGGTGATTTGCATGCTTTTGATTTTCAGCGTGCCGCGCTCCAGCGCCGTGGAGGCGTAGAGATTTTCGTTAATTTTGCTGGCGGCACGCGTCAGCGTTGGCGTATCGCGCGCACTGTCGATAGCACGAAATTCACCGAGAGGGAGCTTCGGATTGTCGTGGTTAAACGTTTCGCGAAACTGGCTGATCGACTGATCAAAAGATGGCGCACCCTGTAAAAGATAGGGCGCGGTCGCGGGCGCGTCGACGGCGAACAGGGAAAAGCTGGCGCTCAGCAAAGTAAAACAGAGCAAAAAAGGGTGAGCCCAACGTTTCATGAAAATTGTCCCTGTAGGTAACTGTTCATGATTAAAACGATATCCGGTCTGCTTGTCAAAAGGTCACAACTCCAGGGTAAACTACGCGGCATACAATAAAAAGGAACCTTACATGACCATACAGCAGTGGTTGTTTTCATTCAAAGGGCGTATTGGACGCCGTGATTTTTGGATTTGGATTGGCACGTGGATTGTCGCGATGCTGGTGCTTTTCGGTCTGGCCTACAGCAACTGGCTAGGCACCCAAACGGCGGCGTTTGCGCTGGTGTGTCTACTCTGGCCAACGGCGTCAGTGATGGTTAAACGTCTGCACGATCGCGGACGCTCAGGCCTGTGGGCGCTGCTGATCATTCTGGCGTGGATGCTGGTTGCAGGAAACTGGTCAATGTTGCCGTCAATACTGCCGTGGGTGGTGGGTAAACTGATCCCGACGGTGATTTTTGTGATGACCGTTATCGACCTGGGCGCATTTGTCGGCACCCAGGGCGAGAATAAATACGGGAAAGACACGCTGGACGTGAAGTATCTCTGATCACCAGTAGTGTTCAGCGGTCATATGGCCCGGTCGGCGGCGCAAGTGTTTGGTCATCTGCCGGGAGTCTTTCAGCAACTGCTGGGTATCGCGCACCATCTGCGGGTTACCGCACAGCATCACATGACTGTTTTCGGTGGTCATGGTTAGCCCAACGGCTGCTTCAAGTTCTCCGCTCTCAATCAGCGCCGGTACTCGCCCGGTCAGCGAACCCTCCGCCGTTTCACGACTCACCACAGTCTGGATTTTCAGCTTCCCTTCGTAACGCTTTTCCAGTTCCTGCATCAGCGGGAGATAGCTCAGGTCGGCGGCATAACGCGCGGCGTGAACCAGTACGATATTTTTGAAACGCTCCAGATCCTTCCCGTACTGCAAAATCGACAGATAAGGGCCGATGGCGGTACCGGTGGCTAACATCCAAAGAGTGTCGCAATCAGGAATTTCCTCCAGTACGAAGAAACCCGCCGCTTCGCTAACAATTTGAATATCATCGCCCGGTTTCAGCGCTGCCAGACGCGGGCTTAATTTACCGTCAGGAACGGTGACCAGATAAAACTCCAGATCCGGATTATCGGGCGCATTGACGTAGGAATAGGCGCGCTGCACGCGTTCACCGTCAATTTCCAGCCCCAGCTTGGCGAATTGCCCGGCGGTAAAAGGGTGAATGGGGGCATGCACGGTGAGGCTAAATAGTGCATCGGTCCAGAACTCTACCTTTGTGACTTTTCCTGTTACCCACTCCGCCATAACCTTCTCCTGAGCTGTTTTCTTACGCTATATTCCATTCTTGCGAGGGAGATTTCCAGCCTGTTGCGGCTGGAAAGCTCATTCGAACAAATTGCCTTACAGAATGTGCGTCTGTACGTTCGGGTCTTTGCGATCGAGATAGTGAATCGACTGAATGCGGCGGATGGTGCGGGACTTGCCGCGGATCAGCAGCGTTTCGGTGGTCGCCATGTTGCCCTTGCGGGTAATGCCGTCCAGCAGATCGCCTTTGGTGATGCCAGTGGCCGAGAAGATGACGTTATCGCTGCGTGCCATTTCATCGAGACGCAGCACTTTGTTGGCCTCAATGCCCATCGCTTTGCAGCGGGCCAGCTCATCTTCACCGATACGACGGTTCTCTTCGTTGTCGCCTTTAACGTCATGACGCGCCAGCAGGCGGCCCTGCATATCGCCATCCAGCGCGCGAATGACCGCGGCGGACACCACGCCTTCCGGTGCGCCGCCGATGCCGTACAGCACGTCGACTTCGCTATCGGGCATACAGGTCAAAATAGACGCGGCTACGTCGCCATCGGGAATCGCAAACACGCGCACGCCCAGTTGCTGCATCTGCGCAATGGTCGCGTCGTGGCGCGGTTTCGCCAGAATCGTTACGGTGAGTTCGCTCAGCGGTTTACCCAGCGCGGCGGCAACATTGCGCAGGTTCTCTTCCAGCGGAAGATTGAGATCGATAGACCCTTTCGCGCCCGGACCGACAATCAGCTTTTCCATGTACATGTCTGGAGCATTGAGGAAGCAGCCTTTATCGCCGACCGCCAGCACCGCCAGTGCGTTAGCCTGGCCCATCGCGGTCATGCGGGTACCTTCGATCGGGTCGACGGCGATATCTACCGCGTCGCCGTTGCCGGTACCGACTTTTTCGCCAATGAAGAGCATCGGCGCTTCGTCGATCTCGCCTTCGCCGATGACGATGGTGCCGTCAATGTTGACCTGGTTGAGCATAATGCGCATCGCGTGGACGGCAGCACCGTCAGCGATATTTTTATCGCCGCGGCCTAACCACTTATAGCCTGCCAGTGCGGCGGCTTCGGTTACGCGGGAAAATTCGATAGCAAGTTCACGTCTCATCAGATACTCGTGCAGTCAAAAGGAATTGCACGAAGTTTATCACAGAGTGGGGAGGGGTGCGGTTTGATGCCCTCACCCCGGCCCTCTCCCACGGGAGAGGGAGAAAACCGGCGAGTTCCCTCTCCCTTTGGGAGAGGGTTAGGGTGAGGGGAATGGTCGAATTACTCGTCGTGATCTTCCCACGCCAGCGCGCGTTTCACCGCTTTTTTCCAGCCGCTGTAGCGAACGTTACGCTCGGTAGTTTCGATGCCTGGGCGGAATTCACGTTCGATGACCGCTTTCTCCTGCAGCTCGTCCAGGTTCTGCCAGAAGCCCACCGCCAGACCGGCCAGGTACGCTGCGCCGAGCGCCGTCACTTCACGCACTTCAGGGCGCTCCACGCGGGTGCCCAGAATGTCGGACTGGAACTGCATCAGGAAGTTATTCGCCACCGCGCCGCCATCCACGCGCAGAGCGTGCAGGCGAATGCCGGAGTCAGCCTGCATCGCTTCCAGCACGTCGCGCGTCTGGTAGGCGATGGATTCGAGTGTGGCACGGATGATGTGGTTTGAGTTCACACCGCGCGTCAGGCCGAAGATCGCGCCACGGGCATACGGGTCCCAGTATGGCGCGCCCAGACCGGTGAATGCAGGCACCACGTACACGCCGTTGGTGTCTTTCACTTTGGTCGCGAAATACTCGGAATCGAACGCGTCGCTGATCAACTTCATTTCGTCGCGCAGCCACTGAATAGACGCACCCGCCATGAATACCGCGCCTTCCAGGGCATAGTTCACTTCACCCTTCGGACCGCAGGCGATGGTGGTCAGCAGGCCGTTTTCTGATTTCACCGCTTTCTCGCCGGTGTTCATCAGCATAAAGCAGCCGGTACCGTAGGTATTTTTCGCCATCCCTTCTTTCACGCACAGCTGGCCAAACAGCGCCGCCTGCTGGTCACCGGCGATGCCGGAGATCGGAATACGCGTGCCGCCTTTACCACCAATGTTGGTCTGACCGTAGACTTCGGAAGACTTGCGCACTTCCGGCAGCATGGCGCGCGGAATATCCAGCGCGTCCAGCATCTTGTCATCCCATTCGAGGGTGTTGATGTTGAACATCATGGTACGCGAGGCGTTGGTGTAGTCGGTGACGTGAACGCGTCCCTGTGTCATCTTCCAGATAAGCCAGGTGTCCACAGTACCGAACAGCAGTTCGCCGCGTTTTGCACGCTCACGTGAGCCTTCCACGTGGTCCAGAATCCACTTCACTTTGGTGCCGGAGAAGTACGGGTCAACCACCAGGCCGGTGGCGCTGCGAATGTACTCTTCCATGCCGTCGCGCTTGAGCTTTTCGCAGATGTCCGCGGTACGGCGACACTGCCAGACGATGGCGTTATAAATCGGTTTGCCGGTTTCGCGTTCCCAGACAATCGCCGTTTCACGCTGGTTGGTGATACCAATTGCGGCAATTTCGTCGGAGCTGATGTCGGCTTTCGCCAGCACTTCGACCAGCGTGGAGCTCTGGGTCGCCCAGATCTCCATCGGGTCGTGCTCTACCCAGCCTGGCTTAGGATAAATTTGTTCGAATTCGCGCTGTGACACGCTGACGATATTCGCGTCATGATCCATTACGACAGCGCGGGAGCTGGTAGTGCCTTGGTCGAGCGCAACGATATATTTTTTGTCGGTCATAGTAAGTGTCCCGTAGTCAGATTACAGCGAAGCATTTTGTTGTGCGGTAGAGGTCGTTTCCTTCTCTTCTTCCACACAGGTGTCGCACGGTAAGTGGCGACCAATTAATTTACGATAGCCGAATGCACCCAGCGCAGCCCCTACAATCGGGCCGAACAGCGGCACCAGGAAGTAAGGAATATCTTTCGCGCCGGTGAAGGCCACGTCGCCCCAGCCTGCGAAGAAGGCGAAGGTTTTCGGTCCAAGGTCACGCGCCGGGTTCATCGCAAAGCCAGTCAGCGGCCCCATCGATGCGCCGATGACCGCAATCAGCAAGCCGATCAGCAGCGGTGCCAGCGGGCCACGTGGGATGCCGTTGCCATCATCGCCCAGCGCCATGATGACGCCCATCAGAATAGCGGTAATCACCATTTCAACCGCGAACGCCTGCACAAAATTGATATGTGGGTTCGGATAAGTGGAGAAGATACCCGCCAGATCAAGACTTTCGATACTGCCGCGCACCATATGATGCGTCTGTTCGAAGTCGATGAAAAGATTGTAATAAAGCCCGTAAACTAATGCCGCTGCGCAAAAGGCGCCGGCAAATTGTGAAATGATGTAAGGTACGACTTTGCGTTTATCGAAGCACGCGAACAGCCACAATGCGATGGTCACCGCCGGGTTAAGATGTGCGCCGGAAACCCCTGCGGTCAGGTAGATGGCCATCGCCACGCCCAGACCCCAGATGATGCTGATTTCCCACTGACCGAACGTAGCACCCGCCACTTTCAGTGCAGCAACACAGCCTACCCCGAAGAAAATCAACAACCCGGTACCAAGGAACTCGGCGATGCACTGGCCTTTTAAGGTTGATGTCTGACTCATAATCGGAATCCTGAAGAAAGATGAATGTTATTGTTAGCGCAGCGACAACGGACAGCCGCGATGTCCTGTAGACATGGTGTTAATTTATCGTTAACGAGCAAAAACGAGAAATATCGAAATCAAAATGTGTGGTCTGCGTCAATAAAATGAGCGTTATCGCGCCATAAAGCGCGTTTTTGCATCATCCTTAAAATGAGAGCTGAATCATTTCATTAACTAAAGTATTAACAATTTAGGGGTATATGCAGCGAACGCACCAGGACCAGGATGAAAAGTGTTGCAAACCGCAATCTGCGCGGCGTGCCGCTGGACAGGGACGACGGCGCTCCATACAATCGACAACTATATGTTGTGCGCGTTTTCGTTAAAGCGTCGCCTTGCAATTCAGGAGAGGTATGACCATGTCATTAGAAGTGTTTGAGAAACTGGAATCGAAAGTACAGCAGGCGATTGACACCATCACGCTGCTGCAGATGGAAATCGAAGAGCTGAAAGAAAAGAATAATTCGCTGTCGCAGGAAGTGCAGTCTGCTCAACACGGCCGCGAAGAGCTTGAGCGTGAAAACAGCCAGCTGCGTGAGCAGCAGAGCGGCTGGCAGGATCGTCTGCAGGCACTCTTAGGGCGTATGGAAGAAGTCTAATTCCCTGACATCTTTCGCGCCGTAGCGGCGTTGGCTGCGCACATTCACCCCAGTCACATAGGTTTCTATGTTCCTGGGGATTCATTCGCTTGCCGCCATGCTACAACGCGAAACCTTTAGGGGAATGAAGAGTCGTGACGCAGAAAAGTAGGCCGGGTAAGCGCTAGCGCCACCCGGCTTTTTATTACTCGATATCCAGCGGATCTTCGGAAAGGATGATGCCGGTATTGTCGGCGTAAAGATGGTCACCGGAGAAGAACGTCACGCCGCCGAAGTTGACGCGCACATCGCTTTCGCCGATGCCGTCACCCGCCGCGCCGACCGGAATCGCCGCGATGGCCTGGATGCCAATATCCAGCTCTTCCAGATCGTCCACCTGGCGCACAGAACCGTACACCACCAGGCCTTCCCACTCGTTCTGCACGGCAAGACGGGCAAGATCGGCGTCGATTAACGCGCGGCGCATAGAACCGCCACCGTCGACCAACAGAATGCGACCCCGGCCGTTCTGTTCGAGAAGTTCATACAGCAACCCGTTATCCTCGAAACATTTTACCGTGATGATCTGTCCGCCAAACGAAGACCGTCCACCAAAGTTGGAGAACAGCGGTTCCACGACGTTGACATCTTCCTGATAGATGTCACAAAGCTCGGAAGTATCGTATTTCATAGGTTTACTGTCTGGTTGCTGCGAATGTGTTCAGTATATCGCGCGAATCGCATTGTTTGCAAAATCATCAATTGTTAATTGATATTTGTCAGTTAACCCAGCGTCTGGCTCATCACAATCCCAATGACGAACAACAGGTTAGTCAATAACGCGCCTTTTACCGTGCGTTCGAGCATCGGGGGCATCGCGGCAGGGCTTTTCTCGCGCATCACGAAACGGGCCTGTTTGATCAGTAGCGGTGCGGCCAGGACAAACAGCCAGCCCCAGATGCTGTGCAGAGAAATCAGGTTAAACAGCGCCAGGCATACCAGCGCACCCATCAGCAGGCCGGTGTGATAGCGACGCGCATTCACCGGGCCTAAGCGTACCGCCAGGGTATTTTTGCCGTTCAGACGATCGCTGTCGATATCGCGTAGGTTATTGATGTTCAACACCGCCGCTGCGAGCAAACCGCAGGCGGTCGCCGGGAGGAACAGCGCGGGAATCAGCGTATGAGCCTGCAGATACCAGCTGCCCATCACGCTCAGCCAACCGAAGAAGACCAGCACGGAGATATCACCCAGACCGATGTAACCGTAAGGACGTGTACCGACGGTATAGGTGATTGCCGCCACAATGGCTAACAGGCCTAACACCATAAAGCCGATGAAATCAGCGGTCGTTTTACAGGCCACGGAGACCAGCGCCAGGCCCGAAAGGCAAATCAGCGCGACAGTGATAATCAGCGCACGCTTCATTTGCGCCTGGGTAATCACCCCTTTTTGCATCCCGCGCAATGGCCCGATACGGTCGGGTTTGTCGCTGCCTTTCACCGCATCGCCATAGTCGTTAGCAAGGTTAGAGAGGATTTGCAGCAAACCGGCGGTGATCAGCGCAAGGCCAGCGACCAATGGATCGAAATGCCCCTGCCACCAGGCCAGGGCAGAACCCACAACAATCGCGGCAAATGCCAGAGGTAAAGTCTTAGGACGCAGGCTTTCGAGCCACGCCTGAGTACGGCTGATTTCAGTCATAGTATTTAGCCAATAAAAATGGGGGCAGTAGCCCCCATCAATGATGATGAAATTACATTAAGCGCGATTATAGGATAAAACGGCTCAGATCTTCATCTGCCACTAACGCATCCAGATGTTTACTCACATAATCTGCATCAATGGTAATACTCTGACCGTTCAGATCGCTGGCTTCATACGAGATATCTTCCACCAGGCGTTCAAGCACGGTATGCAGACGACGCGCACCGATGTTCTCGGTGGTTTCGTTCACCTGCCACGCGGCCTGGGCGATACGTTTGATGCCGTCTGCGGTGAACTCGATGTTCACACCTTCGGTCGCCATCAGCGCTTTGTACTGCACGGTGATGGAGGCATTTGGCTCGGTCAGGATACGTTCGAAATCTTCGGTGGTCAGCGCCTGGAGTTCAACACGAATCGGCAGACGACCCTGCAGTTCCGGGATTAAATCGGACGGTTTAGCCACCTGGAATGCGCCGGAAGCGATAAACAGGATGTGGTCAGTTTTGACCATGCCGTGTTTGGTCGATACGGTGCAGCCTTCAACCAGAGGCAGCAGGTCGCGCTGAACGCCTTCACGAGATACGTCCGGGCCGTTGGATTCGCCGCGCTTACAGATCTTGTCGATTTCGTCGATAAACACGATGCCGTGCTGCTCAACGGCGTCGATCGCGTCTTGTTTCAGCTCTTCCGGGTTCACCAGTTTCGCCGCTTCTTCTTCAATCAACAGCTTCATCGCATCTTTGATTTTCAGCTTACGCGGTTTTTGCTTCTGGCCGCCCAGGTTCTGGAACATGGACTGCAGCTGGCTGGTCATCTCTTCCATGCCCGGAGGGGACATGATTTCGACGCCCATTGGCGCTGCGGCCAGATCGATCTCAATCTCTTTGTCGTCCAGTTGGCCTTCACGCAGTTTTTTGCGGAATGCCTGGCGCGCGGCGGATGGCTCCTGCGGCTGCTCTGACTGGCCCCAGTTGTTTTTAGCCGGTGGGATCAGCGCGTCGAGAATGCGCTCTTCAGCCATCTCTTCGGCACGGTAGCGGTTTTTCTCGATTGACTGAATGCGCACCATTTTAATTGCGGAGTCGGTCAGATCGCGGATGATGGAATCCACTTCTTTACCGACATAGCCCACTTCGGTGAATTTAGTCGCTTCGACTTTGATGAACGGTGCGTTGGCGAGTTTTGCCAGACGACGGGCGATTTCGGTTTTACCGACACCGGTCGGGCCGATCATCAGAATGTTTTTCGGAGTCACTTCATGGCGCAGCTCTTCGTCGAGCTGCATGCGGCGCCAGCGGTTACGCAAGGCAATGGCAACGGAGCGTTTGGCGTTATCCTGGCCAATGATGTGTTTGTTCAGCTCGCTGACAATTTCGCGTGGGGTCATTTCAGACATGGGAGATCCTTACGCTTTAGAGGTCAATTCTTCGATGGTATGGAAGTGGTTGGTGTAGATGCAGATATCACCTGCAATACCCAACGCCTTCTCGGCAATTTCGCGAGCGCTCAAATCAGTATTTTCAAGCAGAGCGCGCGCTGCGGCCTGGGCGTAAGGACCGCCGGAGCCGATAGCAATCAGATCATTTTCTGGCTGAACGACGTCGCCATTACCGGTGATGATCAGAGAGGCGTTTTCATCGGCAACGGCCAGCAGCGCTTCAAGTTTGCGCAGCATACGGTCGGTACGCCAGTCTTTCGCCAGCTCAACGGCGGCTTTGACCAGATGGCCCTGATGCATTTCCAGTTTGCGTTCAAACAGTTCAAACAGCGTGAACGCGTCAGCGGTGCCGCCAGCGAAACCGGCAATCACTTTGTCGTTATACAGACGGCGGACTTTTTTCACGTTGCCTTTCATGACGGTATTACCCAGCGTGGCCTGGCCGTCACCGGCGATTACCACATGGCCGTTACGGCGTACACTTACAATTGTTGTCACGAGCAGACCCCCTGGTTACAAATTGGGAACAGATACCCCGAGCCTGTGCTCGGGGCTGAATAGAATGATAGATGGGGGAGATTTTGGGGGTTTCAACCCCCGGAGGCGAGTCGAATGCAGTTTGTGTGACCAGCGACTTTAAGACGGCTGATCGTGCCATCAGCATTATCTTTGCCTTTAACTGGCCCAATGACCACGCGATTCCAGCCGTTGTTGGTGGTAATGCGTGAGTCAAATCCTTCGAACGCGAGCTGTGCACGCACGGTCTCTGCCTGGTCAGCACCTTTAAACGAACCGCACTGTACCATCCAGCGACGCTCGTCTTTTTTCTCTGCCGTTGGTTTCGGTGCTTCGGTGGCTTGCGCTACCGGTGCGCTCTGCTGTGGCTGCGCTTTAGGCTGCTGCGCGGCAGTATGAGCAGGCGTTTGCAGCAGATCCTGATACGGCTGGGTCGAGGTTGCAGGCTTTTGCGGCTGTTGCTGTACTGGCTGTGTCTGCACCGTGCGCGTTGGCTGCTGTGGCTGCTGATAAGGCTGTTCCGTTACACGCGGCTGGGTGCGAGGCTGCTGCACCGGCTGGGTTTGAGCCCACTGCTGTTGTTGCTGCTGCTGCACTTGCTGCTGAACCTGACGCTGACGTTGCAGGGTTTGCTGACGCTGCTGTGGTGTCTGTTCGTTCCACGGCACTTCGTTTAGCTGCGTCGGCTGCTGGCGCATATCGGCCTGCATCTGGGCCAGCAACTGGCGTTGTTCGTTGGTTAACTGATCGGCGTTTTTCACCTCACCACCGGCAGAAGGCTCGGTGGGCGCACGCACGCCAGGCTGGCGGCTTTCCAGCTCTTTAATATAGCGCCAGCGCTCTTCCGGTTTTGGCGGCAAACCATTTCCGGCCACCTTATTGCCCTGAAGGGCTTCAGCATCTTCTTTCTTGTGGTGAGTAATAAAGTACAGACCACCGATGAAGGCCACCAGAACGGCGGCAGCAATCGCGACCATTGCTGGCGAGACAGAAGGCAGGCTACGCTGCTTGCTCCGTGAGGTGCTCTTTTTGCGTCGCGAAGGTGCCGGCTGGCCGCGACGTACATAATCTCGTTGTGCCACTATCGTTTCGCTGTATTTATTCGTTCGTCAGCCCGCCATGTTACTTAAGCGGCGGGCCTTTGACCAGATAAGGGAGTCTGAAAGGCATTTACTTTAAGTAAGCGCCTGTGTGGAACCTCGAACGATCAGTTCGCAATCAAGTAAACGCGAGCCGCTGCTGACCACCTGACCGTGCAGTTGATCGAGAAGCAACAGCATCGCTTCACGGCCAATTTCGTAGCGCGGCTGTGACACTGTTGAAAGTGGCGGATCGCAAAACTCAGAGAGCGAAATGTTATCGAAGCCTATGATCGACAAGTCTTTTGGCACCTGCAAACCGCGACGTTTGGCGTAGGACAACGCGCCCAGCGCCATTACATCGCTATGGCAGAATACGGCGGTGGGTGGCTCTGGCTGCGCGAGTAATTTTTCCAGCGCGAGACCACCGGCTTCGAGGGTGAAATCGCCCCGAGCAATATAGTGAGGATCGACCGTCACGCCCGCACGACGCAATGCCTGAACGTAGCCTTGCAGACGATAATGACATAGCGGCATCTCTTCCGGCCCGGCGATACAGCCAATGCGCTTATGCCCCAGTTCCTGAAGATAGTTCACGGCGTTAAAGGCGGCGGTCAGGTTATCGATGTGAACAGTTGGCAGCTCAAGTTCTGGCGCGAACTCATTCGCCATCACCATCGGTGGCAGATTGCGCTGTTCTTCAATGCTGGCATCAAACGGCAGGCGCGACCCGAGCAGTAACATTCCGTCAATCTGCTTGGTGATAATCAGGTCAATAAAGGTTTTTTCTTGCTGGTTTTGGTGGGCGCAATCGCCGATCAGCACCAGATAGCCTTGTTCGGCAGCGGTCACTTCAATCCCGCGAATAATCTCGCTGAAGAACGGATCGCAAATATCCGGCACGATAACCAGAATCGTGCGCGATTCGTTGCGCTTTGCATTACGTCCCAAGGCTTGCGGTAAATAACCGACTTCCAGTGCCGCCTGCTCTACCCGATTGCGCGTCGCCTGAGAGACTTTATCCGGGTTCATTAATGCGCGGGACACCGTTGCCGTGGAAACTTTCGCTTTCTGGGCAACGTCTTTCATGGTCGCCGAAGCAACCTCTTTCCTGGACTTCAACGTCTTCTCCTCGCAGGACCACCGAACTTCTGACTGAATTCATTTTTACAGATAGTGTGTGGAAGCGGTTACAGAATTTTCATAAAAAGTGTGAGGTGCGTTAAATTTTTCGATCACTCTCGCACCTTTCTCTAACCCTCAATCGGATCGATGTCGAGAACCCACTTCACCTTACGTGCTTCTGGCAAGGTATTAATGAGTACCAGCGCGCCGCTGATCACGTGTTGCAGACGCACACGCGACGGGTGCTGGAGCAAAATCTGCCAGCGATAGCGGCCACCGCGCTTAGGCGCCAGCGCTGGAACAGGGCCTAAAATCCACAGCTGATTGTCCACCAGTGGGCTGGCCTGCAGCAAATTGCGTAGCTGCTGCAAGAAAAGCGGAGCCTGCTGATTATTATGATCTTCTGCACGAATAATCACGTGGCTGGTCCACGGCGGTAATTGCAGCGTCTGACGCTCGGCGAGCGCCTGCTCGGCAAAGGCGTCATAGCCTTTATGCAGCAAGGTTTGCAGCAGTGGATGCTCAGGGTGATGGGTTTGCAGCACCACTTCGCCCTGTTTCCCTGCGCGTCCGGCGCGACCCGCGACCTGGGTATAAAGCTGGGCAAAGCGCTCGGCGGAGCGGAAATCAGCGGAAAACAGCGCGCCGTCGACATCCAGCAGAGCGACCAGCGTGACGTCGGGGAAGTGGTGACCTTTCGCCAGCATCTGCGTGCCAATGAGAATGCGCGCGCCGCCACGATGAACTTCTGCCAGTTGCTCCTCAAGCGCCCCTTTACGGCTGGTCGTGTCGCGATCGATGCGCGACAGCGGCACGCCGGGGAAAAACGGCGCAAGCGCCTGCTCAAGCTGCTCGGTGCCCAGCCCGACCGGCACCATATGTGTGGAGCCACACGACGGGCACTGGCGCGGCACAGGGCGGTGGCTGTCGCAGTGGTGACAGCGCAGATGATGCTGCGCCTGATGCAGGGTGTAATAGTGATCGCAGCGCGGGCACTCGGCAATCCAGCCGCAGTCATGGCACAGCAAGGTTGGCGCGAATCCGCGGCGGTTGAGGAAGAGAATCACCTGATTATCGGCCTGCAAATGCTGGCGCATACGGCCAATTAAGGCCGGAGCTAATCCCGCCTGCACTGGCTGACCTTTCAGATCCAGCACGTGCTGCGTGGCCGGGCGCGCATTCCCCGCGCGGCGCGTCAGGCGCAGCATGTGATATTTCCGCTGCCGCACATTGTGCAGCGTTTCCAGCGCGGGCGTTGCCGAGCCAAGAATGATCGGTATCTGTTCGCTATGGGCGCGATACACCGCCAGGTCACGGGCGTGATAGCGCCAGCCTTCCTGCTGTTTATAGGAACTGTCGTGCTCTTCGTCGATAACGATGACGCCGAGATTTTTAAACGGCGTAAAGAGTGACGAGCGAGTGCCAATCACAATCGCCGCCTCGCCGTTTTTGGCTTTCAGCCAGGCGCTCAGGCGTTCCGTGTCGTTTAGACCGGAGTGCAGCACTTCAACCGGGGCGTTAAAACGCTCACGGAAACGGGCGATGGTTTGTGGCGTCAGCCCGATTTCCGGGACCATCACCAGCGCCTGTTTGCCCTGGGCGAGCACGTTTTCAAGAACGCTCAGATAGACTTCGGTCTTACCGGAGCCGGTAACGCCCGCGAGTAGCCACGCGGAAAAATGGTCAGACGCGCTATGAATTGCGCCGACGGCGGTCGCCTGTTCGGTATTGAGACGCAGCCTGTCGCCCGCCACGGAAAATCCGTCGCGCCAGTCCACCAGGGCGGGGGCTTCGCTGGCGAGCTCGCACAGACCTTTCTTACGTAAACTCTGTAACGCGGCGTCGTTAAAATCTAGCTCTGTCACCTGATGACGCCAGATCCGACCCTGACGCAGCGCGGCCAGCGCCTGCTGCTGTTTGGGGGAGCGCTTCAGGCTGTTGATATCCACGGCCTGGCCCTGCTCAGTGGCAAACCAGTACCACGTCGGTGCGTGGCTGGCGCTTTTTCCCTGGCGCAGCAAAATCGGCAGAGCGTGGAACAGCACGTCGCCAATCGGATGATGATAGTAATCGGCGGCCCACAGCAGCAGACGCCAGACGCTGGCGGAGTAGACCGGTTCGTCGTCCAACACTTCAACGACGGCTTTCAGTTCGTTGAGGGGCAGCTCACTTTTATCGCTCACCGACACCACGATCCCAATGCGCTGCTGTTTGCCAAACGGCACGCTGACGCGACAGCCCGCTTTGGCGCTCATGCTGTCGGGCAGCAGGTAGTCAAAGGTGCGGGGAAGCGGAACGGGCAGGGCAACGTGAGCGACGGGCATCGAATCTTCCTGACTTGAAAAGTGGCGCGTTAGTATACACATTAGATGCTGTAGGTGTGCGGATCAGTTTGCAACCGCTGGCTGGATTCTGTATGATTCGCCGCCTTTGGTGCATTTTGCTTCAAAGAACATACATTCAACATCGCGTGGTGTCTGGCGTTAGGGCTGGAAGAGCGACGCGGCCTTAACTGAGGTTCTCCCCATGAAAAAAGATATTCACCCGAAATACGATTTTATTACTGCAAACTGCTCTTGCGGTAACGCGATCAAAATCCGCTCTACAGTGGGTCACGATCTGAACCTGGACGTATGTGGTCAGTGCCACCCGTTCTACACTGGCAAGCAGCGTGACGTTGCTACCGGTGGCCGTGTTGACCGCTTCAACAAGCGTTTCAGCATCCCGGGCGCTAAATAAGCTACCCGAAAAAAAAGCGCCGAAAGGCGCTTTTTTTGTATCTGCAATTCAGTATTCCCACGTATCCGGGTCGATACCCAGTTCACGCATGATCACTTTCGCCGCTTCCGGGATTTCATCGCTACGCTCTTTGCGTAGGTCTTCATCGTTCGGCAACGGTTGACCAGTAAACGCATGCAAAAATGCTTCGCACAGCAGTTCGCTGTTGGTCGCGTGACGCAGGTTGTTCACCTGACGACGCGTGCGTTCATCGGTGAGGATCTTTAACACTTTCAGAGGAATGGAAACCGTAATTTTCTTTACTTGCTCACTCTTCTTACCGTGCTCAGCGTATGGGCTGATATATTCGCCGCTCCATTCAGCCATGAGACCTTTAATCCTCTTATTCATTAATAAAGGTTAAAACCCTATTCTTGATAAGGCTTTCAACCGTAATCTGGCGTAGTTTACCGTAGAGACGATACCGTGACACGGATATTGCGACTGCGGCGTGCACTAAAGCATGTAATTTTAACGGCTATTCTCGCATTGCTCAATCTATACGCAAAGAAGTTTAGATGTCCAGATGTATTGACGTCTATAGTTTCAGTGTTTACTCTGGTGCCTGACTTTTCACCTCATTAGCCAGGAAGCCTTCACCATGACGCGTAAACAGGCCACTATCGCAGTGCGTAGCGGATTGAATGATGACGAGCAGTACGGCTGCGTTGTCCCGCCGATTCATCTTTCCAGTACTTACAATTTCACCGGATTTAATGAACCCCGTGCGCATGACTACTCGCGTCGTGGCAACCCTACGCGTGACGTGACCCAACGCGCACTGGCGGAGCTTGAAGGCGGAGCAGGTGCAGTATTGACCAATACCGGCATGTCGGCCATTCACCTGGTGACGACGGTGTTCCTGAAACCTGGCGATCTGCTGGTGGCCCCGCACGACTGTTACGGCGGCAGCTACCGTCTGTTCGACAGTCTGGAAAAACGCGGCTGTTACCGCGTTTTATTTGTCGATCAGAACGACGAACAGGCGCTTAAACAAGCGCTTGCAGAGAAGCCAAAGCTGGTTCTGGTGGAAAGTCCAAGCAATCCATTGTTGCGCGTCGTCGATATTGCGAAAATTTGTCAGCTCGCAAGGGATGCGGGAGCGATAAGTGTAGTGGATAATACGTTTCTCAGTCCGGCGCTGCAGAACCCACTTTCCCTGGGTGCGGATCTGGTATTGCATTCATGCACCAAATATCTGAACGGCCACTCTGACGTGGTCGCCGGGGTGGTGATTGCTAAAGATCCTGATGTTGTCACCGAACTGGCATGGTGGGCCAATAACATTGGCGTCACCGGCAGCGCGTTCGACAGCTATTTGCTGCTGCGCGGTCTGCGTACGTTATCGCCGCGTATGGAAGTGGCGCAGCGTAACGCCCAGGCGATTGTCGAGTTCCTGAAAAACCAGCCGCTGGTGAAAAAGCTGTATCACCCATCGCTGCCGGAAAATCAGGGCCATGAGATTGCCGCGCGCCAGCAGAAAGGTTTTGGCGCGATGTTAAGTTTTGAACTGGATGGCGATGAGCAAACGCTGCGTCGCTTCCTGAGCGGGTTGTCACTGTTTACGCTGGCGGAATCCTTAGGGGGAGTCGAGAGCTTGATCTCCCACGCCGCGACCATGACGCACGCAGGCATGGCGCCAGAGGCGCGTGCCGCCGCCGGAATTTCTGAGACGCTGTTACGCATCTCAACCGGTATTGAAGACTGTGAAGATTTAATTGCCGATCTGGAAAATGCCTTCCGGGTCGCAGCCAAGGGGTAATCATGAGTGTGATAGCGCAGGCAGGGGCGAAGGGTCGCCAGCTGCACAAGTTTGGTGGTAGTAGTCTTGCTGATGTGAAATGTTACCTGCGTGTCGCGGGGATCATGGCGGAGTATTCGATGCCGGGCGACATGATGGTTGTCTCGGCGGCAGGCAGCACTACCAACCAGTTGATTAGCTGGCTGAAATTAAGCCAGACCGATCGCCTTTCTGCGCATCAGGTTCAACAAACATTACGCCGTTATCAGAGCGATTTGATATCTGGCCTGCTTCCTGCGGAAGCGGCAGACACGCTTATCAGCGCTTTTGTGCACGATCTGGAGCGTCTGGCCGGACTGCTGGACAGCGGCATTACCGATGCGGTTTACGCTGAAGTGGTCGGCCACGGTGAAGTCTGGTCTGCACGTCTGATGGCCGCGGTCCTCGAACAGCAAGGGCTTGAGGCCGCATGGCTCGACGCGCGTGATTTCCTGCGTGCTGAACGTGCGGCACAGCCCCAGGTCGACGAAGGCCTCTCGTATCCGCTTCTGCAACAATTGCTGGTCCAGCATCCGGGCAAACGCATCGTCGTGACGGGCTTTATCAGCCGCAGTAATGCAGGCGAAACCGTGCTGCTGGGCCGCAACGGTTCGGACTACTCGGCAACGCAAATTGGTGCGCTGGCGGGTGCGTCACGCGTCACCATCTGGAGCGACGTGGCCGGGGTTTACAGCGCCGACCCGCGCAAAGTGAAAGATGCCTGTTTGCTGCCGCTGCTGCGTCTCGACGAAGCCAGCGAACTGGCGCGACTGGCGGCACCAGTCCTGCACGCCCGTACCTTACAGCCGGTTTCGGGCAGCGATATCGACCTGCAACTGCGCTGTAGCTATACGCCAGATAAAGGCTCAACCCGCATCGAACGCGTGTTGGCTTCAGGCACAGGCGCGCGTATTGTCACCAGCCACGATGATATTTGCCTGATCGAATTCCAGGTGCCTGCCGGACAAGATTTCAAACTGGCGCACAAAGATATCGATCTGATCCTCAAGCGCGCCCAGGTGCGTCCGCTGGCCGTTGGCGTACACAATGACCGCCAGCTGCTGCAGTTCTGCTACACCGCTGAAGTGGCCGACAGTGCGCTGAAAATTCTTGATGAAGCGGGTCTGCCGGGCGAACTTCGCCTGCGTCAGGGGCTGGCGCTGGTGGCGATGGTCGGGGCGGGCGTCACCCGTAATCCGCTGCACTGCCACCGTTTCTGGCAACAGCTGAAAGGCCAGCCGGTGGAGTTCACCTGGCAGTCGGAAGAGGGCATTAGCCTGGTCGCCGTGCTGCGCAAAGGCCCAACCGAGAGCCTGATTCAGGGGCTGCACACCACCCTGTTCCGCGCCGAAAAACGCATCGGTCTGGTGCTGTTCGGGAAGGGCAACATTGGTTCCCGCTGGCTGGAGCTGTTTGCCCGTGAGCAAACTACGCTCTCTGCGCGCACCGGTTTTGAATTTGTGCTAGCGGGGGTGGTGGATAGCCGCCGCAGCCTGCTGAATTACGACGGTCTCGACGCCAGCCGTGCGCTGGCCTTCTTCAACGATGAAGCTATTGAACAGGACGAAGAGTCCCTGTTCCTGTGGATGCGTGCGCACCCGTACGACGATCTGGTGGTGCTGGATGTGACCGCCAGTGAACAGCTGGCCGATCAGTATCTCGATTTTGCCAGCCACGGTTTCCACGTCATCAGCGCCAACAAACTGGCGGGTGCGAGCAGCACCGATAAATACCGCCAGATCCACGACGCGTTTGAAAAAACCGGTCGTCACTGGCTGTATAACGCCACCGTGGGTGCCGGTTTGCCGGTCAACCACACCGTGCGCGACCTGATCGACAGCGGCGACAGCATTCTGGCGATCAGCGGAATTTTCTCCGGCACGCTCTCCTGGCTGTTCCTGCAGTTCGACGGCACGGTTCCGTTTACGGACTTGGTGGATCAGGCGTGGCAGCAGGGGCTGACCGAGCCTGACCCGCGCGTGGATCTTGCCGGGAAAGACGTCATGCGCAAGCTGGTGATTCTGGCGCGTGAGGCGGGTTACGACATCGAGCCGGGCCAGGTACGCGTGGAATCGCTGGTACCGTCGGGCTGCGAAGAGGGATCTGTCGATCACTTCTTCGAGAACGGCGACGAGCTGAACGAACAGATGGTGTCACGCCTGGAAGCCGCGCGTGAAATGGGGCTGGTCTTGCGTTACGTGGCCCGTTTTGACGCCAACGGCAAAGCCCGTGTTGGTGTTGAAGCGGTTCGCCCTGAGCATCCGCTGGCGGCGCTGCTGCCGTGCGATAACGTCTTCGCCATCGAAAGCCGCTGGTATCGCGATAATCCGCTGGTGATTCGTGGTCCAGGCGCGGGACGCGACGTCACTGCCGGGGCGATCCAGTCGGATATTAATCGTCTGGCGCAACTGCTGTAGGTTTTGTCTGTGCCCGGTGGCGCTTCGCTTACCGGGCCTACAAGATCAACGCCGGTTTTCTCCCTCTCCCTTTGGGGTGAGGGCCTCAGACCGCGCTCACCCACCCCACCATCATGAACCTTCTTCATCTTCCCTGAACATTCCTCACCGTATTTGCCGATGATTTCTGTTGACGGCATCCCGCTTTTCCGTCATTTTTACATCTAGACGTCTAAACGTATAGCAGTTCACAACACAACAACAATGACACGCGATTGATGAGGTAAGGTATGAGCTTTTTTCACGCCAACCAGCGGGAAGCCCTAAATCAGAGCCTGGCTGAAGTGCAGGGCCAGATTAACGTCTCTTTTGAATTCTTTCCGCCGCGCACCAGTGAAATGGAGCAAACCCTGTGGAGCTCTATCGATCGCCTGAGCAGCCTGAAGCCGAAGTTTGTCTCAGTGACCTACGGCGCGAACTCCGGTGAGCGCGACCGGACGCACAGCATTATTAAAGGCATCAAGGATCGCACGGGTCTGGAAGCGGCACCGCATCTGACCTGTATCGACGCGACCCGCGACGAACTGCGCACTATCGCTCAGGATTACTGGAACAACGGCATTCGTCATATCGTGGCTCTGCGCGGCGACCTGCCACCGGGCAGCGGCAAACCGGACATGTACGCGACCGATTTGGTGGCACTGCTGAAAGAAGTCGGTGATTTTGACATCTCCGTGGCGGCGTATCCGGAAGTACACCCGGAAGCGAAAAGCGCGCAGGCGGATCTGCTCAACCTGAAACGCAAAGTCGATGCCGGAGCAAACCGCGCGATTACGCAGTTTTTCTTCGATGTCGAAAGCTATCTGCGATTCCGCGATCGCTGCGTCACTGCGGGCATCGATGTTGAAATTATTCCAGGCATCCTGCCGGTTTCCAACTTCAAGCAGGCGAAAAAATTTGCCGACATGACCAACGTGCGTATTCCGCTGTGGATGTCGAAAATGTACGAAGGGCTGGACGATGATGCCGAAACCCGCAAGCTGGTCGGTGCCAATATCGCGATGGACATGGTGAAAATTTTGAGTCGCGAAGGGGTGAAAGACTTCCACTTCTACACCCTGAACCGCGCCGAAATGAGTTACGCCATCTGTCACACCCTCGGCGTTCGCCCTGGCCTGTAATACAAAAGCCCTCTTCGGAGGGTTTTTTGTTTTAGGCCATCTCCACTTTCCCTGCCATATCAACGCTCCCGCCCTCGCCAAATAATGAGCTTATAATTTCAGTGGTTAATTAAACGGAAATAACTATCGAATCCGTGCGTTATCTCAACTATACCTTCTAAGCATACGTGTATATCTTTAAGGTAAATACAGTAGAGGGAGCAAAGAAATATGAGCACAGACGATACCCATAACACGTTATCAACCGGACAGTGCCCTTTTCATCAAAGCGGGCCTGACCAAAGCGCCGGAGCGGGTACCAACACTCGCGACTGGTGGCCAAAACAACTTCGCGTTGATCTTTTAAACCAACATTCCAACCGTTCGAACCCGCTGGGTGAAGACTTCGACTACCGCAAAGAATTCAGCAAACTTGATTACTCCGCCTTAAAAGGCGATCTCAAAGCCCTTCTGACCGATTCCCAACCGTGGTGGCCTGCCGACTGGGGCAGCTACGCGGGCCTGTTTATTCGTATGGCATGGCATGGTGCAGGTACCTACCGCTCAGTTGACGGACGCGGCGGTGCAGGACGCGGTCAACAGCGTTTTGCTCCTCTGAACTCCTGGCCTGACAACGTCAGCCTTGATAAGGCGCGTCGTCTGTTATGGCCAATTAAACAAAAATACGGCCAGAAAATTTCCTGGGCTGACCTGTTTATCCTGGCGGGTAACGTGGCGCTGGAAAACTCCGGTTTCCGTACCTTTGGTTTTGGTGCCGGGCGTGAAGATGTCTGGGAACCGGATCTGGATGTCAACTGGGGTGACGAAAAAGCCTGGCTGGCCCATCGCGATCCTGAAGCGCTGGCAAAACGTCCATTAGCGGCCACCGAAATGGGGCTGATTTACGTCAACCCGGAAGGGCCAAACGCCAGCGGTGAACCGCTGTCAGCGGCGGCGGCTATCCGTGCTACCTTTGGCAACATGGGTATGAATGACGAAGAAACCGTGGCACTGATTGCCGGTGGTCATACGTTGGGTAAAACGCACGGCGCGGCATCAGCCTCGCATGTGGGCGTCGACCCTGAAGCGGCGCCAATTGAAGCGCAAGGCTTAGGCTGGAGCAGCACCCACGGCAGCGGTGTCGGCGCAGATGCCATCACCTCTGGTCTGGAAGTGGTCTGGACGCAAACGCCAACCCAGTGGAGCAACTACTTCTTCGAGAACCTGTTCAAATTCGAATGGGTACAGACTCGCAGCCCGGCAGGGGCAATTCAGTTTGAAGCCGTTGACGCGCCAGAGATGATTCCTGACCCGTTCGATCCGTCGAAAAAACGCAAGCCAACCATGCTGGTCACCGACCTGACGCTGCGCATGGACCCGGAATTCGAGAAAATTTCTCGTCGCTTCCTCAACGATCCGCAGGCATTTAACGAAGCCTTTGCCCGCGCATGGTTCAAACTGACGCATCGGGATATGGGGCCGAAAGCACGGTATATCGGTCCAGAAGTGCCGAAAGAAGATCTGATCTGGCAAGACCCGCTGCCGTATCCGTTCTTCCAGCCAACGGCTGAAGACATTGAAAGCCTGAAAGCAGATATTGCGGCTTCCGGGTTGACGGTCAGTGAGCTGGTGTCTGTTGCCTGGGCTTCAGCGTCTACCTTCCGTGGCGGTGATAAGCGTGGCGGTGCTAACGGAGCACGGCTGGCGCTGGCTCCGCAGCGCGACTGGGATGTGAACGCGACGGCGGCCAGGGTTCTTCCGGTACTTGAAGGTATCTACAAAGCTGCCCATAAAGCCTCGCTTGCGGACATCATTGTACTGGCCGGTGTAGTGGGTGTTGAACAAGCCGCGAAAGCCGCTGGCGCGTACATCACCGTGCCGTTTACACCGGGTCGCGTAGATGCGCGTCAGGATCAGACCGATATTGAAATGTTTGATCTGCTCAAGCCGGTTGCCGATGGTTTCCGTAACTATCGCGCCCATCAGGATGCAGCGACAACGGAATCTCTGCTGATCGATAAAGCGCAACAGCTGACGCTGACCGCACCAGAACTGACTGCGTTGGTAGGCGGTATGCGTGTGCTAGGTACCAACTTTGACGGCAGCCAGAATGGCGTCTTCACCGATCGCGTGGGCGTGCTCAGCAACGATTTCTTCGTCAATCTGCTGGATATGAATACCCAATGGAAAGCCACCGACGCCTCAAACGAACTGTTTGCAGGCAGCGATCGTCAAAGCGGAGAGGTGAAATACACCGCAACGCGTGCCGATCTGGTGTTTGGTTCTAACGCGGTACTGCGTGCGCTGGCGGAAGTTTATGCCAGTCAGGATGCCAATGAGAAGTTCGTGAAGGACTTTGTTGCGGCCTGGGTGAAAGTGATGAACCTGGATCGTTTCGACGTTCAGTAATCTTGTGCTCATAAAAATCCCCGCATTGGCGGGGATTTTTTTTGCCCGGCGGCGCTACGCTTGCACGGACCTACGATTTTTGTAGGCCGTGCCACCCGGTACTTTCAGCTATTCCCACTCATGCAAAAAACGCTGCCCATATTGGTCGGCAACTAACAATGCTGCGTACACCTGATCCGGTATCACACCGCCCGGCATGTTGTGAATCGTCTCGCCTTCCGCACAGGACGCCTCTGCCACCAGACGCATTTTCCCCGGAATATCCTCTTTAATATCCAGCTGCGCCAGGGTAATTGGCAAGCCCACACTGTGACACAGCGCGGCAACCGTTTCGATCTCGTCAAGCGGGGCGTTTTCCAGCACCAGTTGAGTGAGCGTGCCAAATGCGACTTTTTCACCGTGATAATAGTGGTGGGCATCCGGGATGGCGGTCAGGCCGTTGTGAATCGCATGGGCCGCGGCTAATCCGCCGCTTTCAAAGCCCACACCGCTCAGGTAGGTATTGGCTTCAATTACGCGTTCGAGGGCGGGCGTCACCACATGCTGCTCGGCCGCCAGCATTGCTTTTTCACCCTCTTCGAGAAGTGTGTTGTAGCACAGTTCGGCCAGCGCCAGTGCGGCTTGGGTGCATTTTCCCCCCGCCATAGTCGTCGCCCCGCTGCGGGAACATGCGCGGGCTTCAAACCAGGTTGCCAGCGCATCGCCAATCCCCGCCGCCAGTAAACGTGCAGGCGCACCGGCCACCACTTTGGTGTCGACGATAACCATGTTTGGGTTATGCGGCAGCATCAGATAACGGTCGAACTCACCGCTGTCGGTATAGATAACTGAAAGGGCACTGCACGGCGCATCCGTGGAGGCAATAGTTGGCGCGATGGCGACCGGCACATCCATAAAGTGGGCCAGTGCTTTGGCGGTATCCAGCGTTTTACCACCGCCGATACCCAACACCGCCTGGCAATCGGCACCTTTCGCCAGCTTGCGCAGGCGGTCGATTTCATTCTGGGAGCATTCGCCGCCAAAGGGTGCAATTTCGACATGCAGTTCAGCATCTTTGAAGCTTTTACGCAGAGTCTCTTCAGCAAAACCGAGAACGAATTTATCGCCGACGACGAGCCAACGTGCGGCCAGGGGCTTTAAGTAGTCGCCGAGGCGAGTGAGAACATCCGCGCCCTGTATGTATTTACCAGGGGATTGAATGATACGGTCCATAACGTTTCTCCTTTAGAGATTGAGGTTACCAAACGCGTTTTTCCAGTCGTGCTCGAACTTCTCTATGGCTGACTCTACCGCGGGTGTACCGAGCATTTGTTGCGCTACATCTAAAGGAAGGGTTATTGCCTCACATCCGGCAAGCAGACAGTCGAGTGCCTGGCGTGGGGTTTTGAAACTGGCGGCCAGCACTTTGCTCTCTGGCGCGTGAAGTTCCAGCAGGGATTGCAGTTCCTGAACCATGCGAATGCCGTCTCCTCCTTGCGCGTCAATGCGATTCACGTAAGGCGCAACGTATTTCGCGCCAGCAACCGCCGCCAGTAAACCCTGCGCTGCGCTATAAACGGCGGTGCCGAGTGTCGTAATACCCTCTTTTTTCAGGATCTTGATTGCCGCCAGACCCTCTGCGGTTACCGGGATTTTCACCACGATACCCGCCAACTCATTGTTCAGGCGTTTAGCTTCGGCCACCATACCGTCTGCGTCGCGAGCTAAGGTCTGCGCAAACAGAATGCCCTCCGGACCGATGGCTTGTTGCAGGCGTGGCAGCACATCCCAGAGGGGTTCGCGGCTCGCAGCGACTATGCTCGGGTTGGTGGTGACGCCAGCAATCGGAAAAATACGGGCCAGACGTTCAACTTCCGCCACGTTGGCGGTATCCAGATACAGTTCCATGACTCTTCCTCTGTTTACAGTTCTAATTCACGTTGCAGCAGGGCCGCGATGGCCTCTTCGGAGCTGGCGTTCACCAGCGCGTTGCGGAAATCTGCGTGCATGATGCGCCGCGCCAGACGCGAGAAAATACGCATGTGCTGATCGCCCGCCGCGTGTTTATTGAGGGTCAGCATGATGATGAATTGTGCCTCTTCATCGCCCCACTGCACGGGGGCTTTAAGGCGCGCGACGCTGATGGTGGATTGTTCAATGTGTTCGGATTTGCTGTGTGGAATGGCAAAACTGAAACCCAGACCGGTCGAGAACACGGCTTCACGCGCCCACAAATCGGCTTCCAGTTTGCGTGGATAACGGCAGCGTCCGGCGAGCAGCAGCTTATCGGTCATGCCTTTCATGACCTCTTCCTTGCTGGCCCAGTCGTTATCCAGAGAAATGCAGTGCGGCGTCACCAGCGGCGTATCCTGATGATTCATGCGGAACTGGGCGAGCAGATGCTCCACTTCCAGCGAGGTGCGACACACCATTGCCTGATTGAGCAACTGGCGGCACGCGCGGCTGTCCAGCTGTGCCAGGCGCGCTTTGGTCGCGGGAATCGACGGTGATCCCATGCTGAGTTCATCCAGCCCCAGCCCGACCAGCAGCGGCAGCACCGACCCTTTTGCCCCCAGCTCACCGCAAAGACCAATCCATTTTCCCTGGCGATGCACGGCCTGCACGGCGAAATCGAGCGCCCGCAGGAACGCCGGATTCAGGCTGTTGTAATGACGCGTCACTTTGGCGTTATCCCGATCGACCGCCAGCAGATATTGCGTCAGGTCATTACTGCCGATGCTAAAGAAATCAATCTCTTCACAACACTGGTCGATGATGAACATCACCGACGGCACTTCGAGCATGATGCCGAGCGGGATCTTCTCTTCGAACGGAATATGCTCGGCACGCAGTTGTTGTTTGGCTTCGGCGAGTTTTTCTTTCACCCATAGGATCTCTTCCATCGAGGAGATCATCGGGATCATGATCTTGAGACTGCCGTGGGCAGAGGCGCGGAGGATCGCCCTGAGCTGAGTGGTGAACAGCGCGGCGTACTCTTCGTAAATTCGCACCGCGCGATAGCCGAGGAACGGGTTGTTCTCTGCCGGAATGTTGAGGTATTCAACAGGTTTGTCACCGCCAATATCCATAGTGCGCACGATGATGCTGCGCCCGTTCGCACTCTCCAGGGCCTGACAAAAAATGTTGTACAGTTCGTTTTCACAGGGGGCGCTGGCGCGGTCCATGTACAGCATTTCGGTGCGGAACAGGCCAACCCCCTCGGCCCCGTTGCCAAATGCGGCCTGCGCTTCAGCTGAATGGGCAATGTTGGCTGCAATTTCAATGCGTAGACCGTCTGCGGTTCTCGCTTCGCGATTGAGCCAGACGCTCTGCTGTTCGCGCAGCATCTGCTGTACGTCGCGTTCCTGCTGGTAATAACGCTCAACGGCGATGCTGGCATTCACCACCACCACACCGGCGTTCCCGTCTATAAATACCGGCTGGTCGCGCCACGAAAGCAGGCTGTCGCTGTCGACGCCGACCAGCGTTGGGATGTTAAAGGAACGCGCCAGAATCACAGTGTGTGAAGTGGTTCCGCCGCTTTTCAGCAGCAGACCTTTCAACAGCGTTTTATCCAGCTCAAGGAACTGGCCTGGCGTGAGGTCGTCGGCAAGACAAACGGACGGCTGCGTGAGTTGGCCCGGAGCCGGAAAGCGCTCCTCGCTGTAGATTTGCTGTAACAGCTGATAGCAAACATCGCGCACGTCGAGCACACGCTCCTGTAAATAGCTGCTGCTGGAGCGCGAAAACTCGGCGCAGAAATGATTTGCCGTGGCGATGACCGCTTGCGCGCAACTCAATCCCTGGTTGACGCCCGCCAGCAGATGTTGGCGCAGAGAGGTGTCTGTCGCCAGCGAGCGGTGGGCTTCCAGAATCGCATTCGCGGTGCTGTCGCTATCCAGCGCGCGCAGCCCAATGTTTTTTACCAGCAGCGTCAGGCCCTGATCCAGCGCAGACTGTTCCTCTTCTCTGCACCGGACATCAGGAAGAGAGGTGAGCGCGTTGAGATCGAGTGAAGTGAGTAACGTCAGTACGCCGCGATCGCTCCCGCTGCACACGGGCAAAGCGCGAAACAGTGTTGGATTCAGGCGAGTCAGGGATTCCGGCAGTGGGTCGAGATCGGTGCTGATGGCAGCGGCCAGCGGCGCATCACAGTGGGGGAATTCCACTTTTAGCCACTGTGCCAGACGTTCAAAGGCGCTTTGCTCATCTTCGCCCGTGATAATCAACCGGCAGGAGTCACCTGTTAGCGTATCGGTACCAATCAGGGCCAGCGCACTTTTAGCATCACCTGTGCGGTCAGTGCGCAGGTTATGCCACTCAATTTTCGATGAAAATGTATTGCACAGCGTTTCAACGCAACTTGCCGGGCGGGCATGTACGCCATTAGGTAACTCACAGATAAATTCCACTACCAGAGACATACGCTCACTCCTGAAATCCAAAACCATCATTAGTGGAAAGCATACGAGCGTGACGGTGAAGCGCGCCATGTGACAAAACTGCCAAAAGCTGGACAAATGTAATGTCTGGTGAAAAGTGAGATTTAACTCACAGGTTGTCTGTTTTTGCTCATTGCTAAGCGGGGCGTAAATTTCGAGGCGGATCGCATTTTTCTTTCTACATTACAAAAATCCAGCAAATGGCCTTTTTGTCCACTGTCAGGCCGCTTCCCGATTGCCTATTGTTTGCCACAACATCTCTATGGATAAGGGCGAGCATAAGCTCAGGAGCGACACATGAAAGAGTTGGTGCATATTCTCAAGAACACGCGGCAGCATCTGATGACGGGGGTGTCGCACATGATCCCCTTCGTCGTCGCAGGCGGTATTTTGCTGGCTATTTCGGTCATGCTCTACGGCAAAGGGGCTGTCCCGGACGCTGCCACCGATCCTAATCTGAAAAAATTGTTCGATCTCGGCGTGGCAGGTTTAACGCTGATGGTGCCTTTTCTGGCGGCCTATATCGGTTACTCCATTGCTGAACGTGCGGCGCTTGCGCCCTGCGCTATCGCGGCCTGGGTCGGTAACAGCTTCGGCGCAGGCTTCTTCGGCGCGATCATCGCCGGGATACTCGGCGGTATTGTTGTCTTCTATCTGAAAAAACTGCCGGTGCCGAAAGTGCTGCGCTCGGTGATGCCAATTTTCATTATTCCTATCATCGGCACCTTAATCACTGCAGGCATCATGATGTGGGGACTCGGCGAACCGGTCGGCGCGCTCACCAGCGGTTTAACACACTGGCTGCAGGGCATGCAGCAGGGAAGCATCGTGGTCCTCGCCGTGATCATGGGGCTGATGCTGGCCTTCGACATGGGCGGCCCTATCAACAAAGTGGCCTACGCCTTTATGCTGATTTGCGTGGCGCAGGGGGTTTATACGGTGGTCGCCATCGCGGCGGTCGGAATCTGTGTTCCACCGTTAGGTCTCGGGCTGGCGACGCTGATAAACCGCAAGAATTTCAATGCCGAAGAGCGTGAAGCGGGTAAAGCGGCGCTGGTGATGGGCTGCGTTGGCGTGACGGAAGGGGCGATTCCCTTTGCCGCCGCCGATCCGCTGCGCGTGATTCCCTCCATCATGCTTGGCTCCGCCTGTGGCGCAGTCACCGCCGCCGTGTTTGGCGCGCAGTGCTATGCAGGATGGGGCGGCCTGATTGTTTTGCCGGTAGTGGAAGGCAAACTCGGGTATATCGCCGCCGTCGCCGTGGGTGCGGTAGTCACTGCGGTCAGCGTCAACGTGCTCAAAAGTATGGCGCGTAAGAACACGAAGCAGGTCGAGGAAAAAGAAGACGACCTGGATCTGGATTTTGAAATTAACTGAGTGAGGAAGAAAACATGGCCCGAATTATTGCTGTCACCGCCTGTCCGTCTGGTGTTGCCCACACCTACATGGCCGCCGAAGCGCTGGAAAGTGCCGCCAAAGCCAAAGGTTGGGAAGTCAAAGTTGAAACTCAGGGCTCTATCGGCCTGGAAAACGAACTGACCGCCGAAGACGTTGCGGCAGCGGATATGGTCATCCTGACCAAAGACATCGGCATTAAGTTTGAAGAGCGTTTCGCCGGGAAAACCATCGTGCGCGTCAACATCAGCGATGCGGTGAAACGCGCAGACGCCATCATGAACAAAATTGATGCCCACCTGGCGCAAACCGCCTGACATCCTCCCACCCTTCGGGGTGGGCTTGTTTTCAGCTACAGGAGTTCCCTCATGACGAATCGTATTCAGCGCCTGAAAGACGCCTTGTTCGCCAGCCCACGTGAAATATCTCTTGAACGTGCGCTGCTCTATACCGAATGCCATCAGCAGACGGAAGGCGAACCGGTCATTTTGCGCCGGGCGAAAGCGACGGCGTATATTCTCGACCACGTCGAGATAGCGATTCGTGATGACGAACTGATTGCCGGTAACCGTACGGTGAAGCCGCGTGCCGGGATTATGTCGCCTGAAATGGACCCGTACTGGCTGCTGAAAGAGCTGGAGCAGTTCGCCACCCGACCGCAGGATCGCTTTAATATCAGTGAAGAGGACAAACGCCTCTACCGCGATGTGCTTTATCCGTACTGGGAAAAACGGTCGATGAAGGACTTCATCAACAGCCAGATGACGGGTGAAGTGAAAGCGGCGGTGAGCACGCAGATTTTCAGCGTTAACCAGACGGACAAAGGCCAGGGACACATCATCATTGATTACCCGCGCCTGCTCAATAACGGGCTGGGGGCGCTGGTGGCAGAAATGGACGAACACTGTCAGCGCGAGCCGCAGAATCATTTCTATCAGGCCGCGCTGCTCCTGCTTGAAGCCTCTCAGCGCCATATTCTGCGCTACGCAGCGCTGGCGGAGGCGATAGCGGAACGCAGTGACGAACCGCGTCGCCAGGAATTGCTGACCATCGCCGCAAATTCGCGCCACAACGCGCGGTATAAGCCGCAAACTTTCTGGCAGGCCTGTCAGCTGTTCTGGTACATGAACGTCATTTTGCAGTATGAATCCAACGCCAGCTCGCTCTCTATTGGGCGCTTCGACCAGTATATGCTGCCGTTTTATCAGGCCTCTCTGACTCAGGGCGAAGACCCTGCGTTCCTCAAAGAACTATTAGAATCCCTGTGGGTAAAATGCAACGATATCGTGCTGCTGCGCTCGACCAGCAGCGCCCGCTATTTTGCTGGTTTCCCGACCGGTTACACCGCGCTGTTAGGTGGCCTGACGGAGAATGGTCGCAGCGCGGTTAACGTGCTCTCATTTCTGTGTCTCGATGCGTATCAGAGCATCCAGCTTCCCCAGCCGAACCTCGGCGTGCGGGTGAATGAGTTTATCGACAGACCCTTCCTGCTCAAGACGGCAGAAACCATCCGTCTGGGCACCGGTATTCCGCAGATTTTCAATGACGAAGTGGTGGTGCCTACGTTCCTGAACCGCGGCGTGTCGCTGGAAGACGCGCGCGATTACGCGGTGGTCGGCTGCGTGGAACTCTCCATTCCGGGCAAAACCTACGGACTGCACGATATCGCCATGTTTAACCTGCTGAAAGTGATGGAAATCGCTATGCAGGAGAACGAAGGCAATGCTGATCTCAGTTATGACGGGCTGCTCGAACATATCCGCCATAAAATTAACCACTACATTGCGTTGATGGTGGAGGGCAGCAATATCTGCGACATCGGCCATCGCGACTGGGCGCCGGTTCCGCTGCTCTCTTCGTTTATCAGCGATTGTCTCGTTAATGGCAAAGACATCACGGAGGGCGGAGCGCGGTATAACTTCTCCGGCGTTCAGGGCATTGGTATCGCCAATCTGAGTGACTCACTTCATGCGCTGAAAGGGTTGGTGTTTGAACAGCAGCGCTTAAGTTTTGATGAACTGCTGACGGTACTAAAGGCAAACTTCGCTACGCCGGAGGGCGAAAAGATTCGTGCAAGGCTGATCAATCGCTTTGAAAAGTATGGCAATGATATCGATGAAGTCGACAATATCAGCGCTGAACTCCTGCGTCATTACTGCAAAGAGGTCGAGAAATATCGAAACCCGCGCGGGGGGCAATTCACGCCGGGGTCGTATACCGTCTCAGCGCACGTGCCGCTTGGCGCGGTCGTTGGAGCCACGCCAGATGGACGCTTTGCCGGTGAACAGCTGGCCGACGGTGGGCTATCGCCGATGCTCGGTCAGGACATGCAGGGCCCGACGGCAGTGCTGAAATCTGTGAGTAAGCTGGATAACTATCTGCTCTCGAATGGCACCTTGCTGAACGTGAAATTCACACCGGCGACGCTAGAAGGGGATGCAGGATTACAAAAACTGGCCGATTTCCTGCGCGCTTTTACTCAGCTCAAGCTCCAGCATGTGCAGTTCAACGTGGTGAATGCGGATACGCTTCGCGAAGCGCAGCAGCGCCCGCAAGATTTCGCCGGGCTGGTGGTCCGCGTCGCCGGGTACAGCGCCTTCTTTGTCGAGCTGTCGAAGGAGATTCAAGATGACATTATCCGCCGCACCGCGCATCAGCTGTGAAGTGATCGAAACCCGCGCCGATGTGGCGCGGATTTTCAACATCCAGCGTTACTCCCTGAACGATGGGCGGGGCATACGTACTGTCGTGTTTTTCAAAGGCTGCCCCCACTCCTGCCCGTGGTGTGCGAACCCGGAATCCATCTCGCCAAAGATTGAAACCGTGCGCAGAGAGAGTAAATGCCTGCACTGTGCGCCCTGTCTGCGGGATGTCGGGGAGTGTCCTTCCGGTGCGTTTGAGCACATTGGGCGTGATGTGACGTTGGATGAACTCGAACGCGAGGTGATGAAAGACGAGGTCTTCTTTCGCTCATCCGGCGGGGGTGTGACGCTCTCCGGTGGTGAAGTTCTTATGCAGGCCCCGTTTGCCACTGCGCTTTTGCAGCGACTGCGTCGATGGGGGATTCACACCGCCATTGAAACTGCAGGCGATGCGCCGATTTCCCGCCTGTTACCCCTCGCAAAGCAGTGCGATGAAGTGCTGTTCGATCTAAAAATCATGGATGCAGACCAGGCGAAAACGGTGGTGAAGATGAATTTACCACGGGCGCTGGATAACCTGCTGCGTCTGGCGGAAGAGGGTATCAGCGTGATCCCACGCGTGCCGCTCATCCCCGGTTTTACGCTGAGCGAAGCGAATATGAATCGCGTGCTGGCATTTCTGATACCCTCAGGAATACGGCAGTTGCATTTGCTGCCCTTTCATCAGTACGGGGAACCGAAATACCGGCTGCTCGGACACGAATGGACGATGAGTCAGGTGGCTGTACCCACGGAAGAGGAGATCGCCACAATGCAACAGATGGCCGAACGGGCAGGATTTTTGGTTACCCTTGGAGGTTAACATGACAGCGAACGCAGGGCACCGTATCGCCGCCGTCACCGCCTGTGTCAGCGGTGTCGCTCATACCTACATGGCTGCCGAACGGCTGGAAAAGCTCTGTTCACAGGAAAAATGGAGCGTTCGGATTGAAACTCAGGGCGCTCTGGGCATTGAGTGCGAACTGACTGACGAAGACATTCGTCAAGCGGAGGTCGTTCTGCTGATTACCGATATAGAGCTGTCTGGAATGGAACGCTTCGAACAGTGTCGCTATGTGAAGTGCGGTATCAACGCGTTCCTGCGCGATCCGCAAAAAGTGATGAGCGCAGCGCGTAAAATGCTTTCAGCTCCACAGCATACCCATCTTATTCTGGATTAACTGTCTTGCCGGTGAGCTGGCTGTGATACTGGCGGCGATACTCCGACGGCGAACGCTCTGTATTCTTGCGAAACAGTCGGCAAAAATAGTTACTGTCTACAAACCCGCAGCTGTGCGCGATCTCTTTGACCTTCAGATCATAGCCTTTCAGTAACTGGCGCGCGTGCTCCAGCCGGGTTTGCGTCAGATACTCGTTAAACCCTACCGCGCCGGTCTTCTGGAAAAGATGCGACAGATAGTTGGGTGAGATGTAGAACGCTTTAGCGACGGATTCACGCGTGAGCGGTGAGGCGTAGTGCTCATCAATATAGTCGCGCACGGCGCCGAATAAGGCTTCGCTGCGTGATGCGGTCTGAATCTGGCTGCCGAGCAGGTCGGTACAATGGCTGAGCAGGCTTAACGTTATCAGGCGCGCGGTGTGTTGTTCCTGCGGTTGCATCTGCATTTCATGCAGCGTTTGTAACAGGAAAGAGCCAATGCGCGGGCCACGGCGTGCAACGTGCTGCTTGGCCAGATTGTGAAGGACGACGCCGTCCCATTGCACCAGGCTAAATCCAAGCTGCTGCTTGCCGAACAGAATGCTCAGGGCGGTTGCAGGCTGCTGCCATTGTGGAAAGTTCCAGCCACCCGCCGGGACGTACAGAACATCATTCGGGTGCAAAACTCCCGTTGATGTATCCTGCACTGAGCCTTCCAGCACGATCTCCAGACGCGGAAAATCGACCTGCAGTGCCAGCTCGGGTGCGAGAGAGGTGGGGTTAGCGAAATGCACCTGCCGCAGTGATGTCGGGCCATTAATCAATCCGGCCAGGATCTGACTGATATCTTGCTGCATGGTGTTTCCTTCTACGTTGACCAAAGAGAAAACCTTACCTGCAGGCATAAAAAAAGGCCACATAGGGTGTGGCCTGATGGGTATAAAACAGATATTAGCCCGTATTACGCATCCCAGCGGCGACGCCAGCGATGGTGACCATCAGCGCTTGTTCCACGCGTGGGTCCGGCTCTTTACCTGCCTCTTCCGCCTGACGGGAGCGGTGTAAAAGCTCTGCCTGCAGTACGTTCAGCGGGTCGGTGTAGATATTACGCAGCTGAATGGACTCGGCAATCCACGGCAAATCTTCCATCAGATGTGAATCGTTAGCGATGGCCAGTACGACTTTGATGTCGCCTTCCAGCAGCTCGCGCAACTCTTTGCCCAGACCCCAGAGTTCCTGTTTAACCAGGCGCTGGTCGTAGTATTCCGCCAGCCACAGGTCGGCTTTCGAGAACACCATCTCCAGCATTCCCAGACGGGTAGAGAAGAACGGCCAGTCGCGGCACATGGTTTCCAGCTCGCTTTGCTTACCGTCTTCGACCACTTTTTGCAGCGCGGCACCGGCACCCAGCCAGGCGGGCAGCATCAGGCGGTTTTGCGTCCAGGCGAAGATCCACGGAATGGCGCGCAGGGACTCGACACCGCCGGTAGGACGACGTTTCGCCGGACGTGAACCGAGCGGCAGTTTGCCCAGCTCCTGCTCAGGCGTTGCCGAGCGGAAGTACGGCACGAAGTCTTTATTTTCACGCACGTAGCCACGGTACAGGTCACAAGAGATGTCTGACAGCTCGTCCATGATATGACGCCACGCGTCTTTCGGCTCCGGTGGCGGCAGTAAGTTAGCTTCCAGAATCGCGCTGGTATAGAGCGACAGACTGCTAATGGTCACTTCCGGCAGACCGTATTTAAAGCGAATCATTTCGCCCTGCTCGGTCACGCGCAGGCCGCCTTTCAGGCTACCCGGCGGTTGGGAGAGCAGTGCCGCATGAGCCGGTGCACCGCCGCGGCCAATAGAGCCGCCGCGACCGTGGAACAGGGTCAGTTCGATACCTGCTTTTTCGCAGGTTTTGATCAGTGCATCCTGCGCCTGATACTGCGCCCAGGAGGCCGCCATCACGCCCGCGTCTTTTGCGGAATCGGAATAGCCAATCATCACCATCTGTTTGCCCTGAATAAAGCCGCGATACCAGTCGATATTCAGCAGCTGGGTCATCACGTCGTTAGCGTTATTCAGGTCGTCGAGGGTTTCAAACAGTGGGGCAACCGGCAGCGCAAAGCTGATACCCGCCTCTTTCAACAACAGATGTACGGCCAGCACGTCGGATGGGGTTTTGGCCATTGAGATCACATAGGCCGCCACCGATCCTTTCGGCGCATCAACGATCGCTTTGCAGGTGTTGAGCACTTCGCTGGTCTCTTCGCTCGGCTCCCAGCTGCGTGGCAGGAGCGGGCGCTTGGAGTTCAGCTCGCGGATCAGGAAGGCCTGTTTGTCGGCTTCTGACCAGCTTTCATAGTCGCCGATGCCGAGGTAGCGGGTCAATTCACCCAGCGCTTCGGTGTGACGGGTACTTTCCTGGCGCACATCGATACGCACCAGCGGCACGCCGAAACACTTCACGCGGCGCAGCGTGTCGAGCAGCTCGCCGTTGGCGATGATGCCCATACCGCAGGCCTGCAATGACTTATAGCAAGCGTAGAGCGGGTCCCACAGCTGTTCGTTCTGGCTCAACAGCCCCGCCGGTTTTGGCAGGCGCTGGCCTTTCAGGCGCGCTTCCAGCCAGGCTTGTGTCGCCAGCAGCTGACTGCGCAGATTTTTCATCAGATAGCGGTACGGCTCGCTGGCACCCTCTTCGCCGACCAGTTCCAGCAGTTCTGGCGTAGCATCGACCATCGACAGTTCAGAAATCAGGATCTGAATATCTTTCAGGAACAGGTCGGTGGCTTTCCAGCGGCTCAGGAGCAGGACGTGGCGGGTGATTTCAGCGGTGACGTTCGGGTTACCGTCGCGGTCGCCGCCCATCCAGGAGGTGAAACGGACCGGGACAAAATCTACTGGCAGGCGATAACCCAGGTTCTCTTCGAGCTGTTCATTTAGCTCGCGCAGGTAGTTCGGCACGCCTTCCCACAGGCTGTTTTCCACGACTGCAAAGCCCCATTTGGCTTCATCAACCGGGCTTGGGCGATATTTACGGATTTCATCCGTGTGCCAGGACTGTGCAATCAACTGGCGGAGACGACGCATCAGCTGATTACGCTCGTAATCCGCGATGTCTTTGTTGTCCAGTTGTTTCAGGCAGTTGTTCACTTCCACCATTTTGTGGATCAACGTGCGGCGGGTGATCTCGGTCGGGTGCGCAGTCAGCACCAGTTCCAGCGAGAGGGATTCCACCGCTTTTTTGATGGTGTCTTCATTGAGATCGGGCTGGTCTTTGAGTTTTCTGAGCGTGCGGGCAATCACTTCCGGGTTGCTGGCAGCTTCGCCGTTTGGCGAAATGCTGTGATATTGCTCAGCGGTGTTAGCCAGGTTCAGGAACTGGCTAAACGCGCGTGCGACGGGCAGCAGCTCGTCGTTGGACAGGTTCTGCAAAGTGGTGAGCAGCTCCTGGCGGTTCGCTTCATTTCCTGCACGGGAGGATTTGGACAGCTTACGGATAGTTTCAACGCGGTCGAGGATGTTCTCTCCCAGCGCGTCCTTGATGGTATCTCCCAGCACTTTGCCGAGCATACTGACATTACTACGCAACGCGGAATATTGTTCGTTCATATAAACCCAGACACCCCATCATTTTCGTTTATGCCCATTCAGAAATCTTTTGGACATTTATTTGTCATCTCCCTTTATAAAGCCACGTAAAACCCCTGTCGTCAATTGCTGCGAAAACGGTTCAGCAAACGAATAAATGTGGGTAATTTACGAAATTTAATTCGCTTCGCGTCAGATAAGCGATGCTTATGAGAATGTGATGGGGATCATGCGTTTTGGTGCCCTCACGCTAACCCTCTCCCACGGGGAGAGGGAATAAAAGCGGGGGGAGTTAATGCCAGCAGAAATGGTGCACAACCTGGGTAATTAACTCGCGCGTCGGCTTAATAAAGCGGGTTTCCAGATATTCATCCGGCTGGTGCGCCTGATTGATCGAGCCAGGGCCGAGTACCAGCGTTGGACACAGGGTCTGAATAAACGGTGCTTCGGTGCAGTAGTTCACCACGTCGGTTTGCGCACCGAGCAGTTTTTCCACCACCTGCACCAGCTGGTGATCCGGCGGGCATTCGTAGCCTGGAATCGGTGGATGCAGCTCGGACACGGTCAAACGGCCAGGCCAGCGCTCGCTGACGGGGGCCAGCGCTTCTGTCAGCAGACCGTCCAGATCGCTCAGGGTCATTCCCGGCAGGGGGCGGATATCCATATGCAGTTCGCAGCAGGCACAGATGCGGTTGGAGGCATCACCGCCGTGCAGGCTGCCGAGGTTCAGCGTCGGATAAGGCACGGTAAACGAATCGTGGTGATAACGCTCTTTCAGCGAATCGCGCAACAGCATGATGCGGCCAATCGCATCGTGCATCAGTTCGATGGCGTTCACGCCACGGGCCGGATCGCTGGAGTGACCGGACTGACCCATCACGCGCACCGCCGTTGAGATGTGACCTTTATGCGCGCGAATCGGTTGCAGAGACGTTGGCTCACCGATAATGGCGCAATCCGGGCGCAGGGCGGTGTTTTCAGAAAAATAGCGCGCCCCCGCCATGCTGGTCTCTTCATCGGCGGTCGCCAGAATATAGAGCGGCTTTTTCAGGGTTTTCACGTCCACGTCACGTAGCGCATCCAGAATAAAGGCGAAGAAGCCTTTCATGTCCGCCGTGCCCAGACCGTAGAGCTTGTTGTCGTGCTCGGTCAGGGTGAAAGGATCGCGCGTCCAGCGGCCATCATCAAAGGGAACGGTATCCGTGTGCCCGGCAAGCAGCAGGCCGCCTGCACCTTCTCCGGTACTGGCCAGCAGGTTGTATTTATTGCGAGTGCCTGGAACGGGTTGAACTTCCACCTTAAACCCGAGTTCACTAAACCAGCCAGCCAGTAAATTGATTAAAGACTCATTGCTCTGGTCGAGCGATTCTTCGGTCGCACTGATGGATGGCGTGGCAATCAGGGCGCGGTAAATCTCGATAAAGGGTGGTAAATTCATTTTCATTGTTGACATACCTTAGGTCGTGATAGTATCAATATTCATGCACTAAATGTGAATAAAAATACACTAACGTTGATCGTAAAGGAACCCGATGTTGAATACGCTGATTGTGGGCGCTAGCGGTTATGCGGGCGCAGAGCTTGTAAGCTACGTGAATCGCCATCCTCATATGACCATAACCGCTTTGACCGTATCAGCGCAAAGCAATGATGCGGGAAAATTAATTTCCGATTTGCATCCGCAGCTTAAGGGAATCGTCGATCTCCCGTTGCAGCCGATGTCCGATATCAGCGAGTTTACTGAAGGCGTGGACGTGGTGTTTTTGGCCACGGCACACGAAGTCAGTCATGACCTCGCGCCGCAGTTCCTTGCAGCCGGTTGCGTGGTATTTGACCTCTCCGGCGCGTTCCGCGTCAACGACAGTGCTTTTTATGAAAAATATTACGGCTTCACTCACCAGCACCCGGATCTGCTTAAAAAAGCGGTTTATGGCCTGGCGGAGTGGAGTGCGGATAGGCTGAAAGAAGCGAATTTGATTGCCGTGCCAGGGTGCTACCCGACGGCGGCGCAGCTTTCTCTTAAGCCGCTGATCGACGCGGGCCTGCTGGATCTCAATCAGTGGCCGGTGATCAACGCCACCAGTGGCGTCAGCGGTGCCGGACGTAAAGCCGCGATTTCCAATAGTTTCTGCGAAGTGAGCTTGCAGCCGTATGGCGTGTTCAACCACCGTCATCACCCAGAAATCACCACCCATCTGGGCGCGGAGGTGATTTTCACCCCGCATCTGGGCAACTTCCCACGCGGGATTCTGGAAACTATTACCTGCCGCCTGAAACCGGGTGTGAGCAAAGAACAGGTGCATGACGTCTTTACTCAGGCGTACGCCGACAAACCGCTGGTGCGTCTTTATGACAAAGGCGTTCCGGCGTTGAAAAACGTCGTCGGTCTGCCGTTCTGCGATATCGGCTTTGCCGTTCAGGGCGAGCACCTGATCGTGGTTGCTGCGGAAGATAATCTTCTTAAAGGCGCAGCCGCTCAGGCGGTGCAGTGCGCCAATATTCGTTTTGGCTTCGCTGAAACGCAGTCTCTTATTTAAGGTGTGATGATGAATCCATTAATTATCAAACTCGGTGGTGTTCTGCTGGACAGCGAAGAAGCGCTGGAGCGTCTGTTTACTGCCCTGGTGAACTATCGTGAATCACACCAACGTCCGCTGGTGATTGTGCATGGCGGCGGCTGCGTGGTGGATGAGCTGATGAAAGGCCTGAATCTGCCGGTGAAGAAGAAAAATGGCCTGCGTGTGACGCCTGCCGATCAGATTGACATCATTACCGGTGCGCTGGCGGGAACGGCGAACAAAACGCTGCTGGCGTGGGCGAAGAAACATCACATCGCATCTGTGGGCCTGTATCTGGGTGACGGTGACAGCGTAAATGTGACTCAGCTCGACGAAGAACTGGGCCACGTTGGACTGGCGCAACCGGGTTCACCTAAGCTGATTAACACCCTGCTGGAAGGTGGTTTCCTGCCGGTTGTCAGCTCTATCGGGGTGACCGAAGAGGGACAGCTGATGAACGTGAACGCCGACCAGGCGGCCACGGCACTGGCGGCGACGCTGGGCGCGGATCTGATTCTGCTCTCTGATGTGAGTGGGATTCTGGATGGAAAAGGCCAGCGCATTGCCGAGATGACGGCGGCGAAAGCCGAGCAGCTGATCGATCAGGGCATTATTACCGACGGCATGATTGTGAAAGTGAACGCTGCGCTGGATGCCGCGCGCACGCTGGGCCGTCCGGTGGATATCGCCTCGTGGCGTCACGCAGAGCAACTCCCGGCGCTGTTTAACGGCACGCCGATTGGCACGCGTATTCTGGCTTAATATTCAGTGCCGGATGGCGTTTCGCTTATCCGGGCTACCTGAGTTTGTAGGCCCGGTAAGCGAAGCGCCACCGGGCAAAAATTACATTATCAAGGAAAATTGTTATGGCACTTTGGGGTGGGCGTTTTACACAGGCAGCGGATCAGCGGTTCAAACAGTTCAACGACTCTTTGCGCTTCGACTACCGCCTGGCCGAACAGGATATCGTCGGCTCTGTGGCCTGGTCTAAAGCGCTGGTCACCGTTGGCGTACTGACGGCGGACGAACAATTGCAGCTTGAAGAGGCGCTGAATAATCTGCTGGAAGAGGTTCGTCTGAACCCGCAGCAGATCCTCGAAAGCGATGCCGAAGATATTCACAGCTGGGTGGAAGGCAAACTGATCGACAAAGTTGGCCAGTTGGGCAAAAAGCTGCATACCGGGCGTAGCCGTAATGACCAGGTCGCAACGGATCTGAAGCTGTGGTGTAAAGACACCGTCGTTGAATTGCTGTCGGCCAATCGCCAGTTGCAGAGTGCGCTGGTGGAAACCGCGCACAGTAATCAGGACGCCGTGATGCCGGGTTACACCCACCTGCAGCGCGCGCAACCGGTAACTTTTGCGCACTGGTGTCTGGCGTATGTTGAGATGCTGGCGCGTGATGAAAGCCGTTTGCAGGATACCCTGAAGCGTCTGGACGTGAGTCCGCTCGGCAGCGGTGCGCTGGCCGGAACCGCCTATGAAATCGACCGTGAACAGCTGGCCGGCTGGCTGGGCTTTGCTTCTGCCACCCGTAACAGCCTGGACAGCGTTTCCGATCGTGATCACGTGCTGGAGCTGCTGTCGAACGCCTCTATTGGCATGGTGCACCTCTCGCGCTTTGCCGAAGATCTGATTTTCTTCAACTCCGGTGAAGCCGGGTTTGTTGAGCTGTCCGACCGTGTAACATCCGGTTCTTCCCTGATGCCACAGAAGAAAAACCCGGATGCGCTGGAGCTGATTCGCGGTAAATGTGGTCGCGTGCAGGGCGCGCTGACCGGCATGATGATGACTCTGAAAGGCCTGCCTTTGGCTTACAACAAAGACATGCAGGAAGATAAAGAAGGGCTGTTCGACGCCCTCGATACCTGGCTTGACTGCCTGCACATGGGCGCGCTGGTGCTGGACGGCATTCAGGTGAAACGTCCGCGTTGCCAGGAAGCGGCGCAGCAGGGATATGCCAACTCCACCGAGTTAGCGGATTATCTGGTTGCCAAAGGTGTGCCGTTCCGTGAAGCGCACCATATCGTGGGCGAAGCGGTGGTGGAGGCGATTCGTCAGGGCAAACCGCTGGAAGACCTTACGCTGGCTGACTTGCAGAAATTCAGCGCGGTGATTGGCGACGATGTGTATCCGATTTTGTCGCTGCAATCTTGTCTGGATAAGCGTGCGGCGAAAGGTGGCGTGTCGCCTAAGCAGGTAGCGCAGGCGATTGCGGATGCGAAAGATCGGTTGATTTAATGACGTGCGGGCTGATGCCCTCACCCCGACCCTCTCCCACCGGAGAGGGACAAAAACCAGGCTCGGCTTTTGCCGGGCTTTTTTTACGCAAAAAAAATGCGGACACGGGGTCCGCAAAAGTTCACGTTGGCTTTAGTTGTTCGAGTTTTGAGAGAAACTCGTATGACGCTGCGGCGCTTCAAGGGTCAAACAGTCACCGCCTCGTCTATGTGGTGTATTATTCAACAGAATGCTTGATAGGGATAATCGTTCGTTGCTATGCTATCTATCGCCATGAACTATCGTGGCGACGGAGGATGAATAATGAATATTCGTGATCTTGAATACCTGGTAGCGTTAGCTGAGCATCGTCATTTTCGCCGCGCGGCAGATTCCTGCCACGTCAGCCAGCCCACGCTGAGCGGTCAAATCCGCAAGCTTGAGGATGAGCTGGGCGTGATGCTGTTGGAGCGCACCAGTCGTAAAGTGCTGTTCACCCAGGCCGGTTTGCTGCTGGTGGATCAGGCGCGCACCGTGCTGCGCGAGGTCAAAGTGCTCAAGGAAATGGCAAGCCAGCAGGGGGAAGCCATGTCCGGCCCGCTGCATATTGGCCTGATCCCAACCGTTGGCCCGTACCTGCTGCCGCAAATTATTCCGATGTTGCACCAGACCTTCCCGAAACTCGAAATGTATCTGCACGAAGCCCAGACCCATCAACTGCTGGCGCAGCTGGATAGCGGTAAGCTCGACTGTGCCATTCTGGCGCTGGTCAAAGAAAGCGAAGCCTTTATCGAAGTGCCGCTGTTTGATGAGCCGATGATGCTGGCGATCTATGAGGATCACCCGTGGGCGAATCGCGATCGTGTGCCGATGTCCGATCTGGCGGGCGAAAAGCTGTTGATGCTGGAAGACGGCCACTGCCTGCGCGATCAGGCGATGGGCTTCTGCTTTGAAGCGGGTGCGGATGAAGATACCCATTTCCGCGCAACCAGCCTGGAAACGCTGCGCAATATGGTCGCGGCGGGAAGTGGTATTACGCTGCTGCCTGCGCTGGCCGTACCGCGCGAGCGTAAACGTGATGGTGTGGTCTATCTGCCGTGCATCAAGCCTGAACCGCGTCGTACCATAGGTCTGGTTTATCGTCCAGGATCACCGCTGCGCAGCCGCTATGAGCAGCTGGCAGAGGCCATCCGTAGTTCGATGGATGGCCACTTTGATGGTGCGTTAAAACAAGCGGTTTAAGCCGTTCAGCGCCGCTACCCGATAGGCTTCAGCCATCGTCGGGTAGTTGAAGGTGGTGTTAACGAAGTACTCGATCGTGTTACCGCCACCTTTTTGCTCCATGATTGCCTGACCGATATGAATGATTTCCGCCGCGCGTTCACCGAAACAGTGAATACCGAGGATCTCTTTGGTCTCGCGATGGAACAAAATCTTCAGCGTTCCCACGCTCATTCCCACGATTTGCGCCCGCGCCAGATGCTTAAACTGCGCACGACCCACCTCGTAAGGCACCTTCATTGACGTCAACTGCTGTTCGGTTTTGCCGACCGAGCTGATCTCCGGAATGGTGTAAATCCCGGTCGGAATATCTTCGATCAGATGGGCGGTGGCTTCGCCTTTGACCAGTGCCTGTGCGGCAATGCGGCCCTGATCGTAAGCGGCAGATGCCAGGCTCGGATAACCAATCACGTCACCCACAGCATAGATATGCGGCAGGGCGGTCTGGTACATGCTGTTGACCTTCAACTGACCACGGCTGTCGGTCGCCAGACCGATATTTTCCAGCGCCAGCGAATCGGTGTTACCCGTACGGCCATTGGCATACAGCAGGCAGTCGGCTTTGAGTTTTTTGCCGGATTTCAGGTGCATGATCACGCCGTCATCGCAGCCTTCGATTTTCTCGTACTCTTCGTTGTGGCGAATGACCACGCCGCTGTTCCAGAAGTGGTAGGAGAGCGAGTCAGACATCTCTTGATCGAGAAACGCCAGCAGACGGTCGCGGGTGTTGATCAGATCCACTTTCACGTCCATTCCACGGAAGATGGACGCATATTCGCAGCCAATCACCCCTGCACCGTAGATCAGCACGTGGCGCGGTTCGTGGTGCAGGCTCAGGATCGAGTCGCTGTCGTACACGCGCGGATGGGAAAAATCGACGTCGGTCGGATGGTACGGACGTGAGCCACAGGCGATGACAAATTTCTCGGCGGTGATCGTTTCGACGGAACCGTCCTGGCATTTAAGTGCCAGCGTATGTTCGTCAACAAAGTGCGCGTCACCTTGCAATATTTCGCAGTGGTTGCGTTCGTAGAACCCCTGGCGCATCCGCGTTTGCTGATTAATGACGTTATCAGCATGGTTAAGGATGTCGGCAAAGGAAGAACGAAGAAGTCGGGAATGGTCGCTGTAAAGAGGGTTCTGGTTAAATTCAATAATGCGGCTAACGGCGTGGCGGAGGGCTTTGGACGGGATGGTACCCCAGTGGGTGCAACCGCCGCCAACATTATGGTAGCGCTCAATGACCGCTACTCTGGCTCCCTGTTTCACCAGCCCCATAGCAGCGCCTTCGCCGCCGGGGCCGGAACCAATAACTATTGCGTCGTAATCGTAGGTGTGTGACATGGCAAGGCTTACCTGTTCTTATACATAAAAGCAACAGAATAGTAACATCATTAGCGGGATAACCCAATTATCGTTGTGCTCTTTTCGGGCTGTGGAGCACAAACCTCGCGTAAACAATCATTCACAAAGCGATGCAAACAGATTAATTTTATTCTCTGGTATAGTGCCTGAAGGCCTTTGGAAGGATTCAACTATTGTGATGGGCGTAAGAGCACAACAAAAAGAGAAAACCCGGCGTTCGCTGGTGGAAGCGGCATTCAGTCAACTGAGTGCTGAGCGAAGTTTTGCCAGTTTGAGCCTGCGCGAAGTTGCGCGAGAGGCCGGAATTGCGCCAACGTCCTTCTATCGTCATTTTCGTGATGTGGATGAACTGGGTCTGACCATGGTGGATGAGAGCGGCCTGATGCTGCGCCAGCTCATGCGCCAGGCGCGTCAGCGTATCGCTAAAGGCGGTAGCGTGATCCGCACGTCCGTATCGACTTTTATGGAATTTATCGGCAACAACCCTAACGCCTTTCGCCTGTTACTGCGCGAACGGTCGGGGACATCGGCCGCGTTTCGTGCCGCCGTGGCGCGCGAAATTCAGCATTTTATTGCGGAACTTGCCGACTATCTCGAAATCGAAAACCATATGCCGCGAGCCTTCACGGAAGCGCAGGCCGAGGCGATGGTGACCATTGTTTTCAGTGCGGGTGCCGAAGCACTGGATGTAGGCGTTGAGCAACGCAAACAACTCGAAGAGCGACTGGTATTGCAGCTGCGGATGATTTCCAAAGGGGCGTATTACTGGTACCGCCGGGAACAAGAAAAGTCGGCGCATCACATCGACGAAGGTGAGTGAGTCATGAAACAGTCAGGGCAGGATAAGGGTACGTTGTTGCTGGCATTGATCGCTGGCTTGTCTATCAACGGAACGTTTGCAGCGGTGTTTAGCTCGATTGTGCCGTTTTCAATCTTTCCGATTATTGCGCTGGTGCTGACGGTTTACTGTCTGCATCAGCGCTATCAGAATCGCACCATGCCGGTCGGTTTACCGGGCCTGGCTGCCGCGTTCTTTATTCTGGGTGTTCTGCTGTATAGCACTGTGGTGCGTGCAGAGTATCCGGATATCGGCTCTAACTTCCTGCCGGCGGTGCTGTCCGTAGCGCTGGTGTTCTGGATTGGCATCAAGATGCGTAACCGTAAGCATCAGATCCAGGAATAACGGGTTTTGTGGTTTTTTGGGTTTTGTAGGGCAGGTAAGCGTAGCGCCACCTGCCAAAAAATGCCGGATGGCGCTTCGCTTATCCGGCCTACGACCCTATGAAAGTTGGTTACTTCGCCGTTAACAGCACGCCGCACTCCATGTGGTGCGTATACGGGAACTGATCGAACAGAGCCAGACGTTCAACGTTGTGTGTCTGGCTTAATGTTTCCAGATTCTTGCACAAGGTTTCCGGATTGCAGGAGATGTACAGAATCCGCGGATACGCCTGCACCATCTTCTCGGTTTCGCTGTCCAGCCCACTGCGCGGCGGATCGACGAAAATCGTCTCACACTGATAGCTCTTCAGATCGATTCCCTGCAACCGGTTGAATTCACGCACGCCGTTCATCGCCTGAGTAAACTCTTCTGCCGCCATACGGATAATCTGCACGTTCTCGATGTGGTTTGCTGCAATGTTGTATTGCGCCGCAGCCACGGACGGTTTCGCGATTTCGGTAGCCAGAACGCGCTCAAAGTTGCGCGCCAGAGCCAGCGAGAAGTTGCCGTTTCCGCAGTACAGTTCGAGCAAATCTCCCGTTGAACCTTCGGTGGCGCTCAGCGCCCACTCCAGCATCTGCACGTTCATCGCCGCGTTCGGCTGGGTGAAGCTGTTCTCGACCTGGCGATAAATCATCTCTTTACCGGCCACCGGCAGACGTTCATCAACATAGTCCTGATCGAGCATGATTTTGGTTTTGGTCGCCCGGCCAATCAGATGCACATTAATGTTCTGCGCCCGCAGCGCGTCGCGTAGTGCCTCCGCTTCCTGGCGCCATTCGTCGTTCAGGGTTTTGTGATACAGCAGGGAGACGATCGCCTGGTTGCTTTGGGTGGTCAGGTAATCAATCTGGAACAGTTTGTGGCGCAAAATCGGGTTTTCACGCACACCGTCGATCATCAGCGTCATCAATTGGTTAATTAATTCACTCGCCGCCGGGAAACTGTTTACGCGGATGCGCGACTTGGTCTGCTGATCAAAAATGATGTGGTACAGGTCGTCGCCATCGTGCCAGATGCGGAATTCGGCACGCATGCGATAGTGGCTGACCGGCGAGCGGAACACCTCGGGAACGGGCGCCGCGAAAGGCGTCATCATACTTTGCAGGCGGACCACTTTCTCTGCCAGCTGCGCGTCGTACTGTTCTGTCGGGAGGTGTTCTGGGGTCATGATGCATCCTGAGTGGTAAACAATTTCGCGGGGATTGTAAGCACTGTACAGGGGATGTCCAGATTTAATCATGCATAGCTGTCTGGACATCCATACGTTTCTAATTGTAGCATTCTGTTTCCGGTCTCCTTTAAGTGAAAAGGGAATCCAGTTTAAATCTGGAGCTGACGCGCAGCGGTAAAGACTGGCGGGATGAATGTTGTAGACACTGCTTTCGAGTGGGAAGTCTTCATCCGCACACGCCACCAAGCCCGAAGACCTGCCGGTATTACGTCGCATTTGGTTTCATCATCGCGTGCTATAGATGACGCCTGCGGCATCCTTCTTATATTGTGGATGCTTTAACAATGATTAAAAAAGTATCGCTGATGACGGCGCTTTCCGTCACGGCATTTTCGGGCTGGGCGCAGGAAAGCGCTGACTCGTTGGTGGTGACAGCAAACCGTTTTGAGCAACCGGCAAATACCGTTCTGGCGCCAACGTCTGTTGTAACGCGTGAAGATATCGAGCGCTGGCAGGCAAAAAGCGTCGTTGAAGTTATGCAGCGTTTACCGGGTGTAGATATCGCCCAAAGCGGTGGCATGGGGGCTAACGCTTCTACTTTTATACGCGGAACGGAATCACGCCACGTTCTGGTGCTGATTGACGGTATCCCGCTGAACAACGCCGGGATCAGTAACGTTGCCGATCTCAGCCAAATCCCGACCTCTCTCATCCAGCGTATTGAATACATTCGTGGCCCTCGTTCGGCGCTGTATGGTTCCGATGCAATTGGCGGCGTGATCAACATTATTACCGGGCGAGATCAGCCTGGCGGTGAGATCACTGCGGGCGTAGGGTCGAAGGGCTACCAGTCCTACGACGGTTCATTCCAGCAGGTATTCGATAAAACCAAAGTCACTCTGGCGGGTAACTATACCTATACCCGTGGTTTTGATATCGATGCGCAAGACGCACCGCGTCAGCCGGATCGCGATGGTTTTATGAGTAAGTCTCTGTACGGCTCCGTGGAGCAGCAGATCACTGACAGCGTGAGCGGTTTCTTCCGTGGCTTTGGCTATGACAACCGTACCGCCTATGACGGCTATGATAGCTATGACGATAACTTCAACATGACCGGTACGCCGGACACCCGTCAGCTGTATAGCCAGAACTGGGACACCGGGCTGCGCTATAACCAGGGCATTTATCAGTCTCAGCTGGTGGCGGGTTATGGTCGCAGCAAAGATCTGAACTACGATCCGAGCAAAGGGCGCTATGCGGCATCCTCCAGCATGGATGATGTGAAACAGTACACCACGCAGTGGATGAATACCTTCACCGTTGGCCACGGCAATATCGGTGCAGGTCTGGACTGGCAGAAACAGAAAACCGAAGCGGGGACGGCTAGCCTGAAAAATGGCTTTGAACAGCGCAACACTGGCGTGTTCCTCTCCGCGATGCAGCAATTTGATAGCGTCACGCTTGAAGCGGCTGCGCGTAACGACGATAACTCTAACTTTGGCAATCACAGCACCTGGCAAACCAGCGCCGCGTGGGAATTTGTCGAAGGCTATCGCATTATCGGATCTTACGGCACTGCGTATAAAGCACCAACCATGAGCCAGATCCATAGTGAGAAGTATGGCAACCCAGACTTGAAGCCTGAAGAGAGCAAGCAGTGGGAAGGCGGCTTTGAAGGTCTGACGGGGCCAGTGAGCTGGCGTGTGAGTGCGTATCGCAACGATGTCGACAATCTGGTGGGCTACGATCCAAACAACCGCCCTTATAACGTCAACAAGGCCCGAATTGAGGGTATTGAAGCGACGGCGCAGTTTGATACTGGTCCTGTCGGCCATCAAATCTCTTACGATTATGTTGATCCGCGCAATGCGAAAACCAACGAAGTGCTGAAGCGCCGCTCCAAACAGCAGGTGAAATACCAGCTGGATACGCAGGTGTGGGATTTCGACTGGAATCTTGCCTATCGTTATCTGGGGACGCGTTACGATGATGACTTCAGCTCTTTCCCGTCTCGTGAAGTGAAAATGGGCGGTGTAAGTTTGTGGGATGTCGCAGTTTCATATCCTGTCACCTCACACCTGACAGTTCGTGGTAAAATAGCCAACCTGTTCGATAAAGATTACGAGACAGTTTATGGCTACCAAACTGCAGGACGGGAATACACCTTGTCTGGCAGCTACACCTTCTGATCCACGTCCCACCGTGCTGGTGTTTGACTCCGGCGTCGGTGGGCTTTCGGTCTATGATGAGATTCGGCATCTTCTGCCGGATCTTCATTACATCTATGCCTTCGATAATGTGGCTTTTCCTTATGGGGAAAAGAGCGAAGACTTTATCGTTGAGCGCGTCGTGGAAATCGTCACCGCCGTACAACAGCGTTACCCTTTAGCGCTGGCCGTGATTGCTTGTAATACCGCAAGCACCGTTTCCCTTCCTGCATTACGCGAAAAATTCCCGTTCCCGGTTGTAGGCGTCGTTCCTGCGATTAAACCAGCGGCCCGTCTGACGGCCAATGGCGTTGTCGGCTTGTTGGCCACGCGCGGAACGGTAAAGCGTCCTTATACGCGTGAGCTAATCGACCGTTTCGCCAATGAATGCCAGATAGCCATGCTCGGCTCTGCTGAACTGGTGCAAATGGCGGAAGCGAAGCTGCACGGTAAGCCGGTGTCGCTGGAAGAGTTACGTCGCATTTTGCGACCGTGGCTGCGAATGGCTGAACCGCCGGATACGGTTGTACTGGGTTGCACGCATTTCCCTCTATTACAGGAAGAGCTGCTTGAGGTATTACCGGAGGGGACACGTCTGGTCGATTCTGGCGCCGCGATTGCCCGACGTACAGCCTGGTTACTTGAGCACGAAGCGCCGGATGCCAAATCCAGCGATGAGAATATTGCTTTTTGCATGGCGCTCACGCCTGAGACTGTGCAACTTTTGCCCGTTTTACGTCGGTATGGCTTTGAAACGCTCGAAAAACTAGCGCTGTAGCACGATTTTGAGCAAAAAAAAGGCGGTTGAAAGTTTTTTTTAAAAGAGGGGTTGTCAACGTCTGAGAACTCCCTATAATGCGCCTCCACTGACACGGAACAACGGCACGCAAGCCGCCGTAGCAGCAGGGGTTCAGCGATGAACGCCGACAGAGAAAAGCGAAATTAAACGCTTGACTCTGAATGAGGAAAACGTATTATACGGGACCTCGCAACGGTGAGCGAAAGCCGCGTTGCACTGCTCTTTAACAATTTATCAGACAATCTGTGTGGGCACTCAAAGTGACATGGATTCTAAACGTCGAAAGACGCTAAATGAATACCAAAGTCTCTGAGTGAACATACGTAATTCATTACGAAGTTTAATTCACGAGCATCAAACTTAAATTGAAGAGTTTGATCATGGCTCAGATTGAACGCTGGCGGCAGGCC
>NZ_PQVS01000018.1:0-113336 GCF_002922995.1 Lelliottia sp. 7254-16
CCTGGCGGCTTTAGCGCGGTGGTCCCACCTGACCCCATGCCGAACTCAGAAGTGAAACGCCGTAGCGCCGATGGTAGTGTGGGGTCTCCCCATGTGAGAGTAGGGAACTGCCAGGCATCAATTAAGTGAAGAGGCCATCCGGAAGGATGGCCTTTTTGTGTTTTTGTCCTTTCTAAAAATCCTCCGTGAAACTTTCTCACCTTCCTCTTACAGACTCGACATTCACCCGATTCCTGGTTATTGTCAGCTATCTGGATGTCTAAACGTTTATACGTATGCTGTGAGGATATAAGGTTATGCCGATTAGGGTGCAGGACGAGCTACCAGCCGTCAATTTCTTGCGTGAAGAAAACGTCTTCGTGATGAAGGCCTCGCGCGCGACAGGTCAGGAAATTCGCCCTCTAAAGGTTCTTATCCTCAATCTGATGCCTAAGAAGATCGAAACGGAAAATCAGTTTCTCCGTTTGCTCTCTAACTCGCCGCTACAAGTGGACATTCAGCTGCTGCGTATCGATGCCCGTGAATCGCGCAACACACCGTCCGAACATTTGAATAATTTCTACTGTAACTTCGAAGATATCCGTAATGATAATTACGATGGCCTGATCGTCACAGGCGCGCCGCTTGGCCTGGTGGAATTCAACGATGTGGCCTATTGGCCGCAGATCAAACAGGTTCTCGAATGGGCCAAAGATCACGTCACCTCAACACTCTTTGTCTGTTGGGCGGTACAAGCGGCACTGAATATTCTCTACGGCATCCCTAAACAAACCCGCGCAGATAAGCTTTCTGGTGTCTATGAACATCATATTCTTCATCCCCATGCGCTGCTGACTCGCGGTTTTGACGACTCTTTCCTCGCCCCTCACTCGCGCTATGCGGATTTCCCGGCAGCACTGATTCGTGATTACACCGATTTGGAGATCCTGGCCGAGACGGAGGATGGTGACGCCTATCTGTTCGCCAGCAAAGACAAACGTATCGCCTTTGTCACCGGTCATCCCGAGTACGACGCCCACACCCTCGCGAGCGAATTTTTCCGCGATTTAGAAGCGGGATTAACCCCGGAAATTCCCTACAACTATTTCCCTAAAAACGATCCACAGAACACACCCAGAGCGTCCTGGCGCAGTCACGGGAATTTGCTCTTTACTAACTGGCTCAACTATTACGTCTACCAGATCACGCCATACGATCTGCGCCACATGAATCCAACGCTAGAGTAATGTTCTACTCTAAGCGATCCTAAAGCGTTTCAGCATTCCAGAACAGGCACCTTCGGGTGCCTTTTTTATTTCCGAAACCAAACTCATCAATTGATCTATTTTTAATCTCAATACAATCAATAACATATTTGTATTTTATAATTAAAATGGAAATTGTTTTTGATTTCGAAATGATAATGGTTAATCTTAATTCTGCTGAGCGAAAACTACGCAACGATCTTTCGCTCGCGATGGGGACTCTTTTTTGGATCTTTGGTGAGGAGCAGAGAGATGAATCAACAGGCAACGACCGCCGATGAACTGGCGTTTAACCAACCTTATGGTGAGCAGGAACAGCAGGTTTTAACGCCAGATGCCGTCGAGTTTCTGACTGAGCTGGTGACGCGCTTCGCACCAAAGCGCAATAAATTGCTGGCCGCTCGTATCCAGCAACAGCAGGAAATCGACAACGGCAAGCTGCCAGGATTCATTTCGGAAACCGCTTCCATTCGTGAATCAGAGTGGAATATTCGTGGAATCCCGCAGGATTTACAAGATCGTCGCGTCGAAATCACCGGCCCGGTCGAGCGCAAAATGGTGATTAACGCCATGAATGCCAACGTAAAAGTCTTTATGGCCGACTTCGAAGATTCGCTGGCGCCGGACTGGCGTAAAGTGATCGAGGGGCAAATCAACCTGCGCGATGCGGTGAATGGCACTATCAGCTATACCAACGAAGCCGGAAAAATCTATCAACTCAAACCCAATCCAGCGGTCCTGATTTGTCGCGTGCGCGGCCTTCATCTGCCCGAAAAACACGTAACATGGCGCAACGAAGCCATTCCCGGCAGCCTGTTTGATTTTGCGCTCTACTTCTTCCATAACTACAAAAGCCTGCTGGCTAAAGGCAGCGGTCCTTATTTCTACCTGCCAAAAACGCAGTCATGGCAGGAAGCGGCCTGGTGGAGTGAAGTCTTTAGCTACACGGAAGATCGCTTCAATCTGCCGCGCGGCACCATTAAAGCCACTTTGTTGATCGAAACGCTGCCGGCTGTCTTCCAGATGGATGAAATCCTGCACGCTCTGCGCGACCACATCGTCGGCCTGAACTGCGGACGCTGGGATTACATTTTCAGCTACATCAAAACCCTGAAAAATCACCCGGACCGCGTACTACCTGACCGTCAGGCGGTCACTATGGACAAACCGTTCCTCAGCGCCTACTCGCGGCTGCTGATCAAGACTTGCCACAAGCGCGGTGCGTTCGCGATGGGCGGTATGGCGGCGTTTATTCCGAGTAAAGATGCCGAGCGCAACAATCAGGTCCTGACCAAAGTGAAGGCGGATAAAGAGCTGGAAGCCCGCAATGGTCACGATGGCACCTGGGTTGCCCATCCTGGCCTGGCAGACACGGCGATGGAGGTCTTCAACAGCGTGCTGGGTGATAACAAAAATCAGCTGTTCGTTACCCGAGAAGACGATGCGTTGATTACGGCTGAACAGCTGCTGGCGCCCTGCGAGGGGGAACGCACCGAAGCCGGTATGCGCGCCAATATTCGCGTAGCGGTTCAGTACATCGAGGCCTGGATCTCGGGCAATGGCTGCGTCCCGATTTACGGCCTGATGGAAGACGCCGCCACGGCGGAGATCTCCCGCACCTCCATCTGGCAGTGGATCCACCACCAGAAAGCGCTCAACAACGGTAAACCAGTGACCAAATCTCTGTTCCGCCAGATGCTCGCCGAAGAGATGCTGGTGATTCAGGACGAGCTGGGCGAACACCGCTTCAGTAGCGGCCGTTTTGACGATGCCGCACGTCTGATGGAGCAAATCACCACTTCCGACGAACTGATTGATTTCTTAACTCTGCCCGGCTACCGCCTGCTGGCCTGAACCCACCACATAACAATATGGAGCATCTGCACATGAAAACCCGTACCCAACAAATCGAAGAATTACAAAAAGAGTGGACTCAACCGCGCTGGGAAGGCATCAACCGCCCGTACAGCGCAGAGGAAGTGGTGAAACTGCGTGGTTCGGTCAACCCGGAATGCACGCTGGCGCAGCTTGGTGCGGCGAAAATGTGGCGTCTGCTGCACGGTGAATCGAAAAAAGGATACATCAACAGCCTCGGTGCCTTGACCGGTGGTCAGGCGTTGCAGCAGGCGAAAGCGGGTATCGAAGCGATTTATCTGTCCGGCTGGCAGGTGGCAGCTGACGCCAACCTGGCGTCCAGTATGTATCCGGACCAGTCGCTTTATCCGGCTAACTCGGTGCCGTCGGTGGTGGATCGGATCAACAACACCTTCCGCCGTGCGGATCAGATCCAGTGGGCGTCCGGAATCGAACCGAACGATCCACGTTTCGTCGACTATTTCCTGCCGATCGTGGCCGATGCCGAAGCGGGCTTTGGCGGCGTGCTGAATGCCTTTGAGCTGATGAAATCCATGATTGAAGCCGGTGCAGCGGCAGTTCACTTTGAAGATCAGCTGGCGTCCGTGAAGAAATGCGGTCATATGGGCGGTAAAGTGCTGGTCCCGACGCAGGAAGCGATCCAGAAGCTGGTTGCCGCGCGTCTGGCGGCGGATGTGCTGGGTGTGCCGACGCTGGTTATCGCCCGTACCGATGCGGATGCGGCGGATCTGATTACCTCCGACTGCGACCCGTACGACAGCGAATTCATCACCGGCGAGCGCACCAGCGAAGGGTTCTACCGGACTCACGCGGGGATTGAGCAGGCCATCAGCCGTGGTCTGGCTTATGCGCCGTACGCCGACCTGGTGTGGTGTGAAACCTCTACGCCGGACCTGGCGCTGGCAAAACGCTTTGCCGATGCGATCCATGCCAAATATCCGGGCAAACTGCTGGCATACAACTGCTCGCCGTCCTTCAACTGGCAGAAGAATCTGGACGATAAAACTATCGCCAGCTTCCAGCAGCAACTGTCTGAAATGGGCTACAAATACCAGTTCATCACCCTCGCGGGCATCCACAGTATGTGGTTCAACATGTTCGACCTGGCCCATGCCTACGCGCAGGGCGAGGGCATGAAGCACTATGTGGAAAAAGTACAGCAGCCGGAATTCGCGGCGAGCAAAGAGGGTTACACCTTCGCCTCTCACCAGCAGGAAGTGGGCACGGGCTACTTCGACAAAGTGACTACCATCATTCAGGGCGGCGCGTCCTCGGTGACTGCGCTGACAGGGTCGACGGAAGAGTCACAATTCTGAATCTGATTGCCCGGCGGCGCTCCGCTTGCCGGGCCTACAGGGGTCCGTAGGCCGGATAAGCGAATGCGCCATCCGGCGATACCCGCATGATGATGGGGGAAATGCATGTCGCGAGGCCTGGAGTTACTGATTGCACAAACCATCCTGCAGGGCTTTGACGCGCAGTATGGCCGTTTTCTGGAAGTGACTTCCGGCGCGCAGCAGCGCTTTGAACATGCCGACTGGCACGCCGTTCAGCAGGCGATGAAGCAGCGCATTCATCTTTACGATCATCACGTCGGTCTGGTGGTAGAACAACTGCGCTGCATCACCGACGGTAAAAGCCCCGACGCCGATTTTCTGCTACGCGTAAAAGACCACTACACCCATTTATTACCGGATTACCCGCGCTTCGAAATTGCGGAGAGCTTTTTCAACTCCGTCTATTGTCGGTTATTTGACCACCGCTCGCTATCTCCTGAGCGGTTATTTATTTTCAGCTCTCAGCCTGAGCGTCGCTTCCGTACGATCCCGCGCCCGCTGTCGAAGGATTTCTTCCCGGAGCACGGCTGGGAAAGCCTGTTAAGCAAAATGCTCTCGGATTTACCCCTGCGTCTGCCGTGGCAAAACAAAGCGCGCGATGTGGGTTACATCATCGCTCATCTGACGGAAACCTTCGGCGCAGAAGTGCTCCAGCGCAGCCATTTGCAGGTGGCTAACGAGCTGTTTTTCCGTAATAAAGCGGCCTGGTTGGTCGGGAAACTGATCTCGCCCACGGCTACGATCCCCTTTCTGCTACCGATTCATCGCACGGATGACGGCGAGCTTTTCGTCGACGCCTGCCTGACGACCAGCGCTGAGGCGAGCATTGTTTTCGGCTTCGCCCGCTCCTATTTCATGGTCTATGCCCCGCATCCCGCCGCGCTGGTTGAGTGGCTTCGCGAGCTACTGCCCGTCAAAACCACCGCCGAACTGTATATGGCGATTGGCTGTCAGAAACACGCGAAAACGGAAAGCTATCGCGAATACCTGCACTACATCACCAGCACCGACGAGCAGTTCATCGAAGCCCCCGGCATTCGCGGGATGGTGATGTTGGTCTTCACGTTGCCCGGTTTTGATCGCGTCTTTAAGGTCATTAAAGATAAATTCGCCCCGCAAAAAGAGATGACGGCGGCGCACGTCCGCGCGTGCTATCAGCTGGTTAAAGAGCACGATCGCGTCGGACGTATGGCGGACACTCAGGAGTTTGAAAATTTTGTACTGGAGAAACGCCAGATCGCTCCGGCACTGATGGCGTTACTGCTACAGGAGGCACCGGGCAAAATCACCGATATGGGTGATAAAATTGCCATCAGCCATTTATATATTGAACGGCGGATGGTGCCGCTCAATATCTGGCTGGAGCAGGTGGACGGGCAGGCGTTGCGTGATGCAATTGAAGAGTACGGAAACGCTATACGTCAGCTCGCGGCGGCCAATATTTTCCCCGGCGATATGTTGTTTAAAAACTTCGGTGTAACCCGTCACGGGCGCGTGGTGTTCTACGATTACGATGAAATTTGCTACATGACCGAGGTGAATTTCCGCGATATCCCAGCCGCTCGTTATCCGGAGGATGAACTGGCCAGTGAGCCGTGGTACAGCGTCTCGCCGGGCGATGTCTTCCCGGAGGAGTTTCGCCACTGGCTGTGCGCCGACCCGCGCATCGGGCCGTTGTTTGAAGAGATGCACGACGACCTGTTCCGTGCCGACTACTGGCGCAGCCTACAAACCCGCATTAAAAATGGCTATGTTGAAGATGTATACGCTTACCGCAGGCGGCAGCGTTTTAGCATTCGATACGCGATGTAATGCCGGGTGGCGGCAACACCTAACCCGGCCTACGTTCAGGTTTTGTAGGCCCGGTAAGCACAGCGCCACCGGGCAACTCCGGAACCGGTGCCGATAAAAGCCGGGTGGCGGCTACGCCTTACCCGGCCTACTCGTCTTTTCCAGGCCCGTGCAAGCGAAGCGCCGCCGGGCAAAACATCTTAACGAATCCCACCATACGCCAGCGTCACTTCCTTCGCCGCTTTGATCACCAGCGCACCCAGCTCGGTCACACGGTCATCAGTGATGCGGGAAATAGGTCCGGAAATGGAGATCGCCGCGAACGGTTCGCGATGCTCATCAAAAATGCAGGCCGCAATGCAGCGCAGTCCCAGGGCGTGTTCTTCATCATCAAACGAATAGCCGCGCTTGCGTGTCTGCGCTAAATCTTCCTTCAGATGCAGGGGAGAAACCAGCGTCGCGTGGGTATATGCGTGCAGCCCTTTGCGATGCAGCAGGCCAGTGACTTGCTCCTCGCTGAGCTGCGACAGAAACGCCTTTCCCGCGCCGGAGGCATGCATTGGCAGCTTGCCACCAATCGGCGCAGACATGCGCATTAGCTGTGTACACTGCACCTGGTCAATGATAATCGCCTGATGGTCGCTCTGGTCGAGCACCGCCATATTGACCGTCTCGCCAGAATCTTCCATCAGTTTGCGCAGGATAGGGTGAACAATCGCGAGCAGATTTCGGCTTTGCAAAAAGCTGCTGCCGACGATAAATGCATGTGCGCCAACCGACCAGTGGCCCAGGTCGCCCACCTGGCGGACAAAACCGAGCTGCTGCATGGTGCTCAACAGGCGATGCGTCGTGGAGTTCGGCAAACCAGCCTGCTGCGCCAGCTCGGTCAGAGCTACGCTGCTGTGGGATTCCGCAATCCATTCCAGCAGCTTTAATCCGCGCGTCAGCGACTGAACTTGTCCGCCTGGCGGCGCGGTGGTGGCAGCAGGTTTTCTGCCGCGTTTTGCGGGAACGGTGGCGACCATGACGGATTCCTTTTTCTGTATCGTGGAAATCATTTTCGTTTTATTTGGTGAATTTGCAACCGTTATCCTGACTGATCGGAGGAGTGATAGTGAACATGTCTCATGTTAACGCTGCGTGACTTCTCCCCCCTGCGAGATTATGCCAGTATGGACCGCAGCCTTTTGGCCTTGTTGAGTGTTGTCGGGAGCGAGTGTGAGCAGCAAAGTAGATCAACTGCGTGCGCAGTTAAATGAACGAATTCTGGTGCTGGACGGCGGCATGGGCACCATGATCCAGAGCTATCGTCTCAGTGAAGAGGATTTCCGCGGCGAGCGTTTCGCCGACTGGCCCTGCGACCTGAAAGGCAACAATGACCTGCTGGTGCTGAGTAAACCGGATGTCATCGCGGCGATTCATAACGCCTATTTCGAGGCGGGCGCGGACATCGTTGAAACCAACACCTTCAACTCGACCACCATCGCTATGGCGGATTACCAGATGGAATCCCTGTCGGCGGAAATCAACTTCGAGGCCGCCCGACTGGCGCGTGCTTGCGCCGATGCATGGACTGCCCGCACACCGGAAAAACCGCGCTACGTCGCCGGGGTGCTTGGCCCGACTAACCGTACCGCCTCAATTTCACCTGACGTCAACGACCCGGCCTACCGCAACGTCACCTTTGACCAGCTGGTTGCCGCCTATCGTGAATCGACCAAAGCGCTGGTGGAAGGCGGTTCCGATCTGATCATGATTGAAACAGTTTTCGATACCCTTAACGCTAAAGCCGCGATCTTTGCGGTGAAAGAAGAGATGGAAGCGCTGGGCGTCGATTTGCCGATCATGATCTCCGGCACCATCACTGACGCCTCCGGGCGTACCCTTTCGGGGCAGACGACGGAAGCGTTTTACAACTCCCTGCGTCACGCCGATGCGCTCACCTTCGGCCTGAACTGTGCGCTCGGCCCGGACGAACTGCGCCAGTATGTACAGGAACTTTCCCGCATCGCTGAGTGCTATGTGACCGCGCACCCGAACGCCGGATTGCCAAACGCCTTTGGCGAATACGATCTTGATGCGACGACTATGGCCGCGCAGATCCGCGAGTGGGCCGAGTCGGGCTTTCTGAACATCGTCGGGGGCTGCTGTGGCACCACGCCGGAACACATCGCTGCCATGAGCAACGCAGTGGCAGGTTTACCGCCGCGCCAGTTGCCCAAGCTTCCCGTTGCCTGTCGTCTGGCCGGTCTTGAGCCGCTCACGATTGCCGATGACAGCCTGTTTGTGAACGTCGGTGAACGGACTAACGTTACCGGTTCTGCGAAGTTCAAGCGCCTGATCAAAGAAGAGAAATACAGCGAAGCGCTGGACGTCGCCCGCCAGCAGGTGGAAAGCGGCGCGCAGATCATCGACATCAATATGGATGAAGGGATGCTCGACGCCGAAGCGGCGATGGTGCGATTCCTGAACCTGATTGCCGGTGAGCCGGACATCGCCCGCGTGCCGATCATGATTGACTCCTCCAAATGGGAGGTCATCGAAAAAGGGCTGAAGTGCATTCAGGGCAAGGGCATCGTCAACTCGATCTCAATGAAAGAGGGTATCGAGCCATTCATCCACCACGCCAAACTGGTGCGCCGTTATGGTGCCGCTGTGGTGGTGATGGCCTTTGACGAAGTCGGCCAGGCCGACACCCGCGAACGCAAGATTGAAATTTGCCGTCGGGCGTACAAGATCCTGACCGAAGAGGTCGGTTTCCCGCCAGAAGACATCATTTTCGACCCCAATATCTTCGCCGTCGCGACCGGGATCGAAGAGCACAACAACTACGCGCAGGACTTTATCGGCGCGTGCGAAGATATTAAACGCGAACTGCCACACGCCCTGATTTCCGGCGGCGTCTCCAACGTGTCGTTCTCGTTCCGCGGTAACGACCCGGTGCGTGAAGCGATCCACGCCGTGTTCCTGTACTACGCCATTCGCAACGGCATGGACATGGGGATCGTCAACGCCGGACAGCTGGCGATTTACGACGACCTGCCCGCCGAACTGCGCGACGCGGTGGAAGATGTGATCCTCAACCGCCGCGACGACTCCACCGAGCGGATGCTGGATCTGGCGGAGAAATATCGCGGCAGTAAAAGCGATGAAAGCGTGAAAGTTCAGCAGGCTGAGTGGCGCGCCTGGGACGTGAAAAAGCGTCTGGAATATTCGCTGGTCAAAGGCATTACCGAGTTTATCGAGCTGGATACGGAAGAGGCGCGTCAGCTCTCCACACGTCCGATTGAGGTGATCGAAGGCCCGCTGATGGACGGTATGAACGTGGTCGGCGACCTGTTCGGCGAGGGCAAAATGTTCCTACCGCAGGTGGTGAAATCCGCGCGCGTGATGAAGCAGGCGGTGGCCTATCTTGAGCCGTACATTGAGGCCAGCAAAGAGAAAGGTTCCACCAACGGCAAGATGGTGATCGCGACCGTCAAAGGCGACGTGCACGACATCGGCAAAAATATCGTCGGCGTGGTGCTGCAGTGTAATAACTACGAAATCATCGATTTGGGCGTGATGGTTCCGGCGGACAAAATCCTCAAAACCGCGCGCGAGGTGAACGCGGATCTGATCGGCCTCTCCGGGCTGATCACCCCGTCGCTGGACGAAATGGTCAACGTGGCGAAAGAGATGGAGCGCCAGGGCTTTACCATTCCGCTGCTGATTGGCGGCGCGACCACTTCGAAAGCGCATACGGCGGTAAAAATCGAGCAGAACTACAGTGGGCCGACGGTCTACGTGCAGAACGCTTCGCGTACCGTGGGCGTGGTGTCAGCTCTGCTTTCTGCGACGCAGCGCGACGATTTTGTCGCCCGAACCCGCAAAGAGTACGACACCGTTCGCATCCAGCACGCCCGCAAAAAACCGCGCACCCCGCCGGTAACGTTGGCTGCGGCACGCGAAAACGATCTGGCGTTCGACTGGTCAAGCTACACGCCACCGGTGGCGCACCGTCTGGGCGTGCAGGAAGTCACCGCCAGTATTGAAACGCTGCGCAATTACATCGACTGGACGCCGTTCTTCATGACCTGGTCGCTGGCCGGAAAATACCCGCGCATTCTGGAAGATGAGGTGGTCGGTGAAGAGGCGCAGCGCCTGTTTAAAGACGCCAACGATTTGCTCGACCAGTTAAGTGCTGAAAAGAGCCTCAATCCACGCGGCGTTGTGGGCCTGTTCCCGGCGAACCGTATCGGGGATGACATCGAAATTTATCGCGATGAAACCCGCACCAACGTGCTGGCGGTGAGCCGTCATTTGCGTCAGCAAACCGAGAAAGTCGGTTTTGCCAACTACTGTCTGGCCGATTTCGTGGCGCCAAAACTCAGTGGCAAAGCGGACTACATCGGCGCGTTTGCTGTCACCGGTGGGCTGGAGGAGGACGCGCTCGCTGACGCGTACGAGGCGCAGCACGACGATTACAACAAAATTATGCTGAAAGCCCTCGCCGATCGCCTGGCAGAAGCGTTCGCGGAATACCTGCATGAGCGGGTACGTAAAGTTCACTGGGGTTATGCTGCGAATGAGAACCTCAGCAACGAGGAGCTGATCCGTGAAAACTACCAGGGCATTCGCCCGGCACCGGGTTATCCGGCGTGCCCGGAACACACGGAAAAGGGCACCATCTGGCAACTTCTGGATGTCGAAACTCACACCGGTATGAAACTGACCGAATCCTACGCCATGTGGCCGGGAGCGTCCGTTTCAGGCTGGTATTTCAGCCATCCTGACAGCAAATACTACGCGGTGGCGCAAATCCAGCGCGATCAGGTGGAAGACTATGCGCTGCGTAAGGGGATGAGCGTCTCAGAAGTGGAACGCTGGTTGGCCCCAAATCTGGGCTACGACGCCGACTGATTTCACTTTTCCTTACAACAAACAGGGCGCTCATCGGGCGCCCTGTCTCTTTCTGTCGCAATAACTCTTATACTTAAAAAACTCAGCCCGGTGGCGCTTCGCTTACCGGGCCTACAAAAGACCGTAGGCTGGGCAAACGCAGTACCGCCCGGCAAAGAAGCCAAAGGATAACCGACAACAATAAGGAGAACCCACTTCCGTGCTGACACTGTTACACCTGCTATCGGCCGTCGCTCTGCTGGTCTGGGGCACGCACATTGTCCGTACCGGCGTGATGCGCGTATTTGGCGCACGCTTACGCACCGTCCTCAGCCGCAGCGTTGAGAAAAAACCGCTCGCCTTCTGTGCGGGCATCGGCGTCACCGCCCTTGTGCAAAGCAGTAACGCCACCACCATGCTCGTCACCTCGTTTGTGGCGCAGGACCTGGTGGCGCTCACTCCGGCGTTAGTTATCGTGCTGGGCGCAGACGTCGGGACCGCGCTAATGGCGCGAATCCTGACCTTCGATCTCTCCTGGCTTTCGCCGCTGCTGATTTTCATCGGCGTGATCTTCTTCCTCGGCCGCAAACAGACGCGTGAAGGGCAGTTGGGCCGCGTGGGAATTGGCCTCGGGCTGATTCTGCTGGCGCTGGAACTTATCGTTCAGGCGGTCACGCCGATCACCCAGGCCAACGGCGTGCAGGTGATTTTCGCCTCGCTGACGGGCGATATTATGCTCGATGCGCTGATTGGCGCGGTGTTCGCCATTATCAGCTACTCCAGCCTCGCGGCAGTGCTGCTCACCGCGACGCTAACCACCGCCGGGGCGATCTCCTTCCCGGTCGCGCTGTGCCTGGTGATCGGCGCGAACCTTGGCTCTGGTCTGCTGGCGATGCTCAACAACAGCGGCGCAAATGCCGCTGCCCGCCGCGTGGCGCTTGGGAGTTTGCTGTTCAAGCTGGTGGGCAGCCTGGTAATCCTGCCGTTTGTCCATCCGCTGGCGAACCTGATGGATAACCTGCCGCTACCGAAAGCCGAGCTGGTGATCTACTTCCATGTCTTCTACAACCTGGTGCGCTGTCTGGCGATGGTGCCGTTCGCCGGGCCGATGGCGCGATTCTGTAAGCGCATGATTCGTGATGAACCCGAGCTGGACGCTCGTCTGAAACCGAAGCATCTCGACACCTCGGCGCTGGATACCCCGGCGCTGGCGCTGGCGAATGCCGCCCGTGAAACCCTGCGCATGGGCGATGCGATGGAGACCATGCTGGATGGCCTGAAAAAAGTCATGCACGGTGAACCGCGCGAAGAGAAAGAGCTGCGCAAGCTGGCTGACGACATCAACGTGCTTTACACCGCCATCAAACTCTATCTGGCCCGGATGCCGCAGGATGAACTGGCAGAAGAGGAGTCCCGCCGTTGGGCGGAGATTATCGAGATGTCGTTCAACCTTGAGCAGGCATCGGATATTGTCGAACGCATGGGCAGCGAAATCGCCGATAAATCACTGGCTGCCCGTCGGGCGTTCTCCCTGGAAGGCGTCGTGGAGCTGGACACGCTGCAGGATCAACTGCTCAGCAACCTGCAGCTGGCGATGTCGGTCTTCTTCTCCGGCGACGTGCCGAGTGCCCGTCGTCTGCGCCGCAACAAGCACCGTTTCCGCATTCTCAACCGCCGTTACTCTCACGCCCACGTTGATCGCCTGCATCAGCAGAACGTGCAAAGTATCGAAACCAGCTCCCTTCACCTGGGGCTGCTTGGCGATATGAAACGTCTCAACTCATTGTTCTGCTCAGTAGCCTACAGCGTCATGGAACAGCCGGACGAAGATGACGATAGGGATGAGTATTAGTTTTTTGCGCTTCTGAGCGTTAATCCGAGACCCAGCGCTTTCATGACCGCCAACGTGGTTTTGAGCGTTGGGTTTCCTTTTTCACTAAAAGAGCGGTAGAGCTGTTCCCGGGATAAACCCGTCTGTTCGGCGATTTGGCCCATACCTTTTGCCCGGGCAATAACGCCTAGAGCTTTTGCGATATAGGCAGCATCACCCGTTTCCAGTGCATCGGCCATAAACACAGCCACTTCATCATCATCGACCAGTGCATCGGCGGGATCGTAAGACGTCAATTTATTCATGGTCTATCAACTCCTTGAGGTCGAGTGTTTTGGCGAGCGTCTTCGCCAGATAGATATCTTGAGCCTGGCTGCTTTTGTCACCACCGCTTAGCAGGATGAGAAGAACATCCCCATGCTGTTTGAAATAGATTCGAAAGCCCGGGCCATAATGAACCCGCAACTCACAGATGCCTTCGCCGACAGATTTCACATCGCCTGGCAAGCCATTCGCTAATCGAAACAGCCGGGTCGCTATCAGCGTCTTCGCTCGCTTATCTTTTAGGTTCCGCTCCCATCGTTGGAAACTCTCAGTCTGGATAATTTCCTTCATACTACTCCATGTGGTTTTTAAACTACATTCAGAACGAACTATTGGCGAGAAAAATAGAAGAAAATTGCCATGTGATAAATGAGCAGAACGCAGATTCTGAAGCCGCCTCGCAAGCTGTAATAGCGAAAGTCAGTTTTTACTGGCTAATCTTTTTACCAGCCCAAACCTAAGGTATATTTCGCCCATTAAGGAGAAATTATGCTGCCCACCCAATCAACCCGATTAAACAAATACATTAGCGAGAGCGGAATTTGCTCGCGTCGTGAGGCTGACCGTTACATCGAGCAAGGCAACGTCTTCCTCAATGGCAAGCGCGCCACCATTGGCGATCAGGTTGTGCCTGGCGACGTAGTGAAAGTGAATGGTCAGCTGATCGAGCCGCGAGATGAAGAAGATCTGGTGTTTATCGCGTTGAACAAGCCGGTCGGCATTGTCAGCACCACGGAAGATGGCGAGCGGGATAACATCGTCGATTTCGTCAACCACAGCAGCCGTATCTTCCCGATTGGGCGTCTGGACAAAGACTCGCAGGGGTTAATTTTCCTCACCAACCACGGCGATCTGGTGAACAAAATCCTGCGTGCCGGTAACGATCATGAGAAAGAGTATCTGGTGACGGTCAACAAGCCTGTCACGGATGATTTTATTCGCGGTATGGGCGCGGGCGTGCCGATTTTGGGCACCGTCACCAAGAAGTGCAAAGTTAAAAAAGAGGCGCCGTTCACGTTCCGCATTACCCTGGTGCAGGGCTTAAACCGTCAAATCCGCCGTATGTGCGAGCATTTTGGTTTTGAGGTCACGAAGCTTGAGCGTACGCGCATCATGAACGTCAGCGTTTCCGGTATCCCGCAGGGAGAATGGCGCGATCTGACCGGGGATGAGCTGATTGAGCTGTTTAAGCTGATTGAAGGGTCGTCTTCCGAGGCTAAGCCGAAAGCCAAAGCGAAACCGAAAACCCAGGGGATAAAACGGCCTGTGGTCAGCGCGCCGAAATCCACAGAAAAAGAGCGCAACAAACCTGCCGGGAAACGCTTCGTACAGCCAGGCCGTAAAAAGAAAGGGCGCTAAATTAGCGCCTTCCACGGGGTGAAGTATTGGCAGTCCACGAGAACGTGGATTCCTTATCTGGCTTATAAGCCTGCGCTTTTTTGAGTTTGCGGGCTTTCTTCGCTTCGACTTCACGCTCGGCCATCAGCTTGTCGATGTACTCTTTTTTCACCTGATTGGTTTCAGCGTTTGTCAGAGTACGACCATGTGCAATCCGTGCGCGATCGAGCAGGGTTTTCAGCTCGCGCTGCTCGCCTTCCGTCATGTCTTTCTGGGTCAATCTCGGTGTGGACATACCTGAAGCCTCTTGAGAGTAGAGGCTTCAGTGTAAAGCAAGCCGGGGTTTGCGCGAAGAGAATTAGTTTTCTTTGATCACTTCTTTTTTCGGCTGCGCTTCAATCGGTTTTCCTGACCAGTAACCCGCCAGCAGCGAGCCGGACAGGTTATGCCACACCGAGAACAGTGCGCCAGGCAGCGCCGCGAGAGGGGAGAAGTAGATCTTACCGAGCGCTGCCGCAAGGCCTGAGTTCTGCATCCCCACTTCAATCGCCAGCGTACGGCAGGTCGATTCATCAAAGCCAAACAGCTTCCCGCCCCAGTAGCCGCCCAGCAGACCGATAGTGTTATGCAGAATCACCGCGATGATCACCACAAAACCAACCGACGCAATGTGCGAGGCAGAACCGGCTACCACGGCGCTGATGATCGCCAGAATGCAGACCATCGAAAAAGCAGGCAAATAGGGTTCCACAGCCTTCACGACGCGCGGGAACAGGTGATGGATAACCAGTCCGAGCGCAATGGGAATCACCACGATTTGCAGGATCGACAGCAGCATCCCCATCACGTCCACCTGAATATGCGCATCCACGTACAGACGTGTCAGCAGCGGCGTGGCAATCACCCCCACCAGCGTTGAGACCGACGAGATGGTGACTGACAGCGCCACGTCGCCTTTGGCCAGGTAGATCATCACATTCGACGCCGTCCCGCTGGCAACGCTGCCTACCAGCACCATACCGGCAGATAAATCCGGCGGCATTTTAAAGGCCATTGCCAGCAGCCAGGCGGCGAGGGGCATCACCAGATAGTGCAGGAAAATCCCCGCCGCGACCGGCGCCGGGCGCGACAGCACGCGTTTAAAATCGTCGATTTTCAGATGCACGCCCATGCCGAGCATGATCAGCATCAGCAGCGTCGTGACCCACGGGCCAACCGGGGTAAAGGTCGAGGGCGTGTAATAAGCGAGAACAGAGAGCAGCAGCGCCCAGAGCGGGAACAGCCGCGTGATTGCGGATAACATAGTGAATTCCTTGCAGTATTGTCGTTGTGTTATTTAGTTATAAAAAAGCCGGGTTCGAGCCCGGCTATAGGTATTGTTTATCGTGCTAAGGAATTTTATTCAAACAAATTATGGTGAAGTTTCTGCACGACCTGCTCGGCTTCGTGGCCCGGGACCAGGAAGCACAGGTTGTAGCTGGATGCACCGTAGCAAATCATGCGGATATTGAACGGGTCCAGCACGCCAAAGACCTCTTTGCCCACGCCGCAGGCGCGTGACAGCTGGTTGCCGATAATCGCCACCAGGGCCAGATTCTCTTCAACTTCCACGCGGCACAGAGCGGAAAGTTCCATCAGCAGGGATTGCGTCAGCAGGGTATCGCCCGTCGACGTAGAGCCAGTGGTGTCCAGCGTCAGCGCAATGCTTACCTCTGAGGTGGTGATCAAATCCACGGAGATATTATGGCGCGCCAGAATCCCGAACACTTCCGCCAGGAAACCGCGGGAGTGCAGCATATTCAGGCTGTGCAGCGTAACCAGCGTCTGCTTGCGACGCAGCGCCAGCGCGCGGAACAGCGGTGGATTTTCGGTGTTTTTACAGACCAGTGTTCCGCCCGCTTTAGGATCTTTGCTCGAGCCGACAAACACCGGAATATCGCTGCGAACCGCAGGCAGTAAAGTGGCTGGATGTAACACTTTCGCGCCAAATGTCGCCATTTCGGCGGCCTCTTCAAAGGCGATCACATCAATACGTTTTGCGGCAGGCACCACGCGCGGATCGGTGGTATAGATGCCTGGGACATCGGTCCAGATATCCACGCGGGTAGCGTACAACGCTTCACCCAGCAGCGCAGCCGTGTAGTCACTGCCGCCACGGCCAAGCGTGGTGGTGCGGCCTTTAGCTTCGCTGCCGATAAAGCCCTGAGTAATGACAATTCCCTCGGCCAGGCGCGGCGCCAGCTGTTGTTTCGACAATTCGGAAAGGGTCGCCACGTCCGGTTCTGCGCGGCCAAAGCGGTCGCTGGTGCGCATGACTTTACGCACGTCAAACCACTGCGCCAGCACGTCGCGTTCACGCAGAATTTCAACGAACAGCAGCGTCGACATCAGCTCGCCGTGGCTCACCAGTTCGTCGGTCAGTGCGGTCGAGGTCGCCAGAGAAGCGGCTTCTGCCAGGGTGGTGATATTTTCCAGCAGGCGTTCGACTTCCTCACGAATCACCTGCGGGTTCTTCATACGCTCGAGGATATCGAACTGAATTTTGCGCAGCGCGTCGAGCTTCACAAAGCGCTCGGTCGCTTCCAGTCCTTCTGACAGGGCCACCAGCAGATTGGTCACGCCAGCAGAGGCAGAAAGCACTACCAGGCGGGTCGTCGGATCGGCCAGCACCACGTCGGCGCTGCGGTTCATGGCGTCGTAATCGGCCACACTGGTACCGCCAAATTTGGCGACAACAAAACTCGTCATAACATCCTCGTGTCAGGGAAAGAATAAAGCGACCTTGGCACAAGAACGAAACGATGACAGGTGCAGGCGCAAATACCGCCCTATAAATAAAATGCGGGGGGAGTCCTGTCAACGCTGGGATTATGCGGATTTTTCATGGGGGGGTACCCCTCAGTAACAGGACTAATAACAAGCCATTATTTTATCCCTCGTTTTACGGCGATCCGAAGGACATTCCACCGCGATGGGGCTGGCTGTAGCGGCTATACTTTTGGGACTTTTCACGCCCGTTTGATGCAGACCAGGGCAATGGCATAAAAACCATCACAATTTCTGTTTACAGGCGCTACAATCGACGGCAGTCACAATTCTCAAATCACAAGAGTATTGCTAATGAAAAACATCAATCCAACGCAGACCACTGCCTGGCAGGCACTACAAAAACACTTCGACGAAATGAAAGACGTCACCATCGCGGACCTGTTCGCGAAAGACGGCGACCGTTTCAGCAAATTCTCCGCTACCTTCGACGATCAGATGCTGGTGGACTTCTCCAAAAACCGCATCACCGAAGAGACGCTGGCAAAACTGCAGGATTTGGCGAAAGAGACCGATCTGGCAGGTGCCATCAAGTCCATGTTCTCCGGCGAGAAGATCAACCGCACCGAAGACCGCGCTGTGCTGCATGTCGCGCTGCGTAACCGTAGCAATACTCCGATTATCGTCGACGGCAAAGATGTGATGCCGGAAGTGAACGCCGTGCTCGAGAAGATGAAAACCTTCTCCGAAGCCATTATCTCCGGTAGCTGGATAGGCTACACTGGCAAAGCGATCACTGACGTCGTGAACATCGGTATCGGCGGTTCTGACCTCGGCCCGTTCATGGTGACCGAAGCGCTGCGTCCGTACAAAAATCATCTGAACATGCACTTCGTTTCCAACGTCGATGGCACCCACATCGCTGAAGTGCTGAAAAAAGTGAACCCGGAAACCACCCTGTTCCTGGTCGCCTCTAAAACCTTCACCACGCAAGAGACCATGACCAACGCTCACAGCGCGCGCGACTGGTTCCTGGCAACGGCGGGCGATAACAAACACGTCGCCAAACACTTCGCGGCGCTCTCCACCAACGGTAAAGCCGTGGGCGAGTTCGGCATCGATACCGCGAACATGTTCGAGTTCTGGGATTGGGTCGGCGGTCGTTACTCCCTGTGGTCAGCGATTGGTCTGTCGATCATCCTGTCCGTAGGTTACGACAACTTCGTTGAGCTGCTCTCTGGCGCGCACGCGATGGACAAGCACTTCTCCACCACTCCGGCTGAAAAAAACCTGCCGGTGCTGCTGGCGCTGATCGGTATCTGGTACAACAACTTCTTCGGCGCAGAAACCGAAGCGATCCTGCCGTACGACCAGTACATGCACCGCTTCGCGGCGTACTTCCAGCAGGGCAACATGGAATCCAACGGCAAATACGTTGACCGTAACGGCAACGCGGTGGATTACCAGACCGGGCCAATCATCTGGGGCGAGCCGGGCACCAACGGTCAGCACGCGTTCTATCAGCTGATTCACCAGGGCACCAAAATGGTCCCATGTGATTTCATCGCGCCGGCGCAGACCCACAACGCGCTGTCCGACCATCACCAGAAACTGCTGTCTAACTTCTTCGCGCAGACCGAAGCGCTGGCGTTTGGTAAAGCCCGCGACGTGGTTGAGCAGGAATATCGTGACCAGGGTAAAGATCCGGCCACGCTGGACCACGTGGTGCCGTTCAAAGTCTTCGAAGGCAACCGCCCAACCAACTCCATCCTGCTGCGCGAAATCACGCCGTTCAGCCTGGGTGCGTTGATTGCCCTGTATGAGCACAAAATTTTCACTCAGGGCGCGATCCTGAATATCTTCACCTTCGATCAGTGGGGCGTTGAGCTGGGCAAACAGCTGGCGAACCGCATCCTGCCTGAGCTGGGCGACGATAAAGATATTAACAGCCATGACAGTTCAACAAATGGTCTGATTAATCGCTATAAATCCTGGCGTGGATAATTAATATTCCCTGAACAATGCCGGCGAAATGCCGGCATTTTTTTATCGGATAATTCCGGTTGTCCGTTACCTGGCGCAAATTTCTATTCTGAGTTTAATCCGAAAAGGCCGATTACCCGGTTAATGACTAAGGGTTATTTTAGGAAAATACGGAGACTTGCTGATATTTTATTATATTATAAATCATTGAATTTATACGTCTTGATTAATGTTTTTTATCCGCTGACATTTCGTTTCATCCATTTATCCTAAAACCGTCTCGCTATTTCCCCGTACGGCAATCCGCCTGCTTTAGTTGTGTATACTCGAATCCGCCTGAATTTCTTTTTGGGCAAATCTCCATTCATTCATTGAAGGGAAATTGTTATGAAAAAAGTACTGTATGGCATTTTTGCCATATCTGCGCTTGCGGCGACGTCTGTCTATGCGGCTCCGGTTCAGGTCGGAGAAGCAGCAGGCTCGGCAGCAACGTCTGCGTCAGCGGGAAGTTCTACCGCGACCGCGACCAGCACCGTAGGCTCGGCCGTGGGTGTCGCTCTGGCGGCAACCGGTGGCGGTGATGGCTCCAATACCGGAACCACGACCACCACGACAACAAGCACTCAGTAATCACGGGTGTATTACCCTAACCACACTTCGGTGTGGTTATTTCACCCCCTTCGGAGAAGAGTCGTGAAGCGACCTGCAATCATTCTGATTTGCCTGCTATTGCAGGCGTGCTCAGCCACCACCAAAGGGCTGGGAAACTCACTGTGGGACAGCGTATTCGGCACGCCCGGCGTGCATCTGACGGATGACGATATCCAGAATATGCCCTACGCCAGCCAGTACATGCAGTTAAACGATGGGCCGCAGCTGTTTGTGGTGCTCGCTTTCACCGAAAACGGGCAGCAGAAATGGGTGACGCAGGATCAGGCCACCATCGTGACGCAGCACGGGCGCATCGTGAAAACCCTGCTTGGCGGCGACAACCTACTTGAAGTGAACAACCTCGCTGCAGACCCGCTGATCAAACCGAATCAAATCGTCGACGGCACAAGCTGGACGCGCACGATGGGTTGGACGGAACACAAGCAGGTGCGCTACGCCACGGCGCGGTCCGTTTTCCGCTGGGATGGCACCGACATTGTCACCGTCGGCAGCGACGAAACGCAGGTGCGTATCCTCGACGAAGAAGTCACAACCGACCAGACGAGCTGGCATAACCGCTTCTGGGTCGATGACGAAGGGCAGATTCGTCAGTCCCTGCAATACCTTGGCGCGAACTTCTTCCCGGTGAAAGCCACCCTGATCAAGGCGGCGAAATCATGAAAATCATCATTTCTGCTGCGCTGTTCCTGACGCTTGTCACGCCGATGGCCTGGTCAGCGGGGACCGTGAAGGTCTACACCTCTGAGAGCAAGGAACCAAAAACCTTATCCAACGCCGAACACTTGATCGATCTGGTCGGGCAACCCCGACTGGCAAACAGCTGGTGGCCGGGGGCGGTGATTAGCGAGCGCCAGGCCAGCGTCGTGGCCGAACAGAAACACAAGGCGCTGCTGGCCCGGTTGACGGGGCTGGCAGGGCAAGAAACCGGCGACACGGCGGCGGCTATCAACGCCGTGCGCCAACAGCTTCAGGCGATAGACGTCACCGGACGCCAGCTGGTGAATCTCGATCCGGATAAAGTGCGCGTGGTCGAGAACGGTAATCCGACCCTGGAAGGGGAATACAGCCTGTGGATCGCGCCGCAGCCGACCACCGTCACGGTGATGGGCCTCGTCAGCAATCCTGGCGAAAAGCCGTTTACGCCGGGGCGTGATTTGGCGAGTTATCTTGATGACCAAAGCCTGCTGGCGGGCGCTGAACGCAGCTATGCGTGGGTCGTGTATCCCGATGGTCGCACGCAAAAGGCTCCGGTGGCGTACTGGAATAAACGCCATATTGAGCCGATGCCGGGCAGCGTGATTTTTGTCGGCTTTGCCGATCATTTCTGGACGAAGGCATATGACGGGCTGAACACCGACATCCTTCATTCCCTGACGCATCGGATACCGGAATAATGAAAAGAACTTATCTCTACAGCATGCTGGCGCTTTGCGTCAGCGCCGCCTGCCACGCCGAAACTTTTCCTGCACCCGTTGGGCCGTCGCAATCAGATTTCGGCGGCGTCGGGCTGATGCAAACTCCCACTGCACGCATGGCGCGCGAGGGGGAAATCAGCCTCAACTACCGCGATAACGATCAGTATCGCTACTATTCTGCGTCGGTGCAGCTATTCCCGTGGCTCGAAACCACCCTGCGCTACACCGATGTGCGCACCAAACAGTACAGCAGCGTCGAGGCGTTTTCAGGTAATCAGACTTACAAAGACAAAGCTTTCGACGTCAAACTGCGCCTGTGGGAAGAGAGCTACTGGATGCCGCAAGTCTCCGTCGGGGCGCGCGACATCGGCGGTACCGGCTTGTTCGATGCGGAATACATCGTCGCCAACAAAGCCTGGGGACCGTTCGACTTTTCGCTTGGGATGGGCTGGGGTTATCTCGGTACCAGCGGCAACGTGAAAAACCCGTTCTGCTCGTACAGCGACAAATATTGCTATCGCGATAACAGCTATCAGAAAGCCGGTTCGGTGAATGGCGACCAGATGTTCCACGGTCCGGCCTCACTGTTTGGCGGCGTGGAATACCAGACGCCGTGGCAGCCGCTGCGCCTGAAGCTGGAATACGAAGGTAATAACTACACCGAAGATTTTGCGGGCAAGATCGAACAGAAGAGCAAGTTTAACGTCGGCGCCATTTACCGCGTCACCGATTGGGCCGACGTTAACCTCAGCTACGAGCGCGGCAACACCTTTATGTTTGGTGTCACGCTGCGCACCAACTTCAACGATATGCGTCCGTCGTATAACGACAATTCACGCCCGGCGTATCGACCGCAGCCGCAGGACGCGATCATTCAACACTCGGTGGTCGCAAATCAGCTGACGTTGCTGAAATACAACGCGGGCCTGGCCGATCCGAAAATCCAGACCAAAGGTGACACGCTGTACGTCACGGGCGAGCAGGTGAAATACCGCGATTCCCATGAAGGGATCGAACGGGCAAACCGGATCGTGATGAACGATCTGCCGGACGGGATCCGCACGATCCGCGTGACGGAGAATCGTCTGAACATGCCGCAGGTCACGACCGAAACGGATGTCGCCAGCCTGAAACGTCATCTTGAAGGTGAACCGCTGGGGCATGAAACGGAGCTGGTGCAAAAACGCATCGAACCGGTGGTGCCAGAAGCCACCGAGCAGGGCTGGTATATCGACAAATCACGCTTCGATTTCCATATCGATCCGATCCTTAACCAGTCGGTCGGCGGGCCAGAAAACTTTTACATGTATCAACTGGGCGTGATGGCGACGGCGGATCTGTGGATGACGGATCACCTCCTGACCACCGGCAGCGTGTTTGGCAACATCGCCAATAACTACGACAAATTCAACTACACCAACCCGCCGAGCGACTCGAAGCTGCCGCGCGTGCGTACCCGCGTGCGTGAATATGTGCAGAACGATGTGTACGTGAACAATATGCAGGCCAACTACTTCCAGTACCTCGGCAACGGCTTCTACGGCCAGGTTTACGGCGGTTATCTGGAAACCATGTACGGCGGCGCAGGGGCGGAAGTGCTTTATCGCCCGGTCGACAGCAACTGGGCGTTCGGCCTGGATGCCAACTACGTGAAACAGCGCGACTGGCGCAGCGCGCAGGACATGATGAAGTTCACCGATTACAGCGTGAAAACTGGCCACCTGACCGCTTACTGGACGCCGTCATTTGCCCAGGACGTGCTGGTGAAAGCCAGCGTGGGGCAGTATCTGGCGGGGGATAAAGGCGGTACGCTGGAGGTAGCTAAACGCTTTGACAGCGGCGTGGTGGTGGGCGGTTACGCGACCATTACCAACGTCTCGCCGGACGAGTACGGGGAAGGGGATTTCACCAAAGGGGTGTACGTCTCGATTCCGCTGGATCTGTTCTCGTCAGGCCCGACCCGCAGCCGCGCGGCGATCGGCTGGACGCCGCTGACGCGCGACGGCGGGCAGCAGCTTGGACGTAAATTCCAGCTGTATGATATGACCAGCGATCGGTCGGTTAACTTCCGCTAAGGCTGTTTTACCGGATGGCGCTGCGCTTATCCGGCCTACAAAACCGGCATGTTCCCCTCACCCCGACCCTATCCCCAACGGGGGCGAGGGGGAAAGACCGCATCGTGCGACCTATAGCCTGCACCGAACGGCCCCTTCTCCCTTTGGGAGAGGGGAGATTCCTCTGGTTTGCATAAAACATAAACAAAAAATATAGATCTCCGTCACATTTTTGCGTTATACAGGAACTTCGCTCCAGAGAATGAGGTGCTGTATGACATCCCTGACTCGCCCGCGCGTTGAGTTTATCTCAATGGTTCTCCAGACCGTGCTAAGCCTCGGCCTGTTGAGCCTTGGCCTGATACTGGTCGTCTTTCTCGGCAAAGAGACGGTGCATCTGGCGGATGTGCTGTTCGCCCCTGAACAAACCAGCAAATATGAGCTGGTTGAAGGACTGGTGGTCTACTTTCTCTACTTCGAATTTATCGCCCTGATTGTGAAGTACTTTCAATCCGGCTTTCATTTCCCGCTGCGTTACTTTGTCTATATTGGCATCACCGCGATTGTGCGGCTGATCATCGTCGATCATAAGTCTCCTCTCGACGTACTGATCTACTCGGCGGCGATCCTGCTGTTGGTCATTACCCTCTGGCTGTGCAACTCTAAACGGCTGAAACGCGAATAAAAAAATGGCGCTCCGGGGAGCGCCAAACAACAGTCACAAGTTAGGGTCAATACATTACGTCAAAGTTGAGGGTTGCAGTGGCATAACACGATGAAACTTAACCTTTCACACCGCCCGCCGTGAGGCCGTTGACCAGCCAGCGCTGAGCCAGCAGGAACACCACGGTGATCGGGATAGCAGAGAGTACAGCGGCTGCAGCAAAGTCGCCCCACAGGTAGTTTTGCGGGTTGAGATATTGCTGCATACCCACGGCCAGCGTGTAGCTATTCACATCACGCAACAGCAGCGACGCGACCGGCACTTCGGTAATGGCCGCGATGAACGACAGAATAAACACCACCGCCAGAATTGGCACCGACAGCGGCAACAGCACCAGGCGGAAGGCCTGCCACGGCGTTGCTCCATCCAGCGCCGCCGCTTCTTCAAGCGACCCGTCGATGGTTTCGAAATAGCCCTTAATCGTCCAGACGTGAAGCGCGATCCCGCCCATGTAGGCAAAAATCACCCCGCCGTGGGTGTTGAGACCGATAAACGGCACGTACTGGCCGAGACGGTCAAACAACGCGTACAACGCCACAAGCGACAGCACCGCCGGGAACATTTGGAAAATCAGCATGCTTTTCAGCAGCGTGGCTTTGCCTGGGAAGCGCATACGGGCAAAGGCGTACGCGCAGGTGGTGGAGAGCGCCACAATCCCGATAGCGGTAATTCCGGCCACTTTGATGGAGTTCCACAGCCACAGCAGCACCGGGAACGGCGGCGGCGTCACGCGACCATCGGCGTGCTCGACGCTAAAGCCCAGCGCCAGCTTCCAGTGCTCCCAGGAGATTTGCTCCGGGATCAGGCTGCCGGTCGCAAAGTTGCCTTCACGCAGGGAAATCGCGATCACCATCAGCAGCGGGAACATGATGGCGGCGATAAAAATCAGCAGCCCTAAGTGCGTCACCAGGAGGCGCAGTTTCTGAGATTTGGGTTGTACCATAGCCATAATGAGTGCCCTCCTTAGTCAAATTTCATTCGTGTGGCTTTCAGGTTCACAATCGCCAGTGCGCCGACCAGCAGGAAGATCAGGGTGGCAATTGCGGCCGCCAGCCCGAAGTCCTGCCCGCCGCCGCCTTCGAAGGCGATGCGGTAGGTGTAGCTCACTAACAGGTCGGTATAGCCGGCTGGCGTGGTAGTGCCGAGCCGGTCCGGGCTACCGTTGGTCAGCAGCTGAATCAGCACGAAGTTATTAAAGTTAAAGGCAAAGCTAGCGATCATCAGCGGCGTCAGCGGCTTGATCAGCAGCGGGAGCGTAATCTTAAAGAAGTTCTGCATCGGGCCTGCACCGTCCATCGCCGACGCTTCGTACAGATCGTCCGGAATCGCTTTCAGCAGGCCCATGCACAGGATCATCATGTACGGATACCCGAGCCAGGTATTGACGATGATAATCATACTGCGGGCGGTCGTTGGGTCGCTGAACCAGGCCGGTTTGATGCCAAACAGCGCGCCCAGCATCATGTTGATTTCACCGAAGCTCTGGTTGAACAGCCCTTTGAAAATCAGAATCGAGATAAACGACGGCACGGCGTACGGCAGAATCAGCAGCACGCGGTAAATGGCTTTGCCCTTCAGCGATTCCCACTGCACTACGCAGGCCAGAATCATGCCGACTGCCACGGTTAAAATCACCGTCAGCACCGAGAACACCACCGTCCAGACGAAGATCGCGAAGAACGGTTTCTGAATGCCTTCGTCGGTGAAGACGCGAGTAAAGTTGTCCCAGCCGATGGTGACCGTATAGCCTGGGCTGAGTTTGTCATCGCCCCATTTGCCGTCCGCGTTCACGGACTGGTAGAAACCGATCTCGTTGTTTGGACGGTATTTCACGCCGCTCTGATTGTTGGTGAGCGTGCCGTCATCGGCTTTGGTATAAAGCGGCTGCGTACCGGAGAACTGGCGCAGGGAGCTCATGATCACTTTGCTTTCGTCCGGCAGAACCGCGGTCAGCTGGGTCAGCGCCTGGCGGTTCTGGGTGATGATGCGCAGATTCGCGCGCTCGCCTTCCGGCAGGGCGCTTGCTTCTTTCAGGGTCAGCTTCTGCTCGCCGCCAAATTTAAAGGTGTCGGAGAGATAATTTTTACCGGTCTCTTCATCGGTCAGGGCCAGTTTCCACTCGTTGCCCGCCGGGTATAAGCCAAAGTTAAAGGTCTTTCCGGCCTGATAAGAACGGTCCATCAATACCTGTTCGGCGCGTTCCTGCGCGAGCTGGTTGGTGCTGCTGTAGTTGGTGAAAGCGATAGCGATGGTACAAATTAGCGGGAACAGGACGAACAGCCCCATCCCGGCCACGCCCGGATAGACATAGCGCCAGGCATAGGCTTTACGATTGGCGAAAATATACAGGCCAACAGAGCTTAAAATCAGCGTCATGATGGCGAACAGGTACTCCCCCTGCACATACATTAAAACAACAAGGTATCCCACCAGTAAGCCCAGCAGACCAATCACTGACCATTTCAGCGTGTCGCTTTGCCACCAGTGTTTCTTTTTAATGATATCCATGGGGAATCTTCCTCAACAGCAATTAAACAACCCTCACCCCAACCCTCTCCCTGAGGGAGAGGGGGCGGTTTATCCTTCTCCCTTGAGGGAGAAGGCCGGGATGAGGGGGTTACAACACGTCTTACTTAGTAATACGACCTTGCGCGTCTTTCAGCGCCGCATCGACAGTCTGACGACCGCTTGCCGCGTTGATCACCGCTGTACGAGTGGCATACCAGAACGCCGCCATTTGCGGGATGTTTGGCATGATTTCGCCTTTCTGGGCGTTATCCATAGTGGCGGCAATGCGTGGGTCTTTCGCCAGCGTATCCTGGAAGGATTTCAGCGCGACGGCACCCAGCGGTTTGTCCTTGTTCACTTCATCCAGACCCTGATCGGTCAGGAGGTAGTTTTCGAGGAACTCTTTCGCCAGCTCTTTGTTCGGGCTGGCGGCGTTGATGCCTGCGCTCAGTACGCCAACGAACGGTTTAGACGGCTTGCCTTTAAAGGTTGGCAGCAGGGTCACGCCGTAGTTGATTTTGCTCTTATCGATGTTAGACCAAGCCCACGGACCGTTGATGGTCATCGCGGTTTCGCCTTTGTTGAAGGCCGCTTCCGCGATGGAGTAATCGGTATCCGCGTTCATGTGTTTGTTCTTGATGAGATCAACCAGGAAGCCCAGACCGGCTTTCGCGCCCGCGCTGTCCACGCCCACGTCTTTCACGTCGTATTTGCCGTTTTCAAACTTGAAGGCATATCCGCCGTCAGCAGCAATCAGCGGCCAGGTGAAGTACGGTTCTTGCAGGTTGAACATCAGCGCGCTCTTACCTTTCGCCTTCAGCTCTTTATCCAGAGCCGGGATCTCTTCCCAGGATTTCGGCGGGTTCGGTACGAGGTCTTTGTTATAAATCAGGGACAGGGCTTCAACCGCGACCGGATACGCGATCAGCTTGCCGTTGTAACGCACCGCGTCCCAGGTGAACGGGAACAGTTTGTCCTGGAAAGCTTTATCAGGAGAGACTTCCGCCAGCAGGCCAGATTGTGCGTAGCCACCGAAACGGTCATGCGCCCAGAAGATGATGTCCGGGCCATCGCCCGTTGCCGCGACCTGAGGGAATTTCTCTTCCAGTTTGTCCGGGTGTTCAACGGTGACTTTGATGCCGGTGTCTTTTTCGAATTTCTTACCCACTTCGGCCAGGCCGTTATAGCCTTTATCGCCGTTAATCCAGATAACCAGCTTACCTTCTTCAATTTTGGCGAGAGCCGGTGCGGAAATCATCATTGCTGCCAGGGCGGACAATGCGAAAACGCGTGCGCCAGTCTTGATCTTCATATCTGCCATCCTTTTTGGTGATGTGCTCATGTATGACTTCGGTGGTTCAACGTGACTCAGTTTCCTTATATGACATCCTCTTTCCATCCTCCTTGGGTCTACGCCCCACCCCCGCGTTGTGTGATCTGCGTTACATAAATTTAAGTTATGAGTCATGGCGCACATAAAAACACGCTGAATATTGCAGCCTGCATCACGAATTTACCCAGACCCCGTCCGGCGCGGTGGCAGAACCGGTTCTCTCATCCTCCCGCCTCCTCCCCCATGAAAAAGGCAGGGGGTGGAGGATTTGCAGAAGTTATCGATACCCCATAGTGAACTTATGTTGAATGTTTCTGTCGGTGACAGGTTGTAACGAGGGAGAAGGGCATGGCGAGCGTACAGCTGCGGAATGTAACGAAAGCCTGGGGCGACGTAGTGGTGTCTAAAGACATCAATCTCGACATCCACGAAGGTGAATTCGTGGTGTTTGTGGGCCCATCAGGCTGCGGTAAATCAACACTGCTGCGTATGATTGCTGGACTTGAAACTATCACCAGTGGCGATCTGTTTATTGGTGAAACCCGCATGAACGATATCCCGCCCGCCGAACGCGGTGTCGGTATGGTCTTCCAGTCCTATGCGCTCTATCCCCATCTTAATGTTGCTGAAAACATGTCCTTTGGCCTGAAGCTGGCCGGTGCGAAAAAAGAGGTGATCAATCAGCGCGTCACTCAGGTGGCGGAAGTACTGCAGCTGGCACACCTGCTGGAACGTAAACCGAAAGCACTCTCCGGTGGACAGCGTCAGCGCGTGGCGATTGGCCGTACGCTGGTGGCGGAACCGCGCGTGTTCCTGCTCGATGAACCCCTTTCTAACCTGGATGCCGCCCTGCGCGTTCAGATGCGTATTGAAATCTCCCGTCTGCACAAACGCCTTGGCCGCACGATGGTCTACGTCACCCACGATCAGGTCGAAGCGATGACGCTGGCCGACAAAATCGTGGTGCTGGACGCCGGTCGCGTCGCGCAGGTGGGGAAACCGCTGGAGCTGTATCACTACCCGGCAGACCGTTTCGTTGCGGGCTTTATTGGCTCGCCGAAGATGAACTTCCTGCCGGTCAAAGTGACCGCAACGGCTATCGAACAGGTACAGGTGGAACTGCCGAACCGTCAGCAGATTTGGCTGCCAGTGGACAGCGCTAACGTACAGGTCGGGGCAAACATGTCCCTGGGTATTCGCCCTGAACATTTACTGCCAAGTCAGATCGCCGATGTGACGCTGGAAGGTGAAGTGCAGGTCGTCGAGCAACTTGGTCACGAAACACAGATTCATATCCAGATCCCCGCCATCCGTCAGAACCTGGTTTACCGCCAGAACGACGTGGTGTTGGTAGAAGAGGGTGCCACATTCGCTATCGGTTTGCCGCCAGAGCGTTGCCATCTGTTCCGAGAGGATGGCACTGCATGTCGTCGGCTGCATAAAGAGCCAGGCGTTTAAGCATTCCAACAAAACTACACAAACCATTCGAGCTGCATCGAAGAGGCAGTCCGAATGGTGAAGTGTAATAAGAAAAGCAATGATCTCAGGAGATAGAATAATGATTACTCTGCGCAAACTTCCACTGGCAATCGCCGTGACTGCAGGCATTTTGTCTGCTCACGCGGGTGCCGTCGACTTTAAAGGTTACGCCCGTTCGGGTATCGGCTGGACCGGTAGCGGCGGCGCGCAACAGTGCTTCCAGGCAACGGGTGCACAAAGTAAATATCGTCTTGGTAACGAATGTGAAACTTACGCTGAGCTGAAACTGGGCCAGGAAGTGTGGAAAGAAGGCGATAAGAGCTTCTACTTCGACACCAACGTCGCGTACTCCGTTGCACAGCAGAACGACTGGGAAGCCACTGACCCAGCCTTCCGTGAAGCCAACGTGCAGGGTAAAAACCTGATTGAATGGCTGCCAGGTTCCACCATGTGGGCCGGTAAGCGCTTCTATCAGCGTCATGACGTTCACATGATCGACTTCTACTACTGGGATATCTCCGGCCCGGGTGCAGGTCTGGAAAACGTGGATCTCGGCTTTGGTAAACTCTCCATGGCGGTGACCCGTTCGACTGAAGCGGGCGGTTCTTCTACCTTCGCCAGCAACAACGTTCGTGATTACACCACTGCGACTGCGAACGACGTCTTCGACGTGCGTTTAGCGCAGATGGAAATCAACCCAGGCGGCACGCTGGAACTGGGCGTTGATTACGGTCACACCAACGTGAACGACGATTACTACCTGCAGCCAAATGCTTCTAAAGATGGCTGGATGTTCACTGCAGAACACACCCAGAGCATGCTGAAAGGCTTTAACAAATTTGTGGTTCAGTACGCAACTGACTCCATGACCTCTCAGGGTAAAGGCCTGTCTCAGGGCGCGGGCATTGGTCTGGGTAATGATGACACCGATGGCAAACTGTATGCCTACGGCATCAACAACAACGGCCACCTGCTGCGCGTTCTCGACCACGGTGCAATTTCCCTGGGCGACAGCTGGGACCTGATGTACGTCGGTATGTACCAGGACATCGACTGGGATAACGGCAACGGCACCAAATGGTACACCGTGGGTGTGCGCCCAATGTACAAATGGACGCCAATCATGAGTACCTTGCTGGAAGTGGGCTACGACAACGTCAAATCCCAGAACACCGGCGACAAAAACAACCAGTACAAAATTACCCTGGCGCAACAATGGCAGGCGGGCGACAGCATCTGGTCCCGTCCGGCAATCCGCGTCTTCGCAACTTACGCGAAGTGGGATGAGAAATGGGGTTATGACACTTCTGGTAGCCCAATCTCTACCAGCGGTAACTACAACTCCAACTTCGGTATGCAGACTGCTGGCCTGGGTCGCGGCGATACCGACGAGTGGAGCTTCGGTGCCCAGATGGAAATCTGGTGGTAATCCGCAGTTAATCTCACGTAATGGCTAAACAAAGGAGGGGCGCAAGCCCCTCTGATTTAAGCGTTGCGCGCTATTGCCTGGCCACCGCACCGCTCGATATCTGAGGTGATAAAAATGAAAATGAACAAAAGTCTCGTCGCCCTCTGCCTTTCCGCTGGCCTGCTGGCAAGCGTACCGGCAGTCAGTTTTGCCGATGTCAATTTCGTACCGCAGAACACCACGGCGGCTCCCGCCATCCCGGCTTCTGCGCTGCAACAGCTGGTCTGGACCCCTGTCGACCAGTCTAAAACTCAAAGCACCGATCTTTCTGCCAGCGGCCAGCAGCTGAATGTCCCGGGTATTTCCGGCCCGGTCGCGGCCTGGAGCATTCCGGCGAACATTGGTGAGCTGAACCTGACGCTGACCAGTATCGTCGACAAACAAACGAACGTCTTCGCGCCGAACGTGCTGATTCTGGATCAGAACATGACGCCATCGGCGTTCTTCCCGAGCAGCTATTTCACCTATCAGGAACCGGGCGTGATGAGTGCCGACCGTCTTGAAGGGGTGATGCGCCTGACGCCTGCGCTGGGTCAGCAGAAAATTTATGTGCTGGTCTTCACCACGCCACAGGATCTCGCCCAGACCACCACACTGGTTGATCCGGCTAAAGCCTACGCCAAAGGCACGGGCAATGCGGTTCCGGACATTCCAGATCCAAAAGCACGTCACACCACCGACGGTACGCTGAAACTGAAAGTGAGCACATCTTCAGCGTCCAGCGTGCTGGTTGGCCCACTGTTTGGCTCGTCCGGCCCTGGCCCTGTGACCGTGGGTAACACCGCTGCACCGGCTCCGGTTTATGCAGCCCCTGTCGCCGCTGCACCAGCCGCTGCCGCTCCGGCACCAGCCCCAGCTCCGGCGAAGAAAGCAGAGCCGATGCTGAATGACACCGAAAGTTACTTCAATCGCGCCATCAAAGAGGCAGTTGATCGCGGCGATGTGGATAAAGCGCTGAAGCTACTTGATGAAGCTGAGCGTTTAGGTTCGACCACTGCCCGTTCCACCTTTATCAGCAGTGTAAAAGGCAAGGGGTGACCGTCTCCCCACAGTGCTGATTTTGTCTGTAGTTTAGTGCGCCTGAGTGGGCGCACTTTTTTTTGTGCTCTCTGGGCTGTTGCGCCCCTGTTGCGATAATGTTCGCTAAACCTCGTTTGAGCGCCCCCAATCTGCTTTTCTGCGATACAATAGCCAGACGTTATGTATCGGAGAGTCTGGCATGTCACACCCTGCGCTAACGCAACTGCGTGCGCTGCGTTATTTTGAACACATACCCGCGCTTGACCCGGAGCAACTGGACTGGTTGCTGCTGGAAGATTCCATGACGAAACGCTTTGAGCAGCAGGGTAAAAAAGTCACGGTAACGCTGATTCAGGAAGGATTTGTCTCGCCTGATGCAGTGGCCAGTGAGTTGTCGTTGCTGCCGAAAGAAGCACGCTACTGGCTACGTGAAATTTTACTCTGCGCAGACGGTGAGCCCTGGCTTGCTGGTCGTACCGTGGTCCCTGAATCCACACTTTGTGGCCCGGAACTGGCGCTGCAAGAGCTGGGCACTGTCCCACTGGGACGTTATCTTTTTACGTCGTCAGAGCTGACCCGAGATTTTATTGAAATTGGTCGCGATGCAGACCTGTGGGGACGCCGTTCCCGCCTGCGCTTAAGCGGCAAGCCGCTCATGCTGACAGAACTCTTTTTGCCTGCATCGCCGTTGTACTAAGAGGATTTGAAAATGGAGTGGAGTCTGACGCAGGATAAGCTGCTGGCTTTTCACCGCTTGATGCGCACTGATAAACCCATCGGCACCTTTTTGTTGCTGTGGCCGACGCTGTGGGCGCTGTGGGTCGCCACGCCTGGATTACCGCCTTTATGGATACTGGCGGTATTCGTAGCCGGTGTTTGGTTGATGCGCGCGGCGGGCTGCGTGGTCAATGACTATGCCGACCGTAAGTTTGACGGCCATGTCAAACGCACCGCCAATCGCCCAATGCCAAGCGGTCAGGTATCGGAAAAAGAGGCCCGTACCCTGTTTGTGGTGCTGGTATTACTCGCTTTCCTGCTGGTCTTAACGCTTAACACGATGACGATTTTGCTCTCGGTGGCGGCACTGGCGCTGGCGTGGGTTTATCCGTTTATGAAACGCTACACCCATCTGCCGCAGGTGGTGCTGGGCGCGGCTTTTGGCTGGTCGATCCCGATGGCGTTCGCTGCCGTCAGTGAATCTGTGCCGTTAAGCTGCTGGCTGATGTTCCTCGCAAACATCCTGTGGGCTGTGGCATATGACACGCAGTATGCGATGGTTGACCGCGATGACGATCTGAAAATCGGCATCAAATCGACAGCAATCCTGTTTGGTCGTAACGACAAGCTGATCATCGGGATTTTGCAGGTCGCCGTGCTGGCGCTGATGGTGTTGATTGGCTATCTGAACGCACTGAACTGGGAGTTTTACTGGTCAGTGCTGGTGGCGGGACTGTTGTTTGCGTATCAGCAAAAGCTGATTGCGAACCGCGATCGCGATGCCTGTTTCAAAGCGTTTTTGAATAACAACTACGTCGGCCTGGTGCTGTTTTTGGGGCTGGCGATGAGTTACTGGTCTTAATGATGGCGTAAAAAAAGTCGGGTGGCGGCTTCGCCTTACCCGACCTACAATTTTTTATCCCTCTCCCTGTGGGAGAGGGCCGGGGTGAGGGCATCAGACCGCACCCGTATCGTCACTCGTCCTGCGTCGCACTCTCAATCGTCAAACGCACATCGGATGTAATCAACTCCGCCAGCATCTGGTAAACCTTCATCGTCTCTTCAGGTTCCGCATCGCCGGTATCGCTGATATAACCCTCATCACGTAGCGTCAGCACCAGTGAGCTAAACACCGCTTTATCGAAGAATTCTGGCGCGTTAATGCCGTGCAGGACGGATAAACGCTGAGCCAGCGTGCGGCTCTCTTTTTCCAGGGTTCCACGGTTGATGGACGGGTTATTGCTCAACAGCCAGAAGGTGATCGCGTAGCGTTGCAGCGTCTCGCGCGCCCCGGCTGCCAGCAGCTGCAGTGTACGGGAACGGGATGGATTGATATGCAGCTCATCGTCTTTCACCGCAATCAGACCCTGACGCAACAGCTCGGCGGTCAGTTTATCCAGCTCGACGGCCAGCTCCTCGTTGCTCCAGCTGAGGAACAGCTCGGCTTTCAGCATCGGATAGAGCGTCTCAACATGGCGCAGCAGTTCCTGACGGGAAATGCGGCGGTGCTGAGTAATAATCGCCGCCATCAGGGATGGCAGCATCAGCATATGGGCGATGTTGTTGCGATAGTAGGTCATCAGCACCGCCTGCTCGCGCGGCAGAATGATGATGTCGCCGATGGTGTCCTTCTCGACTTCGAACTTGTTCATCTGCAACGCGTGGTCAATCAGCTGACCGGCGGTCGCAGCCGGAACGGTGGAATCCCCCGAGTACGGGACATTACGCATAATATCCAGATAGCAATCAAGCTGTTCGGTCAGCTGTTCGCGCGTCAGTGAACGCTGACGCGACGCCAGCAGCGCCGTGACGCACAGGTTCATGGCGTTAGCCGCACCGGCGTTGTTAATACGCACCATCAGATCGGCGGCGATGTTATTGACCGTCGGCGTCAGCCAGGCAGGGCGAATCGCTTCAATCGGATCGATAGACTCGCGCCACTCGGGAACGTGCTGATTCAGGTAGGTCATCAGCGGCAGCGGTTCGCCGAAGTTCACGTAGCCCTGACCGAGATTGCGCAGCTTGCTCAGGCCTTTCAGCATCTGAGGCAGACTCTCTTTCTCTTTGGTCGCACCACGCAATTCTTTCGCGTAAGTGCCTACTTCCATCACGTGCTCGTAACCGATGTAGATTGGCACCAGCGTAATCGGACGCGTACCGCCGCGCAGCATCGCCTGAATGGTCATCGAGAGGGTGCCGGTTTTCGGGTCAAGCAGACGACCCGTACGAGAACGACCACCCTCTACGAAATACTCAACGGAATAGCCACGGCTGAACAGCTCGCCCAGATACTCGCGGAATACTGTGGAATAGAGCTTGTTGCCCTTGAAGGTACGACGAATAAAGAACGCACCCAGACGGCGGAAAATTGGACCTGCTGGCCAGAAATTCAGGTTAATACCGGCCGCGATGTGCGGCGGCACCAGGCCCTGGTGATACAGGACGTATGACAGCAGCAGATAGTCCATGTGGCTGCGATGGCAGGGCACATAGACAATTTCGTGGCCGTCATGGGCTAGCTGACGTACGCGCTCGGCGTTGTTGACGTTAATCCCCTGATACAGACGGTTCCAGGTAAAGCTCAGGATACGGTCAGAGAGGCGGATCATCTCGTAAGAGAAGTTCGCCGCAATCTCTTCCATCAGGGCGATAGCGTTCTGCTGGGCTTTCTCGTGAGAGATTTTCTTGCTGCGCGCTTCATCTTCGACGGCGCGGGCAATGGCTTTGGAGGCCAGCAGTTTATTGAACAGATCCTGACGGGCAGGCAGACGTGGCCCAACGGCAGCCAGGCGCTGACGCGCGAAATGCATACGTGCGACGCGAGCCAGTTTCTGAGCGATAATTTTATCCGTGCCGTGCTCATCCGCCATGCGGCGCAGAGAGACGGAAGGGGAGAACCGCACAAAGCTGTCGCGCCCCAGCCATGACACGGCAAAGAATTTTTGAATGCCGTTCAGCATACGCAGCGGCGGGTTTTCTTCACCTTTCTGGCGGCCTGGACGACGACCAAACATCACCGACACCGGCACCATCTGGACATCCAGGTTGGGGTTGCTGCGGTGCAGATCGAGATAGTCGTGGAACAGCTTGATGGACTCTTCTTTTGGCGTGTAATAGGTAAACACGCGCGGCCCGCCGTGAATAAACACGTAGCGCGGCAGTAGAGTACCGTCGACCTCAAGCGGTTCGAGCGGATCGGGTAAATCATGCGCCAGACATTGGGCGCGCAGCGTCAGTAAGTCTGCCTTCGAGTTATAAGGCAAAACGTACATAATAGGGCGTGAGGTATCGAGCCCTAATTCCAGCGCAGGTTCCGCCGGGATAGACTTACTTTTTACCAGGACGCTTAATGGTAAATTAAGTATTTTGTAGTAAATTCGTGGCCAGCCGGACATAAACGATGTAAAGCCTCTGGTTAATAATGCAAATGCGGCGCAAGGATAACAGAAAGCGCGCAAAATTTCTGTTGTTACCGGTCATACTTCAGGCTGTATTGCTACGTGCGACAACCCTAGTTACTGACGCTAAATCTAAGAAAAGGTTCTTTTAATGGCCAATAATACCACCGGGTTCACCCGAATCATCAAAGCTGCCGGATATTCATGGAAAGGTTTCCGCGCGGCGTGGATCAATGAAGCCGCCTTCCGTCAGGAAGGGGTCGCTGCTGTCATCGCGGTCATCATCGCCTGTTTCCTCGACGTTGATCCTATCACTCGCGTTCTGCTCATTGGTTCGGTTCTTCTGGTGATGATAGTGGAAATTCTCAACAGCGCTATTGAAGCGGTGGTTGATCGTATCGGCTCTGATTTCCATGAGCTCTCGGGCCGCGCGAAAGACATGGGATCTGCCGCTGTGCTGCTGGCGATTATCATAGCGGCCATCACCTGGGTCACGCTTCTTTGGTCACATTTTCGATAAGCCTTCAGGAATGCAATAAGTCTCTGGTTTTTTGTGCAGTTTTTGGTTCCAAATTCACCTTTGACTGTATATACTCACAGCATAACTGTATATACACCCAGGGGGCGGAATGAAAGCGTTAACGGCCAGACAGCAAGAGGTGTTTGATCTTATTCGAGATCACATCAGCCAGACGGGAATGCCACCTACGCGTGCGGAAATCGCGCAGCGTCTGGGCTTCCGTTCTCCAAATGCCGCTGAAGAGCACCTCAAAGCACTGGCCCGTAAAGGCGTCCTTGAGATTGTCTCCGGTGCTTCACGCGGTATTCGCCTGCTGGTAGAGGAAGAAACAGGCCTGCCACTGGTGGGTCGCGTTGCGGCGGGTGAACCTCTGCTGGCTCAGCAACACATTGAAGGCCACTATCAGGTCGATCCGGGGATGTTTAAACCGAGTGCGGACTTCCTGCTGCGCGTTAGCGGGATGTCTATGAAAGATATCGGTATCCTGGACGGCGATCTGCTGGCGGTGCACAAAACGCAGGATGTGCGTAATGGACAAGTTGTTGTCGCGCGCATTGATGACGAAGTCACCGTTAAGCGACTGAAAAAACAGGGCAACACGGTTCAGCTGTTGCCGGAAAACAGCGAGTTCTCCCCAATTGTGGTGGATCTCCGCGAGCAGGCTTTCTCTATTGAAGGTCTGGCTGTGGGTGTCATCCGCAACGGTGAATGGCTGTAATATCTTTCTGACAGGCTGCGGTGCATCCGCAGTCTGACTGTCTCACTTCTTTCCCGGTAATTTCTCATGTCTCTGCTGACTCCCTCAGACAAGGCATTGTGGCGTCTTGCGCTGCCGATGATTTTCTCCAATATCACCGTTCCTTTGCTTGGGCTGGTCGATACGGCGGTGATTGGTCATCTGGATTCCCCTGTTTATCTTGGCGGCGTGGCGATTGGCGCGACGGCGACCAGTTTCCTCTTCATGCTGCTGCTCTTTTTACGCATGAGCACTACAGGTCTAACCGCGCAGGCGTTTGGCGCGAAAGATCCGTTTCGTCTGGCCCGTGCGCTGGTGCAGCCGCTGATTCTTGCGCTGGGCGCGGGGCTGCTGATTGTTTTGCTGCGTACACCGCTTATTGATTTGGCTTTGCACGTCGTTGGCGGCAGTGAAGCTGTGCTCGAACAGGCGAGGCGTTTCCTTGAAATCCGCTGGCTCAGCGCCCCGGCGTCGCTGGCAAACCTTGTTCTGCTCGGCTGGCTACTGGGTGTGCAATATGCGCGTGCGCCAGTGATCCTGCTGGTGGTGGGGAATGTGCTCAATATCGTCCTCGACCTCTGGCTGGTGATGGGTCTGCATATGAACGTTCAGGGCGCGGCGCTGGCAACCGTGGTCGCGGAATACGGCACGTTCTTCATCGGTCTATGGATGGTGAAGCGTGTGCTGGCGATGCGGGGAATATCACTCGCGATGCTGAAAACCGCGTGGCGCGGCAATATCCGTAAACTGCTGGCATTGAATCGCGACATCATGCTGCGTTCGCTGCTATTGCAACTCTGCTTTGGCGCATTAACGGTATTCGGCGCGCGGCTGGGGCTGGAGATTGTTGCGGTCAACGCCGTGCTCATGACACTGCTGACGTTCACTGCCTATGCACTGGACGGGTTTGCCTATGCGGTGGAAGCCCACTCCGGGCAAGCCTACGGTGCGCGCCAAACGGGGCAGTTGCAGGAGGTGTGGCGTGCGGCCTGCCGCCAGTCTGGCCTGGTGGCGCTGGTCTTTGCGCTTATTTATGCCCTGTTCGGCAGCCAAATCGTCGCGCTATTAACCTCTTTGCCTGAGCTGCGCGAGTTGGCGAATCATTACATCCTGTGGCAGGTCGTTCTACCGGTGGTGGGCGTGTGGTGTTATTTGCTGGATGGTATGTTTATAGGTGCAACGCGAGGGGCAGAAATGCGTAACAGCATGGCGGTCGCGGCGGCTGGGTTTGCCTTAACTCTCTTCACGCTGCCGTGGCTGGGTAATCATGGATTGTGGCTGGCGCTGGCAGTGTTTCTCGCCCTGCGCGGCCTGTCTCTGGCGGTTATCTGGCGGCGTCACTGGCGAAATAACACCTGGTTCGCCTAGTGGCTTCGTTTGACGAAACGGTTAAAGATTCTGAATCTCTCAACGCCTGCCGAATCCTTATCTACAATTATTATCACGTCCAGCAGATACGAACGAAACGGACGATTCAAATTTACGTGATAACCGAACGATGAGGATATGATTATGAATAAAGACGAAATCGGCGGTAACTGGAAACAGTTCAAAGGTAAAGCGAAAGAACAGTGGGGTAAACTGACCGACGATGATGTAACCGTCATTGAAGGTAAACGCGAACAGCTGGTCGGTAAGATTCAGGAACGCTACGGCTACGCGAAAGATCAGGCGGAAAAAGAGGTTGTTGACTGGGAAAAACGCAACGACTACCGCTGGTAACAGAGTTCTACCCGTTGTACACGGAAGTACAATCCCTGAGGGCGGCTTATGGCCGCCCGCTTTGTTTTAGCGCGGTTTTTTCTTAACCATGACCGAGTGATCATGCTGGCATTCACCTTGATGACGGCAAGCTTCCACTTCGACACATGCCGAGCACAACCCGTGTGCTTCAATCACGTTATGGCGCAGGGCAAAGCCCATTTTAGCCGCCAGAGAATGCAGAATATCCTCCACGCCTTCAGCCCCTTCTTCTTTGACCGCGCCACAGCGATCGCAGATAAACATGGCCGAGGTATGCGTCGGTTGATCGAACAGGTGGCACAGCACGTAGCTGTTAGTCGATTCAACCTTATGCACAAACCCTTGTTCCAGCAGGAAATCCAGCGCGCGATAGACGGTCGGAGGTTTCGCCTGCGGCTCGCTTTCGCGCAGCAGATCGAGCAGATCATACGCGCTGATAGCACCGCGTTGCAGGCTCATCAGACGTAACACTTCAAGGCGCTGCGGAGTCAGGCGCACATTGCGTTGAGCACAGAGCTTTTCAGCTTGCGCTAACAGATCTTGCATCGTGGTCTTATCCATATCGCACCTCGAATTATGGAGTCTGGAAAACCCTCACTTTACCATGTTCTACTGAAAACGCCGAGAACCGCCACGGTGTGCTATACCTGACGCATCGCAACATGGGAAAAACACAATGAAAAGACCTGAATGCATCCGACACTGGCGCGACGTCGAAGGCGCTGACGATTCCACTTACCCGGACAGTGACGAGCTTTTTGCCATCGGTTCGCCGCTGGCGCGCAAACTGGGTTTGGGGCGTATCGGTATCCATCATGAACGGCTGCCGCCAGGGCGTCGCACCTCTTATCCGCACGCTGAAAGCGACGAAGAAGAGTTTATCTTTGTCATTGAAGGGCATCCGCAGGCGTGGATTAACGGCTATTTATGGAAACTGGAGCCGGGCGACAGCGTCGGTTTTCCGGCCGGAACCGGGGTCTGCCACACCTTTATTAACAATACCGACGAAGAGGTGCGCTTGCTGGTGGTTGGCGAGGCGAACAAAAAACAAAACCGGATTTATTACCCGTTGAATCCAGTTTATGCCGCCACGCGTGAAGACCGCTGGGTCGATCATCCGCCGCAGTTTTTTGGCCCTCACGACGGAAAACCTGGGCGAAAATAATATCCTCTTCTATAAATATTGAGGGCCGTCACAAATTACAACAGGCCGAGCGGAAGATTTAACTTAGGGAAATAGCAGGTCTTTTTGATGTTATTCACAGCAATAGTTCGTCCCTGTTTGGGAGATAACAGACGGGGTTGTTTAATAACAGACTATAAAACGAGCATACTGTGAAAAAACATTTTAAATTTTCGGTGGTTAGCATCGCTGTCTCCTTATTGATGGCAAATCAGGCGGGAGCAGCCAATACCTGGACAGAAGCGCGTAGCGACGCGATGGGTGGAACCGGAGTTGCATCAGGCCATTACGGTAGTGGCGCCTTCATCAACCCGGCGCTGCTGGCAAAGGCTAAACCGGATGACGACATTACCGTTATCTTGCCTTCGGTCGGCGCGCAGATTACCGACAAAGACAATCTGCAGGATCAGATCGACGATATCAGCGATAAAGTCGATCACTACGATAATGTGATTAACAGCCTCACACCGGCGGAGATCATCGCCAATCCCTTAGGATCCGTGAACCAGTTCCAGAGCGCCGCGAAAGATCTCGCTGACGAGCTGGACGATCTGAAAGGCAAAACCGCCCGCGCTACCGCCGGTGCCGGAATTGCGGTCAGCATTCCAAACAACGTACTGGCCGTCGCCTTTGTCGCAAAAGGCAATGCCCACGCGCGCGTGAGTTCCTCCATCGACCAGCAGGATATTGACTACCTGCGCAGCATCCAGAACAGCAAATTGGTCGCGGGCAGCGTCGCGCTGGATGCGGCCCTGAACGGCTCGGATCAAATCACCAAGAACCTCAACTCCACGGCCTCAGGCCGGGCGGCGATTGTCTCTGACTACGGCGTGGCGGTGGCGCGTCAGTTTGATATTGCTGATGTGCCGGTCTCCGTCGGTATCACGCCAAAACTGCAAAAAACCTGGCTCTACAACTACACCACCTCTATTTACACCTACGACAGCAACGACTGGAACAGCAGCCGCTACCGCACGGACGATACCGGTTTCAACGTCGATGCCGGTGTGACCGCCGATTTTGGCGAGAACTGGACGGTGGGCCTGAGCGGGCAGAACCTGATGTCGCGTGATATCGATACCAAGGATATCCGCATCCGCAATGGTCGTACGGGTGAGGTGGTGAGCTACAAAGATACCTACCAGATCCGCCCGCTGGTTACGGCTGGCGTGGCCTGGCATAACGATCTGGTGACGCTCACCGCCGATGGCGATCTGACCGAAACCAAAGGCTTCAAGAGTGAAGAAAACTCCCAGTACGTGGGTGTCGGTGCGGAAGTCACGCCGCTCAGCTGGCTGGCGGTGCGCGCCGGTTATCGCGCGGACGTGAAAGACAACGACAGCAACGTCTTCACCGGCGGTGTCGGCTTTGCGCCGTTCAACGCGGTCCATGTGGATCTGATGGGCCTGTACGGGGAAGACAAAACCTGGGGGGCAGGCGCGCAGCTGAGCGTCACCTTCTAAGACGACCGGAGGCCATGCGCCTCCGGCTTTTCTTTGTGCTATAGTAGCGCCCCTTTTCCACCACATGCTTAAAACTTCGCCATGTCGTCAGAATCACAGTCAAACTTCCCTGCACACCGTTTTTCCATCGCGCCGATGCTCGACTGGACCGACAGACACTGCCGCTATTTCCTGCGTCAGCTCTCTCGCCACACGCTGCTGTACACCGAAATGGTCACCACCGGAGCGATCATTCACGGGAAGGGCGACTATCTGGCCTATAGCGAAGAAGAGCATCCGGTTGCCTTACAGCTCGGCGGCAGCGACCCGGCTGCGCTGGCGCACTGCGCGAAACTGGCGCAAGAGCGCGGTTATGACGAAATTAACCTTAACGTCGGCTGCCCGTCCGATCGCGTGCAGAACGGGATGTTTGGTGCGTGCCTGATGGGCAACGCCCAGCTGGTGGCGGATTGCATCAAAGCGATGCGCGACGTGGTGTCGATTCCAGTCACGGTCAAAACGCGTATCGGGATTGACGACCAGGACAGCTACGAATTTCTCTGTGATTTCATCAATACCGTAGCCGGGAAAGGCGAGTGCGAGATGTTTATCATCCACGCCCGTAAAGCCTGGTTATCCGGTCTCAGCCCGAAAGAGAACCGTGAAATTCCGCCGCTGGATTACCCGCGCGTGTATCAGCTCAAGCGTGATTTCCCGCATCTGACCATGTCGATTAACGGCGGCATCAAATCCCTCGACGAAGCCAAAGCGCATTTAGACCATATGGATGGCGTGATGGTGGGCCGCGAGGCGTATCAAAATCCAGGTATTCTGGCCACGGTCGATCGTGAAATCTTTGGCGTAGACGGTACTGATACCGATCCGGTCGCCGTAGTGCGCGCAATGTATCCGTACATCGAACGCGAGCTGAGCAACGGCACTTATTTGGGCCATGTGACGCGCCATATGCTCGGGTTGTTCCAGGGTATTCCGGGGGCGCGTCAGTGGCGTCGCTACCTGAGTGAAAATGCCCATAAAGCCGGGGCGGATATCGAAGTCCTGGAGCAGGCGCTGCGTCTGGTCGCTGACAAGCGATAATTTTCACCAAAAGTTCGTCAAATTCACCACGCCCTGCGAATGTTCGCGGGGCGTTTTGTTTTAGATTCAATAAGTTAAATTTGGCACGTTTCTTGTAATACCCACTGCATATCTGAGGTATTCATGTGGGAGAGAGCCATGCTGGAACTGCTGTTTGTGATTGGATTTTTTGTCATGCTGATGGCGACCGGAATTTCGCTGCTTGGCATTCTGGCTGCACTGGTGGTGGCAACGGTGGTGATGTTTATCGGCGGATTGTTTGCGCTGATGATTAAACTGCTGCCGTGGCTGCTGTTAGCGGTCGCCGTGGTGTGGGTTATTCGGATGGTTAAAACACCAAAAGTCCCACAGTATCAGCGCAATAACCGCTTTCGTTACTAAGGTATTGAGGCGTTCGTCACATACCTGCAACTTTTCCGGCAGCAATGCTTAGAACAGAATAGGATTTACTTATCGAATCTGTCACTATTGCCGCCGTTAAAGAATTCATCGAGCTGTACCCTACATACCGCCGAACTAAAAAAAGAATGGGCTTCCTGTTAAAAGGAAGCCCTAATTCTTTTATGGGATCAGCAAACTCGATCCCTGCGTCACCCGACTCTCCAGCACCTCATGCGCGCGCTGCGCGTCGCTCAGCGGATATTTCTGCGCATCCGCTACGTCCACTTTAATCACACCGCTGGCGATCAGCGAAAACAGTTCGTTGCTGGCCTCGGTCAGTTCGTCACGGGTGGTGATATAGCCTTGCAGGGAAGGGCGCGTCACGTACAGTGAGCCTTTCTGATTGAGAATGCCCAGATTCACGCCGGTGACCGCACCGGAGGCATTGCCGAAACTGACCATCAAACCGCGGCGTTGCAGACAATCGAGCGACGCTTCCCAGGTGTCTTTCCCGACCGAGTCATACACCACGCGCAGTTTTTTGCCGCCGGTAATCTCTTTCACGCGCTCGGCGATGTTCTCTTCACGATAATTAATCACCTGCCAGGCTCCGGCCTGTAGGGCACGCTGCGCTTTTTGCGCGCTGCCGACGGTGCCGATCAGTTTTGCGCCCAGCGCTTTGGCCCACTGGCAGGCGATAAGCCCGACACCGCCCGCGGCAGCGTGGAACAGGAACGGCTCATCGGGTTTGATTTCGTAGGTTTTGCGCAGGAGATAATAGACGGTCAGCCCTTTCAGGAATGACGCTGCAGCCTGCTCAAATGAAATGGCGTTCGGCAGAATGGCGGCCTTATCGGCGGGCACGTTGTGAACCGAGCTGTACGCGCCGAGCGGCGACTGGGCATACACCACGCGATCGCCTTCTTTAATATGCTTCACGCCGCTGCCGATTTTCACCACGATACCCGCTGCCTCGGTCCCCAGACCGCTCGGCATGGACGGTGGCGGATACAGCCCGCCGCGAATGTAAGTATCGATATAGTTGATGCCAATCGCTTTGTTTTCGACCTGGATTTCATTCTCTCCAGGTGCGGCGGGAGTGAACTCCACCGCCTTCAGGACTTCAGGACCACCATGCTTGTGAAATTCGATACGAGTTGCCACGTTGAACTCCTTTGTCGATTCATTTGCAGACGGTTATACTTCCCCGTCTCTCAATTTATGGTAATCCATTCACTATGGCAGGAAATAAACCCTTCAACAAACAGACTGAGCCTCGCGAGCGCGATTTGCAGGTCGCCGGACTCAAAGTCCCGCCGCACTCGATTGAAGCGGAACAGTCGGTGTTGGGCGGTTTAATGCTGGACAACGAGCGCTGGGACGATGTTGCCGAGCGCGTGGTATCCGATGATTTTTATACCCGTCCACACCGTCATATTTTTACCGAAATGGCACGCCTGCAGGAATCCGGCAGCCCGATCGACCTGATTACGCTGGCAGAGTCTCTGGAGCGCCAGGGGCAGCTCGATTCTGTCGGTGGTTTTGCCTATCTGGCCGAATTATCGAAAAACACGCCAAGTGCGGCGAACATCAGCGCATACGCCGATATCGTGCGCGAACGTGCTGTGGTTCGCGAGATGATCGCTGTCGCCAATGAAATCGCCGAAGCGGGTTTTGATCCGCAGGGCCGCACCAGCGAAGACCTCTTGGATCTCGCCGAATCCCGCGTCTTTAAAATCGCCGAAAGCCGCGCGAACAAAGACGAAGGCCCGCGAAATATCGCCGAAGTGCTTGATTCTACTATCGCGCGTATTGAACAGTTGTTCCAGCAACCGCACGACGGCGTCACCGGCGTGAACACTGGTTATGACGACCTGAACAAGAAAACCGCCGGTCTGCAGCCGTCGGATCTGATTATCGTCGCTGCGCGTCCGTCGATGGGTAAAACGACATTCGCGATGAACCTCGTCGAAAACGCGGCGATGTTGCAGGATAAACCGGTTCTGATCTTTAGTCTGGAGATGCCCTCCGACCAGATTATGATGCGTTCCCTCGCGTCCCTGTCCCGCGTGGATCAGACTCGCATTCGTACTGGTCAGCTCGACGACGAAGACTGGGCGCGTATCTCCGGCACGATGGGCATTCTGCTGGAAAAACGGAACATCTACATCGATGACTCCTCCGGTCTGACGCCAACGGAAGTGCGCTCCCGCGCGCGCCGTATCGCCCGCGAACACGGCGGCATCGGCCTTATCATGATCGACTACTTGCAATTGATGCGCGTGCCGTCGCTCTCTGATAACCGTACGCTGGAAATCGCCGAAATCTCCCGCTCGCTCAAAGCGTTAGCGAAAGAACTGCAGGTTCCCGTGGTGGCCCTGTCGCAGCTTAACCGCTCTCTGGAACAACGTGCCGACAAGCGCCCGGTCAACTCCGACCTGCGTGAATCTGGCTCCATCGAGCAGGATGCCGACTTGATCATGTTCATCTACCGTGACGAGGTTTATCACGAGAACAGTGACATGAAAGGCATCGCGGAAATCATTATTGGTAAGCAGCGTAACGGCCCGATCGGGACGGTGCGTTTGACGTTTAACGGTCAGTGGTCGCGTTTTGATAATTATGCGGGACCTCAATACGACGACGAATAAATTTCCTTCACCCTTCACGCCGCAGGTGCGTTGACTGCGCTCGCTCACCCCAGTCGCTTAGTTCACTAAGCTCCCGGGGATTTGCGGGCTTGTCGCCTTCCTGCAACGCGAATGGTTTTGGAAATTCTTTTTTTATGAAGGAACTCAAATGCAAGCGGCAACTGTAGTCATTAACCGCCGCGCTCTGCGACACAACCTGCAACGTCTGCGTGAACTGGCGCCCGCCAGCAAGCTCGTTGCAGTCGTGAAAGCGAACGCTTACGGACACGGTCTTCTTGAGACCGCGCGAACGCTCCCTGATGCCGATGCCTTTGGCGTCGCCCGTCTCGAAGAAGCCCTGCGCCTGCGCGCGGGCGGAATTACCCAACCGATTTTGTTACTCGAAGGCTTTTTCGAAGCCGCCGATCTGACGACGATTGCCGACCAGCATCTGCACACCGCCGTGCATAACGAAGAACAGCTCGCAGCGCTGGAAACCGCCGATTTGAGTGAGCCGGTTACCGTGTGGATGAAACTCGACACCGGCATGCACCGTCTGGGCGTGCGCCCGGAGCAGGCCGAAGCCTTTTATCAGCGCCTGAGCCAGTGCAAAAATGTGCGTCAGCCGGTGAATATCGTCAGTCACTTTGCCCGCGCCGATGAGCCAGAGTGTGGCGCAACGGAACAACAGCTCGATATTTTTAATACCTTTTGCGAAGGCAAACCGGGGATGCGCTCCATTGCGGCCTCCGGCGGCATTCTGCTGTGGCCGCAGTCGCACTTCGACTGGGCGCGCCCGGGCATTATTCTCTACGGCGTCTCACCGCTGGAGGGCAAACCCTGGGGCCCGGACTTTGGCTTCCAGCCGGTGATGTCCCTGGTTTCCAACCTGATCGCCGTTCGTGAGCATAAAGCGGGTGAACCGGTCGGCTATGGCGGCACCTGGGTGAGTGAGCGCGATACGCGCCTCGGTGTGGTTGCGATGGGCTACGGCGACGGCTATCCGCGCGCGGCACCGTCCGGTACGCCGGTGCTGGTGAATGGCCGCGAAGTACAGGTTGTCGGGCGCGTGGCAATGGACATGATTTGCGTCGATCTCGGACCTGAGGCCGATGATAAAGCGGGCGATCCGGTGGTGATGTGGGGCGAAGGTTTACCCGTTGAGCGCATCGCTGAAATAACGAAAGTGAGTGCTTACGAACTTATCACCCGACTGACGTCGCGAGTGGCGATGAAGTACATCGATTAAGTCCAATTAAATGCCGGGTGTTGCCCGGCATTTATCTCTTTATTAACATCCTCTCGATCTTCCCGCGCTTCCGGTTTATTGTTGAAATCCCTGCCTGACAGATATCCGGAGATACATCGCGTGTTCCAGAAAGTTGACGCCTACGCCGGCGACCCCATTCTCTCCTTAATGGAGCGTTTCAAAGAAGATTCACGTAGCGACAAAGTGAACCTCAGCATCGGTCTTTACTACAACGAAGACGGCATTATCCCGCAATTGCAGGCGGTGGCTGAAGCTGAAGCGCGTCTTAACGCGGTGCCGCACGGCGCGTCGCTCTATCTGCCGATGGAAGGGCTGAATACCTATCGCAACACTATCGCACCGCTGCTGTTTGGCGCCGATCACCCGGTCTTAGCGCAAAAACGCGTGGCGACCATTCAGACGCTGGGCGGTTCCGGTGCGCTGAAAGTGGGCGCGGACTTCCTGAAAAAGTACTTCCCCGATTCTGGCGTCTGGGTCAGCGATCCGACCTGGGAAAACCACGTCGCGATTTTTGAAGGCGCAGGCTTTGCCGTCAGCACCTATCCGTGGTTCGACAACGACACCAAAGGCGTGCGCGTTGAGGCCCTACTGGAAAAGCTGAACACCTTGCCGGAGCGCAGCATTGTGCTGCTACACCCATGCTGCCACAACCCAACCGGGTCAGATCTGACCAACAATGAGTGGGATGCGGTGATTGAAGTGCTGAAAGCACGCAACCTGATCCCGTTCCTCGATATCGCCTATCAGGGCTTCGGCGCGGGCATGGAAGACGACGCCTATGCGATCCGCGCGATTGCCAGCGCCGGTCTGCCAGCGCTGGTTAGCAACTCGTTCTCGAAAATTTTCTCTCTGTACGGCGAGCGCGTCGGCGGATTGTCGATTGTTTGTGAAGACGCAGATGCAGCCGGGCGCGTACTGGGGCAGCTGAAAGCGACCGTTCGTCGCATCTACTCCAGCCCGCCAGCATTCGGCGCGCAGGTTGTTGCCACGGTTCTCGGTGATGATGGTTTGAAAGCCGCCTGGCTTGCTGAAGTGGAAGCGATGCGCACGCGTATTCTGGCAATGCGCCAGGAGCTGGTGAAAGCGCTCAAAAGCGCATTGCCAGAGCACAACTTCGATTATCTGCTCAAGCAGCGCGGGATGTTCAGCTATACCGGACTGAGTGCGCAGCAGGTTGACCGTCTTCGTGAAGAATTCGGCGTGTATCTTATCGCCAGCGGGCGCATGTGCGTCGCGGGCCTGAATGCACACAACGTCCAGCGCGTCGCGCAGGCGTTTGCGGCGGTGATGTAAGCACTTACTTACCTTTCTCCCTCTCCCTGGGGAGAGGGGCGGGGTGAGGGCATCAGACCGCACTGTTTAGCGCCCGGTGGCGCTGCGCTTACCGGGCCTACGGTTCGGAGATCCAGTTTTGTAGGCCGGGTAAGGCGTAGCCGCCACCCGGCTTTTTTCTTCGTTCCGCTTTGTGATATCCCTCCGCTTACCAGGGATAATCTCAAAAATTTCCTTCCCTTCACCTGGCTCAGGGGTTAAGGTCTGATAGATTTTTGACCATTCGCTCAATTCATAACGATAACAAACTGAATATTCAGGGGAATACATGCGCAAGATCACACTGGCGCTCAGCGCCGCCTGCTTATTGTTCTCGCTTAATAGTGCAGTCGGTGCCAGAGCCTCAGCGCCAACACCGTTATACACCGGAACCACCGCCGCCATTCTGGCTGAACAAGCCCCCATTCACTGGGTCTCCGTGGCACAAATCGAAAACAGCCTGATGGGCCGCGCGCCAATGGCCGTTGGTTTCGACATCGACGATACCGTCCTCTTTTCCAGCCCTGGTTTCTGGCGTGGCAAAAAAACTTACTCGCCAGGCAGCGAGGAGTATCTGAAAAACCCGGAATTTTGGGAAAAAATGAACAACGGCTGGGATGAGTTCAGCATCCCGAAAGAAGTGGGTCGCGCGCTGATTGCGATGCACGTGAAACGCGGCGACAGCATCTATTTCGTTACTGGCCGCAGTCAGACCAAAACCGAAACCGTCACCAAAACGCTGCAAGGCGATTTTTCGATTCCAGCCGCTAATATGAATCCCGTGATTTTTGCCGGGGATAAACACGGGCAAAACACCAAAACCCAGTGGCTTGAGCAGAAAAATATCAAAGTGTTCTACGGCGATTCGGATAACGATATCTCAGCGGCCCGCGATGTGGGTGCCCGTGGCATCCGCGTATTGCGTGCCTCTAACTCGACGTATCGCCCGCTGCCAATGGCGGGTTCCTTTGGTGAAGAGGTGATTGTTAATTCAGAATACTGACGTGCGATGATTTTTTGTACAAATCAGGTCTGGCCGGGTTTACCTTTTGTCGTCTTGCTGCACACTTAAAGGGGCAGTTACTCAGGTCGCATTTAACCCACTCTTAGGGGAGCAAAGATGACAATTTCGGAGATACTTCAATACTGCATGAATAAACCGGGCGCGGGGCAAAGTGTCCATAGCGACTGGAAAGCCACGCAGATCAAAGTGGCAGACGTGCTGTTTGCGATGGTGAAAGAGGTCGAAGGGCGTCCGGCGGCATCGTTAAAAACCAGCCCGGAACTGGCCGATTTGTTACGTCAGCAGCACAGCGATGTGCGGCCGAGTCAGCATCTGAATAAAGCGCACTGGAGCACCGTCTATCTGGATGGAACGATACCGGATTCGCAGATTTACTATTTAGTCGATGCGTCTTATCAGCAGGCTATTGAGCTGCTGCCGGACAACACCCGACAGCAGCTTTCCGTTTAAGACCCGAGCAAAGGTTTGAGGAAGCGCGCGGTGTGCGAAGCTTCGCACTCTGCCACCGTCTCTGGCGTACCCGAGACGAGGATTTCACCGCCGCCGCTGCCGCCTTCCGGGCCGAGATCCACAATCCAGTCTGCGGTTTTGATAACATCCAGATTGTGCTCAATGACCACAATGGTGTTGCCCTGATCGCGCAACTGATGCAGCACTTCAAGCAACTGCTGGATATCAGCAAAGTGCAGGCCGGTGGTTGGCTCATCCAGAATATACAGCGTCTGGCCGGTTCCGCGCTTCGACAGCTCGCGCGCCAGCTTCACGCGCTGCGCCTCACCGCCGGAAAGCGTCGTCGCTGACTGGCCGAGACGAATGTAGGTCAGCCCCACATCCATCAGCGTTTGCAGCTTACGCGCCAGCGCAGGTACGGCATCGAAGAACTCACGCGCTTCTTCAATGGTCATATCCAGCACTTCGTGGATGGTCTTGCCTTTGTACTTAATCTCCAGCGTTTCGCGGTTATAGCGCTTGCCTTTGCACTGATCGCACGGCACGTAGATATCCGGCAGGAAGTGCATCTCGACTTTGATCACGCCGTCGCCCTGACAGGCTTCACAGCGGCCACCGCGAACGTTAAAGCTGAAACGTCCTGGCGTATAGCCGCGCGAGCGTGCTTCAGGAACACCGGCGAACAGTTCACGTACGGGCGTAAAGACGCCAGTATAGGTCGCCGGGTTCGAGCGCGGCGTACGGCCAATCGGGCTTTGGTCGATATCGATCACTTTATCGAAATGTTCCAGACCCTGAATATCGCGATACGGCGCAGGCTCGGCGAGCGTCGCCCCGTTGAGTTGCGTTTGAGCAATCGGGAACAAGGTATCGTTAATCAACGTCGATTTACCGGAACCTGAAACCCCAGTCACACAGGTAAACAGCCCAACGGGTAGCGTCAGCGTGACGTCTTTCAGGTTGTTGCCGCGCGCGCCAGAAAGCTTCAGCACTTTCTCTGGATTGGCCGCGACGCGCTGCTTCGGCACCTCAATTTTGCGCTTACCGCTCATGAACTGCCCGGTCAACGATTCCGGGACGGCCATGATGTCGGCCAGCGTCCCTTCTGCGACAACCTGTCCACCGTGTACACCTGCGCCAGGGCCGATGTCTATCACATGGTCTGCGGCGCGGATCGCATCTTCGTCATGCTCAACCACAATTACCGTGTTGCCCAGATTGCGTAGATGGATCAGTGTGCCGAGCAGACGCTCGTTATCACGCTGGTGCAGGCCGATGGATGGCTCATCCAGCACGTACATCACGCCAACTAAACCGGCACCAATCTGGCTCGCCAGACGGATACGCTGCGCTTCGCCGCCTGAAAGCGTCTCCGCTGAACGAGACAGTGACAGATAGTTCAGGCCGACGTTCACCAGGAACTTCAGGCGATCGCCGATCTCTTTCAGCACTTTTTCAGCAATTTGCGCGCGCTGGCCGGAGAGCTTCAGATTGGTGAAGAAATCCATCGCATGACCGATGCTCATGTCAGAGATGGTCGGCAGCGCAGTGTTTTCTACAAAGACGTGGCGCGCTTCGCGACGCAGACGCGTCCCTTCGCAGGTCGTACATGAGCGATTGCTGATGAACTTCGCCAGCTCCTCGCGCACGGCGCTGGATTCGGTCTCTTTGTAGCGGCGCTCCATGTTGTGCAGCACGCCTTCGAACGGATGACGGCGCACGGAGGTATCGCCGCGATCGTTCATGTATTTGAACTCGATGTTCTCTTTGCCGGAACCCGACAGCACCACTTTATGCACATTCGGGCTCAAGCTCGCCCACGGCGCTTCGACATCGAACTTATAGTGTTCGGCCAGCGATTTCAGCATCTGGAAGTAGTAGAAATTGCGGCGATCCCAGCCGCGAATCGCGCCACCCGCCAGGGAAAGCTCCGGGTTCTGAATGATGCGATCCGGGTCGAAATATTGCTGCACGCCCAGGCCATCGCAGGTTGGGCAGGCGCCAGCCGGGTTGTTGAACGAGAACAGACGCGGCTCCAGTTCGCGCATGCTGTACCCGCAAATCGGGCAGGCAAAGTTCGCGGAGAAGAGCATCTCTTCGGCTTTCGCATCGTCCATATCGGCCACGATGGCAGAACCGCCGGAGAGATCCAGCGCTGTTTCGAACGACTCGGCCAGGCGTTGCGTCAGGTCATCGCGCACTTTGAAGCGGTCAATCACCACTTCAATGGTGTGTTTCTTTTGCAGTTCCAGCTTTGGCGGATCGGAAAGGTCACACACTTCACCGTCGATACGGGCGCGGATATAGCCCTGGCTTGCCAGGTTTTCCAGCGTTTTAGTGTGCTCGCCTTTACGCTCTTTAATGATTGGGGCCAGCAGCATCAGGCGCTTGCCCTCTGGCTGCGCCAGTACGTTATCCACCATCTGGCTGACGGTTTGTGCGGCCAGCGGCACATCATGATCCGGGCAGCGCGGCTCGCCCACGCGGGCAAACAGCAGACGGAGATAGTCATGAATTTCGGTAATGGTACCGACCGTGGAGCGCGGGTTATGCGACGTGGATTTCTGCTCGATGGAGATAGCAGGCGACAACCCTTCGATATGGTCGACGTCCGGCTTTTCCATCAGTGACAGGAACTGCCGCGCATAGGCGGAGAGCGATTCAACGTAGCGACGCTGTCCTTCGGCATACAAGGTGTCGAAAGCCAGTGATGACTTACCAGAACCCGATAGCCCGGTCACAACAATCAACTTGTCGCGAGGGATTATGAGGTTGATATTCTTGAGATTATGGGTGCGGGCGCCCCGTACTTCGATCTTATCCATTCACCTTTCCCGGTAGAGACTCGGATGCCTGGTTTGTTTGAAGGACAAACGGCAGAAACGGCTAATTATGACACAATCCGACCTGTTTGAATATACAGTATTGGAATGCAGCTTCTGATTTAATGTGCAACAATGTTTAGTGAGCGTGAGTTCTGTGGAATCACTGTCGCAGCTATCAAAATGTGACGTGGAAATGGTACACTCGCGCGCTTACACTATTAAGAAACGTATTCAGGAGACACGATCATGGCCAGCAGAGGCGTAAACAAGGTGATTCTCGTCGGTAATCTGGGCCAGGACCCGGAAGTACGCTACATGCCGAGTGGTGGCGCAGTTGCCAACATTACGCTGGCTACTTCCGAATCCTGGCGTGATAAAGCGACCGGTGAGACAAAAGAGCAGACTGAATGGCACCGCGTTGTGCTGTTCGGCAAACTGGCAGAAGTGGCCGGTGAATATCTGCGTAAAGGTTCCCAGGTGTATATCGAAGGTCAGCTTCGTACCCGTAAATGGACCGATCAGTCCGGTGCAGAGAAGTACACCACCGAAGTCGTGGTCAACGTTGGTGGCACCATGCAGATGCTGGGTGGCCGTCAGGGCGGTGGCGCACCAGCGGGTGGCGGTCAGCAGCAGCAGGGTAGCTGGGGTCAGCCTCAGCAGCCTCAGGGCGGCAACCAGTTCAGCGGCGGCGCGCAGTCTCGTCCGCAGCAGCAGTCTGCCCCGGCACCGTCTAACGAACCACCAATGGATTTCGACGACGATATTCCATTCTGATGTGGTTTTGCCCACGGGTCTACAACACCGCATTGTGTGTGGTTTTGTAGGCCGGGTAAGGCGAAGCCGCCACCCGGCAACCAACAACGCAAAAGCCCCTCATGGGGCTTTTTGTTTTATCTCGCCGCGTAATGTCGTAAAAACGTCGCGAAATCCCCAAACGCGAGCGGTTTAGAAAAGTAGTACCCCTGCAAACAGTCGATCTGGTTCGCCTTCAGATACTCCACCTGATAGTCATACTCCACGCCCTCTGCGGTGGTGAGGATGTTCATCCGTTTCGCCATATCAATCACGCAGTCGATCAGCGGCGTCGCCACATCCAGGGAAATTTGCCGGACAAACATTCTGTCGATTTTGATACTGTCGGGGCGGAGGTTGGAGATAAACGCCAGGTTGGAAAACCCGGTGCCGAAATCATCCAGCGCAATCTTGATCCCGCGCGTTTTAATGTGCGTAATCTTGCGCGTCATCGCCTCGCTGATATCAATGTTTTCGCGCTCGGTAATTTCAAACACCAGCGTAACGCCGAGAGCGGCAAACACCGGGGCCCAGTTATCGACAAACGCATCGAATGCGTCGTCCGCCAGATGGCTGTAGCTGATATTGAGATTCAGGTTAAAGCCTGGTGCCAGTGCGATGACGCCCTGCTGTAAATCATCGACCACCTGCTCAAGCAAACTCTCCGTCAAATCGATAATCAGTGCCGTGCGTTCCGCGACCGGAATAAACACGTCCGGTGGCACAAAACCCAGCTCTTCATGATTCCAGCGCGCGAGGATCTCGGCCCCAGAAATAATATTGGTATGGGCGCAAATGAGCGGCTGATAATGCGGATGGATTTGATGCAGCCGGATGGCGTTCGCTAGCTGGGTGTAAAGCGAGTGACGGCGCGTGGCAAGCAGCCAGACGACGCTTGCCATGATAAGCGACATGGCGAGGATAAAACTGATGGAAATCCACGATCTGGCCATAGCATTTACCGCTTTACCTGGCTGGGGCTGTTCCCATGCCAGCGTGTAAAGTGATGAATTGGCAGGATACAAAGTATAACCGCTAAAGTGCGGTGAGCTAAGCGGGGTTGCCGACAGTCCGGCTGCGGTCAGGGTTTTACCGGAGACTTCAAGTGCGAGTTGTCTTCCTGATGTACTGCTTCTGAGGACGTCCAGTAAATAGCGTATATCAGACGCGACGAAGACATCGCCTTGCGGCAGGGACGTTTTAAAGGAAATAACCTCAATATCCGGTGAGCTTACCGCCTGTGACATCCATATTTTTTCCCCACTGCTGATAATGTGCTGAACATCAGCATGTTTATTGGCCAGTAACGAAGAGCAAGAAATGTGCTTATTATTCACGATGTTAATAGAATAAATATGCATATATCGTCCGGGGATCATATTCAGCTCTTTTTCCACCGTAAAATCGCAGACTTTCCCGATTAAACCGGCAGCGTGTTGCGTGGCAGAATGAGCATCGTTAATAAAACTGTCCAGAATATTTTGTAGATGATGTGCCTCGCGCTCGATATTTTTTTGGTTATTATTTTGCATGCTGACCAGAGCAATGGCCGCAGTAACAATAAACGTCAGTACAAAGGTGATACCTGAGGCGACAACCCTGTTCTTTTTTGTTCTTAGAAGATATTGCTGATACATAGGGTTATTTCTTATGTTTTTGCCAGGCGAGGCAGCCTGTTAGTGTTCAGGCTGCATATACTCTTGATGGAAACTTTCTTTACTGATGGGACGCGAGAAGAGAAAACCTTGCCCGTATTTCACGCCGTGGCGCAGCATAGTGGATACGTGGGTATAGTTCTCCACGCCTTCGATAATGACATCAATATCAATTTCATTGATGTACTCCAGCAGCAAAAATGTCTTATCGATATTCGCCGGTGCAAGGCAACTTCTGTCCAGCTTAATATAGTCCGTTATCCAGATGGCAAGCCGGGCCTGCAGCGTATCCAGACAGTTAATACCGTCCCATGCGAGATTAATTCCGGCTTTGCTCAGCTGTTCGAGGTTTTGACTCACGGCATCTTCAGGTTGCTCGACGCTATCGGTAATTTCAAAAATAAAGTTACGCGGCGGGAGATGGTTTTGTTGCAGCAGACTCATTGCGCGCGATGCAAAATCGGCATCGTTCAACTGTACTTGCGAAATATTAAGTGTAAACAGCTGGTTTTCTCGCATAGCTTGCGGCTGCGCGGCGATAAATTTAAACGCCTGAGCCATAAGATAGTCGCCCATCGGCAATATTCCGCCCGTCTCTTCGAGTTGGCTGATAAAAAGATTGGGTGGCACAATATTGCGCCGATGGGTGCCACGTACCAGGACTTCGCCGCCGATGCAGGCGAAACGCGAGAGATCAAAAATAGGTTGAATGACAAAATCGATGCCAGCATCGAGCCTGTTTTTTTCGACACACTGAACCACGAAATGTGTACTTTTTTCCATGCCAGCCTCATAGCCATAACGTTACCCTTCAAAACGACACAAAGGGCGTCAGACTTAAACGTTGAGGCAATATTACTGCTAGCTCGCCAGGATTCTGTTTTTGCCGCTTTTTTTGGCCTGATACAGCAGCCGATCGGCTTTCGCAACCACATCAGAAAGAGAGTCACCCCCCATTTTGCAAATTCCGGCGCTGAAGGAAACGCGTAAATCGGATTCACGGAAGCTGCGAGTATTCAGCGAAATGCGCCATTTTTCGAGATAGCTCTGTGCTTTTTCCTGCGAGATGTCCTGGAACAGCACGGCGATCTCCTCGCCGCCGTAGCGGTAGAGCGTGATATTTTCCAGCCCGCGCAGGCGAAGCCCCAGTTCCGCGGTAGCTTTGAGCACCACGTCGCCGACCGTATGGCCCCAGGTATCATTGATAATTTTAAAATTGTCGATATCGATCATGGCGATATGAGTATTAGGCAGCGCGTTATAGTGTTCCGCGTCCGTATCAAAGGCGCGGCGATTTGCCAGCCCCGTCAGGCCATCGGTGAGGGCGTCCTGGGAAATCTTTTCCTGGCGCTGCTGTGCGCTGTGGATCTCATCAAAAAGCAGCTCTTCGACGGCAGTCTGCTTGATCGACCCATTCCTGATCCCATTAGTAATACGCATATAAATCGTATTCAGCGCCGCGCGAAGCGCCCACCAGCAAAATAGCAGGATCACTTGCGTCAGCACCATTCCATAAAGAACTTTGATGCTGCCATGTCGCACCAGCTGTTTCATCTCACTTTCGGCGACTTCCTGCACCACAAACCACTCCTGAGGCCCGATCGTGCGGTAAAAATAGTAAAACCCGTTGCGGTAAAAGTCTCCGCGAAATGCGCTTGCGTTGCTGGCAATGGCCTTTAGCGTGCTGTCAGCAATCTTGTAGCCTGGGCTAATCACCATCTGCCCGTCTTTGGTCATCACAAAGGTACGGCTTTTCATCGGTGGATAGGTAGAGTTGAGGATCTCTTCGCTTTTTTCGACGTCAAGGTTGATCGCCAGCACGCCGTTGTTTGAACCATCCATCCCGTTAATGACAGGAAGTGAAATCGTCAGGACGCGTTCTTTGCCGGTGAAAATATCCTTCGTCACGCTGTAGTGTGCGCTATCGGTATCCTCTACCGCGATGGTGAACCACGGCTCTTTGCGCGGGTCCCAGGTTGCCCCTTTTTCCTGATGGGATTCGAGATGCGGCAGGCGAATGAAGTGGCCGTCATTATCGGCATGAATAATCGATACCGCATCTGGCATGATGCGCAGACGTTCAATCAGCCAGTTACGCAGTGTTAAATCGTCATTTTCGTTCGGGTTAAATTTATGCTGATCCGCAGCGGTGCGGGCCATTTCATTGACGATATTTTCATAGCCGCTGAGGTATTTATTAAAAAACAGTGTGACGTTATTGATATAGAGTCGGTTTTGTCGTTTACAGGACTCTTTTATATCAGCCCATTGCGCAAGTGTGATCAGGAAACAGACGATAACCAGGGTAAAAGACAGCGCTGAAAAACAGATATTCAGCGGTCTTCTGAAGTTCAAGCTCGTGATCACCGATTACTCCGGGACATAGTGAATATTTTGGATATGAGGTGTGAACGAAAATCCATCTAGCAAACAATAAATTAACATTAACAATGGATGTTTTGAGGATCGTACCTTCTCGATTTTTAATTGTCAAAGCCGATCGAATAATGATTATCGATCGATTAAAGCAATCGAGCAAATGTCTTAAAAATATAATGCTGGGTTATTTTTCAGCACGGAAGAATTGTGGGTGAGGGGAAATTTTATTACCTTATTCGGAAATAAAATTTCCTCACAAAAAATAATAACGACGCGATTATTCGTTCTTTAAATCATATTCAATAAGCTTCCAGTTAACAGGATAACCATTCTGCCAGGGCATAGTGTCGCCTTTTTTAACATTTACCACGTTGGTAACAGCCGGATTATCAATTTGCCAGTAACCGCTTTGCGGACAGGCATTCCCGCTAGAACGTTTGATACCTAATGGGCTTCGGGAAGCGTCTGTTTGTGAACCATAGGCTGCAACTGTAGCCATGGTGAGATTGCTGCTATCAATTTTCATCATTAAGCGTCCATAATTTATACATCCCCTCTTTTAATGCGACAAATTACAAACAGAACTTAACACTTCATTTTCATTCATTATTCATATAGTTATCGTGAATGAGTTTATATTGCAAAGCACTGAGCCATTCGCCACAATAGCCCTATTATTGGATGAAAGTTGAACAACTATGACCTCTCGCTTTTGCCGTTTTCTGTTTCTCCTCACGTTATTATTTAGCGCCAGCGCTATGGCTGTGAACTGCCAGAGGGCGGTAACCCCGCTGGAAAATACAATCTGTAATAATGATAACCTCCACTGGCTCGATAGCACTTTGTCTGTGGTCTATCAGCAAGCCATTCACGAGGAAGGTCTGGAAGGAAACGACAAAGAGTATCGCGAGTGGGAAAAACTGTTAGAAAAATGCACCAGTGATACCTGTATTGAACGCGCGTACTACGCCGGGATCAGCGCGCTGGCTGATACCAACCGCGATTTCAAATGGGAAGGCAAATGGTGGAACATGCGGGCACCCAATATGAGCGGCGGGGTGATCCAGTTTAGCCGTAGCGCCAAATGGAGTGAGACTCTGGATATTCGCGCATGGGCTGGTTTGAACAAAGACGAATTTACCGCTGAGGCACGTAAGCTTTACGGGATGTTGGTGGTGGAGCGGGTGGTGGACACCAGCAACTGTAAGCTGCTGGTGATCCCTAAAAAGAACGGCTCGCTTCAGGTTTACAGTAACGCCGACTGGGGCTGTCGCATGTCGATGCCGCCAGGTGTTTTCCTTGATGGCGCTTATCAGATGGCAGAAAGCGATCCCCGACCAAAAGCGACGCTGCTCTCACTCGGGATTTTCCCGGATGCGACGCTCGACGACAAATTCCGTGCGCTGGTGGGTGATGACTACCAAAGCTTTGTTAACAGTGCCAACGTTTATATTTATCAGGATGATATCGACAATATTGGTGCCCGCGTGATTTCGATGTGGGTGCAAGGTTCGGCGAACAAACGCACGGCCATCGTGATGTATACGCCAAAAGGTGAAATCTGGGCCGGACGCATTTCGCCTGCCAAAGAGGGTGGGCTGATGTTCAGCTACTACAGCACCGATGGCAGCGATCAGCGCAAAATGCCGCGTACGCTGGCGGGATGGAAATTGCGGTTTTTGGATGAGTAAGGGGAGTGGTTGCTTGGCCGAGTTAGCCAAGCACTTTATGGGAACAGTGGAATTGTTCCGTTCACTACCGGTTCTCTGCTTCTTGTCTGTTTCTCTGCGGTGAACGTGTTAAGGGGGCTATCGCCGCCCCCTTAACAATCCCGGCTCCCGGCAAAGAAAATCGCCGCTTCGCGGTGCCTTTGTCTTATTCCTTCCGGCTGACGGGGACGGGCGCAGGTAACATCCCTGTAAGTCGCGCCCTCGACGCACATCCCTGTGCGTCGCCCCTACCTCCAGTCAACGCCTCAGCGATTTTCTGCCGGACTCACGATCCCTCCGACTCCTTTGCTGTCTGAATGTGGCACCGGTGTTGGTCCCCGTGGAAATCGGCGAACCGGAGGCCGGATGGCAAGGGCTGGACGCCAGGGATGGCGGCCAGAGGCGAAACGAGACAGGAAGTCGAGTCGAGCCGACCGCAGGCAGTAGGCCGGGAGGAGAGCGCAGTGCGTAGCACCGATTTCATGGCGGGGCGCGGGGATTGATAAGGGGGCCGCGCAGCCCCCTTATCACGTTCACAGGTTATGGAGTGATTATATTCTGCGGAACATAAGGTGAACGGAACAAACTCTGATGCTTACCCGATCACAGACCACCCACTACGACAATGTCCCCACAATCGTCAAATCACTGTCATCCGGCACTTCGTTATACGACAGCACATTCAGATTGCTGGCAAACAGTCTCCCATAGCGCGAAATCAGCGGTCGCAGCTGCGGTGTCACCAACAGCAGCGGCGGCATCCCTTTCGCTTTCATCTGTTCCTGAATGATCGGCATCGTGTTCTGTAATTGCGTCAGAATGTTCGGGTCGACCGGGAAGCTATCCAGCGCAACTTTTCCGCTCTGCTGTGACAGATTCAATGCCCCAAGGAGCATATTCTCCAGCGCATTATCGATGGTGTAAGCCGACAGCTTCTGCCGGTCGCCATTGATGTTATGAATAATTGCGCGACGTAGCGCGTAACGCACGTCAGATGTCAGCAAGATCGGATCTTTGGTCACCGCTGAGCTTTCCAGCAGCGTCGAGGCGATGGTCACGATATCCTTCAGCGACACCTGCTCCAGCAGCAGCTGGCGGTAGATCCGCAGCAGCAGGCTAAAGTTGAGGGCGTTCGACAGATCCTCCGCCAGCTTCGGTGCTTGTTGCGCCAGGCGGGAGTGCAGATGGGTAATGTCATCATAGTTGAACAATTCCGGCAGATGCTCGCGTGCCACTTTGTTGACGTGTGTCGCCACCACGCTGGCGCAATCCACCACCTGATATCCCAGATTCAGCGCTTTGGCTTTTTGTTCCGCGTCGATCCAGACGATCGCCATGCCGTACGCCGGATCTGTATCCAGCACGCCGTCGATTTCGCCGTACAGTTCGGTTCCTGGAATTGCCATCAGTTTTTCGGCATACACTTCCGCCAGCGCGGTGCGGATGCCGTTGATATAAATCGCATATTGCGCAGGTTTCAGGCGGAAGTTTTCACGGATACGAATCTCTGGCAACAGCACGCCGCACTGTTCGGACACCACCTGGCGCACGCCGCGAATACGCTGCGAGAGCGGGCTGCCCTTGGCGGAATCAATCAGCGTCACCAGTTTGTAACCCAGATTCAGGCCAATCGGCTCCACCAGCGGAATGCTTTCCCAGTTAATCGCAGGGGCAACGTCCTGACCGAGCGCGTCGGTGATCGCTTCGTAATCCGTCTCTTCTTCGGCGGGTTTAACCACTTTGCTCTGCCGCCAGGCGGCAAACAGCAGTAAACCGGTGAAACACAGAAACGCGATGTGCGGCATACCCGGAACAATCGCCAGAATAAACATGACGAATGCGGCGGTGTAGAGCACATGCGGTTTGGCGAGCAGCTGGGTTTTGATCTCATCGCTAACATCATCGCCGTCGCTGACGCGTGTCACGATGATCGCCGCGGCGGTCGCCAGCAGCAGGGAAGGGATCTGCGCCGCCAGGCCATCACCGATGGTCAGCAGAACGTACTGCTGGAACGCGTGGCCGGCATCGAGATCGTATTTGAAAATACCAATACAGATTCCGCCGATGACGTTGATCACCAGCACCATAATCCCGGCGATGGCGTCACCACGGACAAACTTCGAGGCACCGTCCATCGCGCCGTAGAAATCGGCCTCTTTCGACACCTCTTTACGCCGATCTCTCGCCTGTTTCTGGTTAATCAGCCCCGCATTGAGGTCGGCGTCTATCGCCATCTGCTTGCCGGGCAGAGCATCGAGGGTAAAGCGCGCCGAGACTTCAGAAATACGCTCAGCACCTTTTGTGACCACCACAAAGTTGATAATCATCAGGATGATGAATACCACAAAGCCGACGACGAAATCGCCGCCGATGACGACCTGTCCGAATGCCTCGATAACTTTACCGGCAGCGCCTTCTCCCTCGTGACCGTGCAGTAACACCACGCGCGTGGAGGCGACGTTGAGCGTCAATCGCATCAGCGTAGTGATCAGCAGGAGCGTCGGGAACACCGCAAAATCGAGCGGGCGCTGCATGTTCACCGCCACCAGCAGGACCGTCACGGCCAGCACGATGTTGAAGGTGAACAAAATATCCAGCATCAGCGGGGACAACGGCAACATCACCATCGCCAGCACGCTGAGCAGTAATATCGGTACGCCTATGCGGCCCTGACGGAGAATGGCAAGCATCTGCTGCGACTTACTGTTCGCCATGAGTTTTTAATACCTCTTTTGGAAGGGTGATCTGCCTGTTCAGGCTCGGTTTGGCCTCAAGCTGGCCGGTGCGCCAGGATTTGAGCTGCATGACGTAGGTCAGCACGTGCGCAATAGCGCGAAAAAGCTGGGCCGGGATTTGCTGATTCACGCGCGTGGAGTGATACACCGCACGCGCCAGCGGCGGAAATTCCACCACTTCTATCTGGTGCTGACTCGCCACTTCACGGATGTAGAGCGCGATATCGTCAATCCCTTTTGCCACGATGTACGGGGCTTCCGCTTTGTTGGGATCGTATTTCAGCGCCACCGCAAAGTGTGTTGGGTTGGTGATGATCACGTCCGCTTCCGGAACGGTGCGGTTAATCTGTCCCATTGCCATCTGGCGCTGAAGCTGACGGATGCGCCCCTTAATCTGCGGGTTCCCGTCGTTATTTTTGTACTCTTCCTTCACCTCTTGCTTGGTCATGCGCATTTTTTTTGTGAACATGAATTTGGTGAGCGGCACGTCGAGCAGGGCAAAAATCACTATCACTGAAATAAAGTAGATCAGGACATGGTGATAAATGCCGAAACCGGCGTGGATCGCCTGGTTCAGGTTAAGTTTTTGCAAATGCAGAAGCGGATTCAACGAGCTGTGAACCATTGAGTACAGCACTGCCAGAATGACCCCACATTTGAGCAGCATCTTGCCCACTTCGACAAAATGACTGGCGGCAAACATGCGCTTTACGCCGCTGATGGGGCTGATTTTTTTGAAATCTGGCTTCAGTTTCGACAGCGTAAAAATCCAGCCGCCGGGGATCAGGCTCGCCACAATACAGGCCAGTGGAATCGGCGCGAGCGTGGCGATAAAGCGCAGGATCACCGAGACGTTGAGCATCAGGAACTGGCTCAGCGCGCCGCTATCGTCCAGCCGTCCTGCCATCATGCCCACGGAGGTAAATGACTCGGTAATCAGCCGCTGGTAATAGGGAAAAAAGCTGCTCAGCGTGATAAACGAGGTCAGCAATCCCACTGCCATAGTTAAATCTTTCGAGCGCGGCAGATCGCCCTTTTCCCGCGCTTTGCGCAGTTTCTGGGGGGTAGGTTTTTCGCTCTTATCTCCGCCCTGGGCCATCAGTGGCTCCTTACGGCTTCGAGCCTGGCCAGAATTTCAGTGGTCAGGTTGAGATAGTGATCGGGAATATTAGTCATCATCATCGAAATACAGAGCAGGCCAAACAACATGCTGATCGGAAAACCCAGCGAGAACAGGTTCAGCGTGGGGGAAATGCGGTTCAGCAGGCCGAATCCGCCCTGCACAATCAGCATCACGAAGGTAGTGGGAAGGGCGATTAACGTCGCGGCAGACATTATCCAGCCCAGGCTTTGCACGATTAATAATAATGTTGGCTTATTAATCGCCTGGCCAATAGGCCACCAGACAAAGCCTTTAAACAGGATGGTTACCACCAGCAAATGCCCGTCCATAATGAAAAACAGCAGGCCGCAAAAGGTGTAAATAATCTGCGAAATCACGGTGGTCGAACTGCCGTTAACCGGGTCGTTCATCATCGCCATCCCGAGTCCCATATTCATCGACAGAATATGTCCGGCGGTTTGTAGCGCGACAAACACCAGATGCATCGCCATGCCAAACAGCATGCCCCACAGCATTTGCTCACCGATGAGCAGAATGGTGCGCACCGACATCAACCCGGTAAGCATCACTTTTTCTGGCAACATCGGCGTAATAATCACCGCCAGCGCCAGGGAGATCGCGGCTTTGATGCGTTTGCTGAAGGCGCGGTTATCCAGAACCGGACAAAAATGGATAAACGCCAGAATGCGGGTAAACGGCAGGACTAATGCCATTAGGGGATTAATCAGCGTGAGAATATCAATGCCCATCAGCCGTTAACCTACCAGCGCCGCCGCCTGGTGAAAGATGTTGACGGTAAAATCGACCAGCTGGGTCAGCATCCATTTGCCGCCCACGATCAATACCGCCAGCGTCACCAGCAGACGCGGCAGAAAGCTCAGGGTCTGTTCGTTAATTTGCGTGGTTGCCTGAAAAATACTGACGCACAGGCCGACAATCAGACTCGGAACGATCGCCACCGCCGAGATAATCAGCACCAGTTTGATGCCGCTCGCCATGATGTCACCGGCAATATCCATCGTGACCATCGCTATAGCCCTTGCACGCTGGAGGTGAGCGTTCCGACGATCAGCGTCCAGCCGTCACAGAGCACAAACAGCATCAGCTTGAACGGCAGCGACACAATCAGTGGCGACAGCATCATCATCCCCATTGCCATCAGAATACTGGCGACAATCAGGTCGATGACCAGGAACGGGATGTAAATCATAAAGCCGATCTGGAAGGCGGTTTTCAGCTCACTCAGCAGATACGCGGGTGTCACTACCGTCAGATCTTGCTCGCGCGGATCGCCCGACACTTTGGCAATATCCATCATCTGCGCCATCGCTTTGTTGCTGGTTTGTGCCAGCATGTAGTTCTTCAGCGGCGTTTCCGCTTTGCCGAATGCCTGTTTCATGGTGATTTCGTCATTCTGAAACGGCACGATGGCTTCATCGTAAATCTTGGTCCACACCGGGCGCATCACCAGCAGCGTCAGGGCCAGCGCAATACCGGTGAGGATTTTATTCGGCGGACTTTGCTGCAACCCTAGCGCCTGGCGCAAAATCGCCAGCACGATAATAAAGCGCGTAAAGCAGGTCATCATCAGCATCATGACCGGCAGCAGACCCAGCAGGGTCATCATGATCAGGATTTCAATTTTGACGTTGTAATCCTGACCGCCGCCGGTATTGGCCGAACTAAAGAGCGTGATATCGCCGTTGGCCGCCAACAGTTGCGGAGAGAACAGCAGTCCGGCGAACAGCAGTACGCGAAGCAACGGTTTCATCGCGTCAGTTCACCCAGTTCTTTGCTGTTGAACTCAAGAATGCGCAGGCCGTACTTGTCGTTCAACACCACCGCTTCGGCTTTGCCAAACAGAATGCCGTTCACTTTGATGTCCAGCGCTTCGCCCGCCATTTTATCCAGCTCAATCACTGAATCGTGATTGACGGTCATCAGGTCGGCTAGCGAAATCTCGACGGAGGCCACTTCCAGCGTCAGCGTGACGGGAATACGGCTAAACAGCGCCATTTTGCGCAGGTCGTCGATGTCGTTCACGCTCGCAGGCTCTTCCTGAATATCGAGGCGGATATTGCCCTCGACTGTCTCGTCGCGCGGCATATCGCCGAGGTTGAGATCGCTGAAATCCAGGGACTGGCTCAATTCTTGTTGCAGATCACTCATAAGGCTTCTCGATGGTTCTGTCGTTAAATCCACAGAGGAATAACTTGCTGTGGTCTTCGGCGATGTTGGCGTCAAAAATCTGCTCTTTCCCGATATACACAGGAACGGGATCGTTGATGCTCATAGGGATAATGTCGCCCGGCTTAATATTTGCCAGTTGAGCGACGGTTAAATTCAGGCTCGCCACTTTGCCGCTGAGCTTCAGCGGCAGGCTGTAAAACAGCCGCTCGAGTTGCGAACGATCCGGCGCGGTTTTTCGGCCTGTGACGCTATCCGTTAAGGGGTCGCGCATCTTCAACAGCAGTTGATCGACATGCTGGGTATCAAATAGCAGCGTAAAACTGCCGTGCTCATATCCTTCGAGACTAAAAGTGACGCACCATGCCCACTGATTAATAATGGTGGTGTTATCGCTTTTTATTTCCAGGTCCTGGCCGAAGGTGTCTTTATCAATCAGCAAACGCGTCAAATCCAGCCCGATTTTTGTTTTCAGGCGATCTTCTGTTTTTGTTATCGGTTGGCTGGTATCCGGCAGAATATTGCCGCTCTCTTTCCCCAGTCCGTAATAGTCGTGGAGAATCTGCAGTAATAAAGAACGTTCAATGCTAAAGGCAATAGAACCAAAAGGTGTTGAAAATACCTGAGTGTTTTTATGCGTCTGATCGATGCCAAATGTCATTGACTCCAGCGCGACATTCACCCGCAGTTTCTTAAGAAAATAAATGCTCAGGCGCGAATCAAAGATATCGAAGCTGTCATTCATCATCTTAGGTAATTTATGCCAGGGGCGACCAAGCTTGCTCACATCGAGCTTCACCATGTCGGGAATCGCCTGACGTTGGTAGATTCTGATTCGCTGAGGAGCTGCTTGCATAGTTCTTCCGCATAAAAGAATGATCGGCGTTAAGGGTTATGGATAAAACAAAAACGCAAATCGGTTCTAAAAAAATTTAAGTTTACTAAAACTGTGTCGCTCTGAGTTATCAGGAGACAAAACCCATCAAGGATAATTCCAGACGCACACTGTTTTATTAGGGACAAGAATTAGACTCTTTTTAGCCGTTCTGTACAAGATTGGCTGGCTTATTAATTCGTTATTTATGGGGTGATTAATAAGATTAATATTTTTTGTAAATACATGATATTTATAGATTAATACTTTAATACTCATTAAAAACAAGACATCTTACCTGACGCCGATATACTGCGCTTCAGTCATCAAATTCGGCGTTTGCAGGTATTCGGTGACTTTCGTAACCCAAATCGAACTTATGCATTTATAAATATCCACGCCCTGTGGCGGAATATCTGTGCAGCAGTTTCAGGTTAATGAATTTATTAAATTGTTGGTGAGTTGTTATGAGTATTGTTATTGAACATGAAGCCCGTAATGAAAATGGATTTGTTGCCAGCGCACCAGAAAGCGTAAATGTATTCTCATTAGCGCGCCGCGTGGCTAAATATAATGTATCGGTACTTATTACTGGCGAGACCGGGACAGGCAAAGAGTGTATTTCCCGCTATATCCATGAAAATGCATTAGGAGCGGATGCGCCTTATGTTGGCGTTAACTGCGCAGCTATTCCGGAAAGCATGCTTGAAGCAATTTTATTCGGTTACGAAAAAGGTGCATTTACCGGGGCCGTCACTGGCGTTGCGGGTAAATTCGAACAGGCGAACGGCGGGACATTATTGCTGGATGAAATCGGTGATATGCCTTTAGCCCTGCAGGCGAAATTATTACGCGTTTTGCAGGAGCAAGAAGTCGAGCGTCTGGGCAGCCATAAACGTATTCCTCTGGATATTCGCCTGGTCGCCTCCACCAATAAAGATTTACAGCAGGAAATTGCCGAAGGACGTTTTCGTCAGGATCTCTTTTACCGTATTTCAGTTGTTCCCATTCATATCACCCCGCTGCGCGAACGCCGCCAGGACATTATTCCTTTAGCGCTGCGTTTTATTGCCAAATATAAAGCTTTCCACAAAGGCAATATTCGCCTGACCGATGAAGCACGTCACGCTTTGCTGGCCTACGAGTGGCCGGGCAACGTGCGAGAGCTGGAAAACGTCATTCAGCGCGGCATGATTCTGAGCAACGGGGAAGAAATTACTGCCACCGATTTTGGCCTGCCGGTGATGATCCCCGCCGTTGAAATGCCTGACCTGGACGTGATGCCCGCTTACCGCGAGCAGCAGAGCGCGGCCTGCGCGATGAGCAACGTCAAGCTGCATGGCCGGATGGCGGAATTCCAGTACATCATCGAACTGCTAAAACGTCACAACGGTAACAAATCAAAAACGGCGGCTTTTTTGGGAATAACCCCGCGCGCGCTGCGCTATCGACTGGCGTCGATGCGTGAAGAAGGCATTGATGCCGGTTGCTATTCGTAACGGCATAAGGGACTAAACCAATGGACAAAATTACCGCTATCGGACTCCAGGCAAGCCAACAAGCTTTGCTTAATAAAATGCACAACACCGCTGCGATGGCCGCTTCTGGCGGAGTGAGTCAGGGGCAGATGATCGCCCCCGGCGCGTCGTTTCCTGAAGCGACGGGCGCAGGCAATCTCTCCTTCTCACAGGTGCTGAATAACGCCATCGATAATGTCGATGCGGTCCAGCACTCCGCAGGGGCAAAACAGAAAGCCATCGAAATGGGACAGAGCGACGATCTGGCCGGTGCGATGATCGAATCGCAAAAGGCCAGCGTGGCCTTCTCCGCCATGATGCAGGTTCGCAACAAACTCACCACTGCGCTCGACGAAGTGATGAATACTCCGCTGTAAGGTTTCCTCCGTGCTTAATAAGTTAAAAGAAAAGTTGTCCTCATTACCGCTTCCCACCGGACGGATAAAACCTCAGTGGCTGATTACCGCAGGCGGTTTGCTGCTGGTCGGGGCGATCGTCTTCTCCCTGTGGCGCAGCAATCAGGGCTATGTGGCGCTGTACGGCAGCCAGGAAAACATTCCGGTCGCGCAGGTGGTGGAAGTGCTGGGCGCCGAGGCGATTGCCTATCGCATTAATCCCGATAACGGCCAGATCCTGATCCCGGAAAACAAACTCCCGCGCGCGCGAATGGCGCTGGCGGCGAAGGGCATTACGGCGGTCACGCCGGAAGGCTACGAGCTGATGGACAAAGAAGAGATGCTCGGCAGCAGCCAGTTTGTCCAGAATGTCCGCTACAAGCGCAGTCTCGAAGGAGAACTGGCGCGCAGCATTATGGCGCTCGATCCGGTTGAAAGCGCGCGCGTGCATTTGGGTCTGAGCGAATCCAGCTCGTTTGTTATGACCAACAAACCGCAAAGCAGCGCCTCGGTGATGCTGCAACTGCGCTACGGCAAACATCTGGATGAAACGCAGGTGGCCGCTATCGTGCAGCTGGTCGCCGGAAGCGTGCCGGGAATGCAGGCTAACAGCGTGCGCGTGGTCGATCAGTCGGGCAATTTGCTGTCGGAAAACGGCCAGCAGGGCACCACCAATATGGCCAGCATCCGCCAGGGGCGCGATGTCATCGAGCGTATCAAACACGAAACCACCAGTAATATTGCCGGAATTTTGACGCCGCTGTTCGGCAGCGAAAACTACCGCATCAGCGTCTCGCCGTCCGTGGACACCAGCAGCATTGAAGAGACGCAGGAGCGCCTGGGCAAAGAGCCGTTGGTGAGCGACGAGAATATCTCCCGCGAAAACACCACCAACGAGCTGGCGATGGGTATTCCAGGTTCGCTCAGCAACCGCCCGGTCAATCCACCCGCAGCAGCGACTGCGCCAGCGAATGCGAATGCACAGCAGCAAACCACCCAAACCCAGACCAGCGATCCGCGCTCGCTCACTAACCGTACTCAGGAGCAGCGTAAGTTCGCCTTCGATCGCGATATTCGCCACATCCGCCATCCGGGTTACAAGCTGGAGAAACTCCGCGTGGCGGTGGCGCTGAACCAGGCCGCGCCGTCGCTTGCATCGATGACGCCGGAACAACTGGCCACCCTGACACGGCTGGTGGAAGACGCCGCCGGTATTGAAAAAGATCGCGGTGACTCCCTGACCCTGGACCGTCTGACCTTTGTTGATATGACCGGCGACGGCCTGCCGGTGCTGAAATGGTGGCAAGACCCGTCCATTCAGTACTGGGGACAAACGGGCGGCATCGGCCTTCTGGCGCTGTTAACCCTGCTGTTCGGCGTGCGCCCACTGGCACAACGTTTGGGTCGTCGCGAACCGATTGAGGCGGAAGCCATTGAAGCGAAAACGCAGGACGAGGTGCTGGAAAATAATCTGGTCACCACTGAAACCGGACTGACCGGCTTGCCAGGACCGGCGTTTAATCAGGATAGCGAGTTACCGCCACTCAGTTCTGGCCTTGAAACCAAGGTGGAATACCTGCAGATGCTGGCGGAAAACGAAACTGAACGTATGGCTGAAGTACTGAAACAATGGATCAACAGCAATGAGCGAACAGCTAATAAACAAGAGCAGTAAAGGCAGCGTTAAAAGTGGACGCAGCCGCCTGGAGCAGGCCGCCATTCTGTTGCTCAGCGTGGGCGAAGAAGCTGCGGCGAAACTGATGCAAAAGATGAACCGCGATGAGGTGATTTTGCTCAGCGACACGATGGCGCGTTTGCACGGCGTTAAGGTCGACCACGCACGCTATGCAATGAACAATTTCTTTGACGATTACCGCGAGCAAAGCGGTATCAACGGCGCATCGCGCAGCTATCTGCGCAGCATCCTTGAGAAAGGGCTGGGCGGCGAAATCGCCAGCAGCGTGATTAACGGCATCTACGGCGACGAAATTCGTCACCGAATGGCCCGTTTGCAATGGGTTGATGTGCCACAACTCGCGGCGCTGATTGAGCAAGAACACCTGCAGTTGCAGGCCGTTTTCCTCGCATTCCTGCCGCCGGACGTGGCGGCCAGCGTACTCAGCGCGCTGTCGGAAGAACGCCAGGACGAAATTGTCTGGCGCATTGCGCGTCTCGATGACGTCAACCGTGACGTCATCGACGAGCTGGATCGTCTGATCGAACGCGGCGTGGCAGTGCTGTCTGAACACGGCTCAAAAGTGGTTGGCATCAAACATGCCGCTAATATCGTTAACCGCATTCCGACCAACCAGCAGCAGTTGCTCGATCAGCTGCGCGAGCGTGATGCGGGCGTGGTGGATGAGCTGGAAGAAGAGATGTACGAATTCTTCATCCTGAGCCGCCAGACGCCAGCTACGCTCCAGCGCCTGATGGAAGAGATTGCCATTGAAGAGTGGGCGGTTGCGCTGAAAGGCACCGAGCCGGTATTGCGCCAGAGTATTTTCAACGTCATGCCGAAGCGCCAGGTGACGCTGCTGCAATCCACCACCACGCGTCTGGGGCCGGTTCCGGTGAGTCGCGTTGATCAGGTGCGTAAAGAGATCATGTCCACCGTTCGCCAACTGGCGGAAGAGGGTGAGATTCAGGTGCAGCTGTTTGCCGAACAGACCATGGAGTAACCATGTTTAAAAAGCACAGCTTACCGCTCAGTGCGCTGACTCAGACCCGTCAGGCGGTCATCAAACCGCGTCTGCACAAATTCCCGCCGCTGCGTAAACGCCGCGCGGCGCATAGCGTGGCAGACGATATTCCCGCAGCGGCTGACGGTGCGGCGGTGCAGGAACAGCTCCAGCAGGGATTCCGGGATGGCCTGAATCAGGGTTTTGCTCAGGGAATGGAAGAGGGCAAAGAAGAGGGTTATCAGGAAGGGCTGCGCCTCGGTTTTGACGAAGGTGTGCGTAAAGGGCGCTCGGAAGGCAAAACTCAGGCGCGTCAGCAGTTTCTCGATGCAGCGCACCCACTGGATGAAATTATCCAGTCGATGGAAACCTTTATGGCGGGCTACGAACAGCGCCGTCGCGAAGAGTTATTACAGCTGGTGGAAAAAGTTTCCCGTCAGGTGATCCGCTGTGAACTGACCCTGCATCCAACGCAAATTTTGACCCTGGTGGAGGAAGCGCTCAGCGCTTTGCCCCAGCAGCCCGAGCAGATCAATGTGATGCTCAACAGCGAGGAACATCGCCGGATCAGCGAAGCCGAGCCGGAGAAAGTGACGCAGTGGGGGCTGATGGCCGATCCCGAACTGGCACCCGGTGAATGCCGCGTGGTGACCAATACCACTGAGATGGACGTCGGCTGCCAGCACCGTCTGGACCAGTGCATGGACGTGCTGAAAGAGACGTTGCTGCCGGAATCGGGCCATGAGTAACACTGATTTCGCGCAGGTTTTGCGTTCCATCGACAACATCAACTTGGCTCGCGTGGCCGGACGCCTGGTGCGCGTGGCGGGCATTTTGCTGGAGTGCGTTGGCTGTCGACTCGCCGTTGGCCAACTGTGCCAGGTCGAAAGTGCCGAAGGCGAATTTATTGAAGCCCAGGTGGTCGGATTCGATCGCGATGTGACTTTTTTAATGCCCTTCAAACAGCCGTCTGGCCTGATGGCAGGCGCGCGTGTCTATCCGGCGGATAAACAGCAGGGCGTTTTGATTGGCGATCAGTGGCTTGGACGCGTGGTGAACGGCCTCGGTGAACCGATCGACGACAAAGGCAAGCTGTCCGGCGACACGGTGCTCCCGCAGCAACTGCCGCAGGTTCACCCCCTGCGCCGCCAGCCGGTCGCTGCGCCGCTCGACGTCGGCGTGCGGGCGATCAACGGCCTGCTGACTATCGGCAAAGGCCAGCGCGTGGGGCTGATGGCTGGGAGCGGTGTCGGCAAAAGCGTGCTGCTCGGGATGATCACCCGTTACACCCAGGCTGAAGTGGTGGTGGTCGGGCTTATCGGCGAGCGCGGTCGTGAAGTAAAAGAATTTATCGAACATTCGCTGGGCGAAGAGGGAAGACGTAAATCCGTGATTGTCGCCGCGCCTGCGGATGAATCGCCGCTGATGCGTATCAAGGCCACGGAGCTGTGCCACACCATCGCCAGCTACTACCGCGACAAGGGCAAAGACGTCCTGCTGCTGGTGGATTCCCTGACCCGTTACGCGATGGCGCAGCGTGAAATCGCCCTTTCACTGGGCGAACCACCTGCCACCAAAGGCTATCCGCCGTCAGCGTTTGGCATGATCCCGCGCCTTGTCGAAAGTGCGGGCAACAGCGAAAGCCACGGTTCGATGACCGCCATCTACACGGTGTTAGCCGAGGGCGATGACCAGCAGGACCCGATCGTCGACTGCGCCCGTGCGGTGCTCGACGGGCATATCGTTCTGTCGCGCCATCTGGCGGAAGCGGGCCACTATCCGGCCATCGACATCGGGCAATCCATCAGCCGCTGCATGAGCCAGGTGACGGAACGCGAGCATCAGCTTTCGGCGCGTACCCTCAAGCAGCTTTACGCCGAATATCAGAGCATCAAACCGTTGATTCCGCTCGGCGGATACGTCGTCGGTGCCGATCCGATGGCCGATAAAGCGGTGAACCTCGCCCCGGCCATTACCCGTTTTTTACAGCAAGAAGTGCAGGATGCGGCCCTGCTCGACAAAACCATCTCCGATCTCAACGTACTGGCGAAAGCAGGATAATTGACGATGAGCAAACTGATTCACACCCTCGAACAACTCCATCTACTGCGTAACCGCGCGGTAAAAGATCTGAGCAGTAAGCTCGCCACTCAGCAGCAGCTTTGCCAGCGCCTTGAGAAGAACATTCACGCGCTTTCTAACCTCGTTAATCACAGTGCGCCGGAAATTCAGGGCAACGCGACCATGCTGAACAACCAGTCGTTCTACAAGCGCAATATCCAGCGCGTGATCGACTGGCAGCGACAAGAGCAGGCGCTCGCGACCGTCGAGGCGCAGAAGTTGCAGGGCAATTTGCTGGCGGAATCGCGCCGTGAAAAAAGCCTTGAACTGGTGCTCGACGTTAGGCGCCAGGATCTGCGCCAGGCGCAGGAACGCCGCGAGCAGAAAGTCACTGACGCCGTTTCCGCGCAGTGCTGGCTGAGACAACAGCAGGCACAACGGCAGCGATAAGATGGCTAATAACTTGATGCAGACGCTGCTCAAACGCCAGCAGCAGAAAAAAACGACTGAAACACCTTTTGTCAGCGTGGTTTGCCCGACGTGGGACCGCCGGGCATTTTTGCCCTATCTGCTGTATCTCTTTCAGTATCAGGATTATCCGGCAGATAAACGCGAGCTGGTGATCTTGGACGATTCCGCCGAGAGCAACGAAGATCTGATGGCGATGATGGTGGATAGCCGCGTGGACAACGTGCGCTACATCCACAGCCCGGAACGACTGGATCTGGGTAAAAAACGCAACATGCTCAACGACCTGGCGAAAGGCGAATACATTGTCTGCTTTGACGATGACGACTACTACCCGCCGAATAAAATCAGCGAGCAGGTCGCTGAAATGCAGCGTAACAACGCACTCTTTTCCGGCAGCGACACGATTTACATCTGGTACAGCCATCTCGATAAAATCTATCGTACCCACGCGTTTGGCCCGCAGCATGCGCTGAACGGTACTTTTGCCTGTCATCGCAACTTCCTGAAAAACCATCGCTATGAAGACGATGCGGTGCTGGCGGAGGAGCAAGCGTTTCTGAACAACTTCACTTCGCCGGTGCTACAAATTGACCCCAAACAGGCGATTTTGTGTATTTCGCACAGCAGCAATACCTATGACAAAGATTTCGTGCTCGGCTCCAGCCAGCCGACGGATTTAACGCTGGAAGACTTCGTTTCGGATCGTAATTTGCTGAGCCACTATCGCCGTCTGAGCCACGCGCCGCTCAGTACCGCCGTGCAGTGGCAGGCGTTTGGCAAAGTGGTGGTGATGTACGATCCAGACCAGCCCGATCAGCTTGAAAATCAGCGTCAGGCGCTGACTGCGCTTGGTCTTGAAGCGCAGCAACTCGTGCCGTTTGCCCGCTCTTCGCACAACGAACTGGAAACCCACTGCCAGGTGCTGGACATTGCGCAGCACGAAGCGTGGGAGAGCGTGATGCTGGTGGATGCGTCAGTGAAATACGTGCGCAAAGAGATGTCGATAAAAACGGTCAACCAGCTGTTTTCACGTCTTGAGCACATCGACTGGCAGGTGGTTCTGTTGGGCGCGCGCTACCAGCAGATTTCACCGCTCAAAGCCCTACCGGGTGTGGCTCGAGTCACCCGCGCTGACTGTGGCTGCGCTTATGCCGTGAACGGCAAATATATTCCTGAGCTGCTGGCGCACTACCGCCAGGCTATCGCTGAACAAACATCCTTTAATGCGTGCTGGCCTGCACAAATGCAGGCGCACTGCTGGCTTGGACTGCATCCGAGCTTTGCTTTTTTATCCGAGATGCCCGACCGCGAAAGCGGGAAGACGATCGATTGCACCCACTGGTTTTTTCGCAAAAACTTTCAATGAAGAAGGGCCGCCACTCCAGCGGCCGGAGTACCGTATGGAACTGATTGAGCACTACCAACCTGAATATGTGGTCCGCTTTGCCGAGCGCAAAAGGGCCTGCACCTGTCCTGCCTGCCAGAAAAGCGCGGGCGACTGGCCAGTCACGCAGCTGAAGCTGAAAAATCAGCAGCGCGACAGCCTGGACGCTGGCTGCGAAACCGCTGCACGCGAGATCCTGCTCAACCCGCAAGCCTTTGTTTTGCATACATCGACTACTGAACCCGACAGCAAGCAGGTTTTTAATACCTGGGACGAAACGCTGAATCAGCTGTGTATCAACCTCGCGGTCCATCCGGCGCTGGCGCTGGAAAGCAGCCTGTATGCTATTGGCGTGTTGTTGAGCAAAGCGCAGCGCTATCGCGATAATGACCAGTGCGACCCGCAGGAACTACTGACGATGGGCGAGCAGCTCTCGGCGCTGGCTGATGGTGGTATTCTGGACGAACAAATGCGGGTGCTGCCGCCGATTGAAGTGAATCGCGTGGAAGCGCTGGAGCAGATGGGCGCGATGCGCCTCACCCTGAATCTGCCTGCGATGCAGAAAATGAGCATGATGCTGAAACTCAGCGAACTGGCGGTAATGGAACCTGCGCGTTTACAGGATCGCCTGCGTGAGCTGGAAGCCGGTATCGCACGCAATACCTTACTGACCGATCAACCGCATATTCTGCGCAACGCCCTGATCTATAAACTGTACGGCGAGTGTCTGCCAGGCCCGGATGCCGACAATTATGGTGACGTTCTGATGTCTCTGACCCGCATGATGTTCCAGCTAAAAATGCTGTGCGCCATGTGGCGAGAAGACAACGCGCAGCTGACCCACGACGACGTGGTGGCCCTGTTCAGCGCATGGTTCAACTGGCAGCGCGGAAACGTGTGGAAGGGCGCGAATTCTGCGGACTACACGTTGCTGTGCGGGTTGTCGTTGATTTGATTCGTTCTGAGAGTTCGGGCTTTAGTGCGCGGCAGATGTCTCATGCTAAAGCCCGAATATTGCTCACTCTGCCACACACGTCTTTACATGGAGACTGAAAAATGTCCCAGTATGATATCTCAATTATCTTACCCGTTTATAATGTCGGTCCCTTCCTTGAGCGCTGTCTGGATTCATTATTAGCGCAACGTTGCCAAAAAATGGAAATTATTGCCATCAATGATGGCTCTACCGATAACTCCCTTGAGATCCTCGAATATTATTCCTCGCGTTCTGCAGTGCTGAAAATTGTGAATCAGGAAAATAAAGGGCTGGCTGCAGTGAGAAATACGGGGATGTCTCTGGCTACAGGTAAATATATTTACTGTGTAGACTCTGATGATTATCTCGCACCGAAGTGCGTTGAGACGATTATCAATGAAATGGAACGCCATCAGCTGGATGTATTATTCTTTTCAACGCATCTTGAGTGCGAAGAAGACCTTTTATATTTGCACAGTGCGTCATCTTATTACCAACGCCCACGCGCCGTTATTAATAAAAAAATAGATGCGCAAACTTTTTTCAATACCTGTATTACTGAAAGAGTAAAAACCGCTCAAGGTTATTCGGTGGTGATCTGGGGTTATGCCTGGCGGCGCGAACAATACCCCGGCCTGCGGTTCCATACCCGCTATTATGAAGACGAGTATTTCACTACGGCGTTATTATTAGGACAACCGAAGGCTAAAGTGAGATGCATTGCTGATCGTTTGTATCATCATCGGTTGCGTAGTGGCTCGATCACCACCTCGACAGACAAGGTGAAACGCACATTAGCGATTCTGGATACGTATCGTTTGCTTTTGCCCATTGCGGGTGAAGTGACCGATAAGCACACCTGGCAATGCCTTGGCTCCTATATTGAAATACTGTATTTGGATGCGGTTAAGCACAACCTGCCTCAGGTGATTCCAGTCTTTTCTGCGCAGAAAATGATTCATTTTCTCGCGGCAAACCTACATGAACTCTACGTTAACAGCACGACGGAAAATGGTCTGGTGATCATGTTGCTTATCGTTGATAAAATCGCCCGCGATGCTGGATTAATGGATGAAAAAGAGATTCTCGATGCACTGAAAAGGATACGGTTGGCAATAGACAATAAGCGCGAGCTGGTTAAAATGATCTCTCAGTGAATGCTCAACACGGCGCTGCATTTGCAGCGCCGTTGTCAATGATGCTAATAAATAACAGGTGCTTTTTTTGCGGATTCAAGGTCATAAATATGCAGTATTTTTTCAGTAATCATTTTGTTGGCCTGAGTATTATCGGTCTGGAATAATACCGACGCCAGTTCTGCCCGGCTGCATTGCTTACTATCACCGTTTAACATCTCTTCGAGTGTCACAGTAATGTTATGCTCATTGATTTTATAACGATAAGAATCGTCGCCCGGTAGGAATTCAAAATCGAAATCATCGCCCTTTGAAATATCCGTAGTAGCAATGGGCTTCCCCGTCAGAATATAATCATAAATTATGGATGAATAATCTGTTATTAAGGCATCAAAATTCTTTAAATGAGGGTAAATATCGACATTTGAAGGAATGGTATAAAGGTTTTTGATGTTTCTGGCAGCATCACTGTTGTCATTGACAAACGGATGCTTTTTGATAAATACATTGATATTATTTTGCTGACAGCAAGAGACCAGTTTTGACAGTAGCGAAATATTGTTCAACCCGGAATCAGCTTCCCACGTGGGGGCTAACAGAATGCTGGTGTTCCGGGAAGAATATAATCCTTCTCTGACATGTTCACTCAGTTCTGCACCTAAACTTTCAATCGGCGTAGGGTCACGGAACAGGACTTCATTACGCGGGTAAGATGCTCGAATGAATTTCCGGGCACCAAAAAATTCATTCCATTTTGAGTCTATAAATTCAGAAGAGCTAATGTAGTATTCCGGAAATGCTGCCCCGAACATGAGTTTTGTCGCACTTAGGTCGGTGATATTTTTCACAGCCGTCAAAGCAAGATCTGCCTGTTTGGGACCAATGCCGTGCCACATCTGAAAAGTCAGCGCGCCGCTAAGGCAGGAGAGCAGCAGAAGATTATGACCGACGCTTTCAAGCGGATTCACACAAAATACAGCAATAGATGACTCAAGAAGAAAATCCATTGAGTGATGTAAGTCTTTGCTGAGATCAAAGCACGGTAGCCCTTTGGCTTCGAGCGTTGCGATCAACCCGGTATGGGGTGAGCACCAGCAAATCTCCAGTTGTGGGAAATGCGCATGCATGTAGAGATACAAATACTTACTGTTGTCAGTAAATGCATCCCGACCAAAGAATAGCACGCGCATCTTTTTTTTCTTTCTTTCCGAAATTGTTTTTAAATCGCGGCAAAGCTCGAAGGCCAATGGGGTCATAATTTTTCCAGAAGAACGGTTACGTGAGACAGCCAAGGCTTAGACCGCTGTGTTCCGCAATATAAAAGCGGCCATTTGAGAGTAAAGTGCTGGCGGAGAAAAGTGTTTCAGGCACTTAAAAGGTGTGCTGTTCACACACCAGTTGGCGAATTCATTTTGCGTGGGTGTGTCGAATGGACGTTTTAGCAAGGTCGTAAAAATCATTTCACTGGACATCAGTCGAGCGCAAGGTCCGTTCACACACGCCAGATCTATCCCAAGGCAGTTCCAGCCTGCTTCGCCATGACGAAAAGGCAGTCGATGATGTGACGAAACGGTGGAGTAAAGTGCCGTAATCGCAATCTCCGTCGCACCCGCTAACATGACTGGACCTGAATCGCATGAAACGAGCATCCCCGCCCGCTGCATCAAAGCAACCGTCTCGATGGGGGAAAATTGGTCAATCGCATTTATCACGCCAGCGGGAGGTGCTGTTGGCATTGTTTTGTTTGCTTCAGAATTGACAGTGCTGCCAATAAAAATTACATCCCAGCCGCTAAGTAGCCACATTTCGGTGAGTGCAAACCAGTTTTCCTGAGGCCATGTCCGATTCGGATGACCGATATTGGGGTGGACGAGCAGTACCGGTTTTTCATCGAGTTTATTGGCCCTGTAAAAGGTATCAATCACATGGGTAGCTGATGGGGGGACATTAAGATCCAGTTGTTTGTCCGGGGCTAAAGCATCGATCCCCATTTGCGCCAGAAAACTGTCCACCATATGCACGGGACTAAGAGCATGACTCCAGTTTGTAAAATCGAAAAAGCGTCCTTTAGCATGCGCTTGCTGAAGCTGCTGAATTTGTGTCTGGCTCAGGGTGTTGTCTTGCCAAACAGCTGAAACATGAGGGCAGGCCTCAGCGAGTTGAACAAAAAGGGGAGGGCTAATGAAGACGATATCCACACGCTTTATTTTTTTAATTGCTCTGCAGGCGGCTAAAAGATAGAGGTTATCCCCCATCGCAGCGTTCAGATAAACGTATATTTTTTTCATAGTATTGCGGTCAGTGCCAAACGATCTGATAGGGGCAAGTCACACCTGCCGATAAAGCCAGTTCTCTGGCTCCCCCACGTTAAACAGGTTTTGCAGCACGTCCTGCTGCATGGTCAGCACCATGCCGTTGCTGTCGTTCAAGGCTTTGCATTCGGCGGCTACCTGCTCCAGTGAATCCCAGAGCGTGTTGAGCTGTGACTGATTGGCGGCGGGCAGGCGAGTGAAGAGCGTGCGCAGACCGTGCGCACCGGCGGGGATACCCAGCCCGGTCAGGAGCTGATAGCGCAGCTTGCTATTTTCCAGTAGCTGCTCATACACCGTAAAAATCCTGGCGTTCAGCGTTTCCAGTTCTTGCGCATTGCGCGCGATAAGATACTGACGCTGATCCTTCAGCAGTGACTTCAGCTGGCCGTAACGGTTACGGTCGTCGACCATTCCCTGAATCAGCGTTTTGACGCTCTGTGCGGCGTTACTCATTTTTACCTCTGATAGTATTGCTCTATCGCGCTGGTCAGGGCATCAAGATTGACGCTGATTTTCCCGCTGGCGATAGCCTCTTTCATGCTGGCGACGCGCGCCATATCGACTTCTGGCATCGTGGCCAGCTGCGTCTGCGCATCACCCAGAACCGGGTCAATGGCGGTGGTGCGTGCAACTTTCATCTCCTCAGCACCTGCGGTGCGAGTCGGTGCCGTGGCACTGGACTGATTAATCGCGCTCGTCATGGCGTACTGTGGGGATGTCACTTTCATCGCTTACTCCATCTTCTGGGTTATTTGCAGGTTACGTCGGCTGTTCAGCGGGCGGAAAAAATGTTTCCTTCTCTCCATACCCCTGTAAAGCGACGCACAAAGGGCGAAACTTAAACCCTGCGTAAAGTTTTTTAATTTTTCGCGCTCAGGCTGGTTCGAACCACACCCATGTCGCTGACGATGGCGGTGACTTCCCGCTCGCTGCTCTCATTCTTCACTTTGATCATCTCGCCTTTGCGCCCTTTTTTGCTGGCGATCCCCATCGTACGTGCCTCTACGCCGTCCTGATCGGCAATCATCAGCACTCGCTGACCGCGTTCGACCATCACCGGTGAATCCAGTTGGCTCATGCTGATGGGCTGAAGTTCACGCACGCGACGTTTGAGCGTCAGCCCCACCACATCGTCGGGATGAGTGACGTAGCCGCTGCGCAAATTGCTGATATTGAATTTCTTCAACGTGATATCGGAAGCGCCAAGAACATGCCCGCGCTCAAGCGTGTTTTTGGCCATCAGCACCGAAAGATAGATGTCCGGTTTGACCGTCACCGCCACTTCCCAGCCGTTCGCGCTTTCACAGCGCACGTCAAAACGCAGCCTGCGCAGATCGAGGCGTTCACCGTTCGGCATGCTAACCGTGAGCGGCACGCCGCACGGGGCGTATTGCGAGATCTCGGACGGAATAAACAGATTGAGCTTCGCCTGGTAATCCTCCCAGCGGCTGCGCTGGGCTTCCTGACGGATCGCGTCGGAGGCCGCCTGCTGGACGCGGGAATGCACCTGCTTACGGGCGCTGGCAGGCGTCGGGGGGGCTGCAAAAGAAGCAGCGGCAAAGCTCAGTAATGAAGCGGTAAGGGTGAAGCGGAAAAAGAGCTTCCCATAGCGCGGTACAGATAGTGATAAAACTCTATAAATCATGATGTTGTAAACCTGGCACGATAGTTGCTTTAAAGACTGTAGCAACACGGACTATCGCAAGCGTCCACCATCACGAAGGAGTGAGTTGTGAGTATTAGTTTTGATAAGGCATTGGGCGTTCATCCGCAAGCTGTAGCACTTCGACTTTCCAGGGCGGAACTGCTTTCAGCAAACCTGGCTAACGTCGATACACCCAATTTCCAGGCTAAAGATATTGATTTTGCCGCAGAGATGCAACGTTCGCAGCGGGATTTCTTTCCAGGCTCGACGGCGCAAAAGATGTATCGCGTGCCCTATCAGCCCTCCTCGGACGGCAACACCGTTGCGTTGGATGTGGAACAAACAGAGTTTGCCAAAAACGTTCAGGACTATCAGATGAGCCTGGCGTTTTTAAACATGAAATTCACTGGTCTGAAGAAGGCCATTGAAGGCAAGTAATTGAATCAGGTAACGATAAATGGCTTTTACCGATATCTACCGGGTCTCAGGCTCGGCCATGACGGCACAAACCGTCCGCCTGAATACCGTCGCCAGTAACCTCGCCAATGCCGAAACCGCGGCAACGGCAGAAGCGGGCGTGTACAAGGCACGCCGTCCGGTGTTTGCGGCGGTGTATCAGAATGACGAGCTGCTGAACAACAACGGTTTGTCCGGCGCCCGCGTGCAGGTGATGGACGTCGTGGAATCCGGCAATGCGGTTCAGCGTTATGAACCGCATCATCCGATGGCGAACCCGGACGGCTACGTCTGGTATCCGGACATCAACGTGGTGGAAGAGATGGCCGACATGATGTCCGCGTCGCGCAACTTCGAAACCAACGTTGATGTTCTTAACAATGTAAAAAGCATGCAGCAGAGCCTGCTGCGTCTGGGCGAGGCGTAATAGATGAGCGTGAATGGCGTTTCCACTCAATCCGGCATCACCACTTACGACAGCGGTGTTTCCGCCAATGACAACAGCGCGGCGGGGATGAACAACCTGTTTATGCAGCTGCTGGTGGCACAAATCCAGAACCAGGACCCGTTGAACCCGACCGATGGCACCGAATACGTCGGCCAGCTCGCGCAGCTGACCCAGGTGCAGTCGATGGAGACCATGTCGAAACTCATGGCTAACAACGCGGTGCTGATGGACAACCTGCAAACCCTGTCGACGGGCAATCTGGTCGGGCAGAAGGTGATGGTTCAGACCGACACCATTAATACCGACGGCAGCACGAACATTGAAGGTCGCCTGACGCTGGATCATGCCGCTAACACCGTCACGGTGATCGTCAAAGACGAAAGCGGCACCGAGACCAAAATCGAGCTGGGTAAACAGGAAGCCGGTTCCGTGGACTTCGACATCGACCCTCAGGAGCTGGGGCTGAAAGAGGGCAAGTACACCATGACCGTGATGACCGACAACGAACCGGCCAAAGTGCCGATTGAAGTCGGTGGCGTGGTGAGCAACGTGCGCATCCCGCTCGACGGCACCGCGACCGTGCTCAACATCACCGGTATCGGCGAAGTGGCGTACAACAACATCACCCAGTTCGGGCAATCCAGCGATAAAACCCCTAAGGGATTAACGAGTTAATCAGGAAATATTATGAGTTTTGATATTGCAGTTTCTGGCCTGAATGCCATCAACCAACAGCTTGGGGCGATCTCCAACAACATCGCTAACTCCGGCACCGTGGGCTTTAAATCTGGCCGCGCCGAGTTTGCTTCTTTATATGCCGAGGGCCAGCCGCTGGGCGTGGGCGTCACCGGTATTGCGCAGAGTATCTCCAAAAGCGGCGCCATTTTTGCCTCTGCTAACAGCCTCGATCTGGCGATCAACGGCGACGGCTTCTTTATGATGCGCGACAGCGCTGGCACCACCGCCTACACCCGCGCGGGCTTTATGCAGACTGACAGCAACGGCAATCTGATCAACAACCGTGGCATGTATCTGCAGGGTTATCCGGTCGATGCTAACGGCGTGGTACAGACCGGCACCATCGGCAATCTGACCATCAGCAGCGGCTCGATTCCGGCGAAAGCGACCAGCACTCTCGACTTTACCGCCAACCTGAACGCCAACGAAAAGCTGCCGGAAAACGCCACCTTCGACCCGAAGGACGAAAAATCTTACAACCACACCTATGCCACGCAGGTGTTTGACTCCCTGGGCCGCGAACACACCATGAAGCAGTACTTCGTCAAAACCTCCGACAACGAGTGGGAAGTGCACTACTACATGGACGATCAGGATCTCGGCACCACCGAGAAAATGACCTTCACCGAGCAGGGCGTACTGCAGGCGCCGACCGGGCCGGTGACCATTAATGCGGATATTCCGGGTGCGGAAGGTATCGAACTGACCCTGAGCTACAGCGGTACTACCCAGTTCGGCTCCGATTTCTCGGTCAGTAAAAACAGCGGTAACGGCTATGCCTCGGGCGAACGTACCGGCCAGATGATCGACAAAGACGGCAGCGTCTACGCCACCTTCTCCAACGGCGAGCGCCTGTTGCAGGGCCAGCTGGTGCTGGCGAGCTTCTCCAACCCGAACGGCCTCTCTTCTCAGGATGGCACCACCTGGTCGCAAACCGCCAGCTCCGGTACGCCGCTGACGGGCGCACCGGGAACCGGTTTGCTGGGGGCGATCAGCTCCAACACTCTGGAAGGCTCTAACGTCGATTTGACTGCCGAACTGGTCGGACTGATGACCGCCCAGCGTAACTATCAGGCCAATACCAAAGTGATCAGCACCAACGACAGCATGATGAATTCGCTGTTCCAGGCCCTGTAATGGACCACTTAATTTATACCGCCGTGAGCGGGGCGTCCCGCAGCCTCGCGCAGCAGCAGATCCACGCGAACAACCTGGCGAACGTCAATACCCAGGGTTTTCGTCACGATCTGGACAGCGCGATGTCGCAGCAAATCCAGGGGGAGGGTTATGCCTCCCGTTTCCTGGTACAACAGCAGCAGGGAGGCGTGGATTTAACGCCGGGCGCGACGCGTGAAACCGGGCGCGATCTGGATGTTGCCGTGAAAGGCAGCGGCCTGATTGCGCTGGTGAGCGGCAACCGCGAGGTCTACACCCGCAACGGGCAGATTGAAGTCGGCCCGGAGGGCGATCTGACCATCGATGGTCTGCCGGTCTCCGGCGATAACGGGCCGATCGTGCTGCCGCCGTTTTCGTCCGTCAGCATCGCCGACGACGGGGTGATCACCATCGTGGCGGACGACGGTGATATTGCCGCGCCGATGGACGTCGACCGCATCAAGCTGGTGGATATCGCCGCTGACCAGTTGAGCAAAAACAGTGCCGGCTTTCTGGTGACCAACGCCAACGTCAATCCGCGAACCGAAGAGGTGGAAGTGGTTTCCGGCCACCTGGAAACCTCGAACGTCTCGGCGATTAACGAAATGGTCTCCAGCATCGCGCTCAACCGTCAGTTCGAAGCGCAAATCAAAATGATGAAGGCGGCAGAAGATCTGGCGACAGCGGGCAATCGCCTGCTGCGTAACGCCTGATTTTTTTCCGCTTAGCAAAAAGGAACAACCATGAATCCCGCTTTATGGATCAGTAAAACCGGTCTTGCCGCGCAAGACGCGAAGATGAGCGCCATCTCCAATAACCTGGCGAACGTCAACACCACCGGGTTTAAGCGCGATCGCGTGATGTTCGCCGATCTGTTCTATCAGAATCAGCGCACGCCGGGCGGTCAGCTTGACCAGAACAACACTTCGCCGACCGGTATTCAGTTTGGTACTGGCGTCAAAATTGTCGGCACGCAGAAAGAGTTCACCACCGGCAACATCCAGAACACTGGACAGTCGCTGGACGTCGCCATCACCGGCCAGGGCTTTTTCCAGGTGGAAACCAGCGACGGCGATATCGCCTATACCCGTTCCGGTAACTTCCAGAAAAACCCGGACGGTATGCTGACCAACGCCCAGGGGCTGCCGCTGGTGCCGCAGATTGAACTGCCGGACAACGTTAAAGACCTGCAAATCGGCAAAGACGGCACCGTCACCGCCACGGTCGCCGGTGAAGCTGAACCGGTGGAACTGGGGCAGATAACGCTGGTGAACTTCGTTAATCCAGCCGGACTGGAAGCCCTCGGCGGCAACCTGTATCGCGAAACCGCCGCCAGCGGTGAAGCGGTAGAAGGCGTGGCGGGGGAAGAAGCGTTCGGGCAGCTCGAACAAGGCTCGCTGGAAGGCTCCAACGTTCAGGTCGTTGAAGAGATGGTCGATATGATCACCGTTCAGCGCGCCTACGAGATGAACGCCAAAATGGTCTCGGCGGCGGATGACATGCTCAAATTTGTCACGCAGTCGATGTAACGCGTGAAGTGAAAAAGAAATGAAAAAGCAGTTAGTTATTGGAATGTTTGCGCTGCTGCTCGCCGGGTGTGAAAGCCCGGCGCTGTTAGTGCAAAAAGATGACGCGGCCTATGCGCCGCCAGAAGATTTCTCCATGCCGACCACCAAAGTGCAGGGCGGCGGGCTGTATAACGGCAACTATAACTGGTCCCTGACGCAGGACCGCCGCGCCTATCGCGTGGGCGACATCCTGACGGTGAAACTGGACGAATCCACCCAGGCCAGCAAACAGGCGCGGACCAATTTCGGCAAGAAAAACGACGTCTCGATTGGCGTGCCGGAAGCCTTTGGTCACTCAGTGGATAAGCTGTCCGGCTCGATTGACGGTAGCCGCAACTTCAACGGCAACGCCACCTCCCAGCAGCAAAACAGCCTGCGCGGGGCCATCACCGTGGCGGTCTACAAAGTGCTGCCCAACGGCGTGCTCGCGGTGCGCGGTGAAAAATGGCTGACCCTCAATCAAGGCGATGAATACATGCGCGTCACCGGACTGGTGCGCGCGGAAGACGTGGAACGCGACAACTCGGTCTCCTCCCAGCGGATCGCCAACGCGCGTATCTCCTATGCCGGACGCGGGGCGCTCAGCGACTCCAACTCCGCAGGCTGGCTGACGCGCTTCTTCAACCATCCACTGTTCCCGATTTAATGGAGTCTGCGATGCGTAAATCAATGCTATTTCTGATGCTGCTGTGGACGACGGCAGCCACCGCAGAACGCCTGGGAAATGTGGTCGATATTCAGGGCGTGCGCGGCAACCAGCTGGTGGGTTACAGCCTGGTGGTCGGCCTCGACGGCACCGGCGATAAAAACCAGGTGAAATTCACCAGCCAGTCGGTGACCAACATGCTGCGCCAGTTTGGCGTCCAGCTGCCGACCAAAATCGATCCGAAAGTGAAAAATGTCGCTGCGGTGGCGATCAGCGCCACGCTCCCGCCGGGCTATGCGCGCGGACAAAGTATCGACATCACCGTTTCCTCTATTGGCGACGCCAAAAGCCTGCGCGGCGGGACGTTACTGCTGACGCAACTGCGCGGGGCCGACGGTGAAGTCTACGCCCTGGCGCAGGGCAACGTGGTGGTCGGCGGTGTGAAAGCCGAAGGCAACAGCGGGTCGAGCGTGACCATTAACACCCCAACCGTGGGCCGCGTGCCGAATGGCGGCTCCGTCGAGCGCGAAGTGCCGTCCGATTTTCAGCAGAACAACCAGGTGATCCTTAACCTCAAACGCCCAAGTTTTAAAACCGCCAACAGCGTGGCGGTGGCGCTGAACAGCGCGTTTGGCTCCGGTACGGCGACCGCGCAAAGCGCCACCAATGTGACGGTCAACGCCCCGCTGTCGGCGGGTGAGCGCGTGGCGTTTATGTCGATGCTGGAAGACGTGCAGATCAACGCCGGAAAACAGCCGCCGCGCGTGGTGTTTAACGCCCGCACGGGAACCGTGGTGATTGGCGATGGTGTGGTGGTCCGCGCGGCAGCGGTGTCGCACGGCAACCTGACCGTGACCATTCGCGAATCGTCCAACGTCAGCCAGCCGGGCGCATTCAGCCAGGGCCAGACGGTGGTTACACCGCAAAGCGACGTCGATGTGAATCGCGGCAATGGGCAGATGGTGACGATTGCCGCGGGCACCAGCCTGCGCAGCATTGTGAATACCATCAACAGCCTCGGCGCGTCGCCGGACGACACGATGGCGATTTTGCAGGCCCTGCACGAAGCGGGTGCGCTGGATGCCGAACTGGTTGTGATTTAAGGAGAAACAATGTTACAGGCCATCAAACCGCAGACCAGCGTCCTGCCCGGCGATTTTACCGGCCAGGTGAAACCACAGAATCTGGAGCAGGCGGCGGAGCAGTTCGAAGGCATTTTCCTGCGCTCGATGCTCCAGCAAATGCGTAAAGCCTCCGAAGCGCTGGTGGATAACAATCCGTTCGACAGCAAACAGCAGCGGATGATGCGCGATTTTTACGACGACAAACTGGCGTCACAGCTGGCATCCCAGCGCAGCACGGGCATTGCTCAGATGATCATTACTCAGCTCGGCCCGCAGGAGAGCGCGCCGCTTAAGAATTCGCAGAGTATGGTCGCTTTACAGGAACATCCGAAGACATTAACGCCCCCCGTCGTTCCGGTAATACGCCGCGGGCAGGAGTAATCCATGAACATGATTAACATTGCCTTTAGCGGCTTGCAGGCAGCGCAGTTTGGGATGAGCGTGACCTCCATGAACATCTCCAACGTACTGACGCCGGGTTATAGCCGTCAGGGCATCATCCAAAGCTCCGTTTCCACGCTGGGACCGGGCGGGATGTCCGCCGGGGCGGGCGTGCAGGTGGACAGTATCCGCCGTATTTCCGATCAATATCTGACAGGCCAGGTGTGGCAGAGCAACAGCAAAGCCAACTATTACGGCATCAGTAACCAGTATCTCAGCTCGCTGGAAAAGGTCATTGGCACGGATTCCACCAGTCTGGGTAACGGTCTGGATGATTTCTTCTCGGCCCTGAGCGCATTAACCGCCGGGCCGGAAAGTGAAGCCAACCGCCAGCAGCTGCTGAACCAGGCGCAGTCTCTGGCGACCCGTTTCAATAACATGAACGACTTCATCGACAGCCAGAAAACGTCCGTCACCAACCAGCGCAACACCATGGTCGATCAGATGAATACCCTGACCGCCGGGATCGCGGACTACAACAAAAAAATCATGGAGATGGACTCCACCGGCGGCAACAGCAACGTCCTGCGCGATCAGCGTGACGAACTGGTGAAACAGCTCAGCACCTACAGCGATGTGAAGGTCACGGAAGACAGCAACGGCAGCTACTCCGTGTCGATGAAAAACGGTCAGCCGCTGGTGAGCGGCAAAGTGGCCGGGCAGCTCAGCGCCACCACTGACGCCAACGGTAACTCTGTCTTAAACCTGAAATTTTCCGGCAGCGATTTCTCGCTTAACCCGTCGACGGGCGGCCAACTGGGTGCGCTGTACGACTACGAAACCGGCGAACTGGCGGATATGCAGGCTTCGGTGCAGGGGATGGCTGAAACCGTCGCCACGCTGTTTAACGATCAGCTGGCGCAGGGTTTCGACAAAAACGGCAATCCGGGTAAACCGCTGTTTACCTTTGACCTCACCAATCCGGCGGGCATTTTGCAGGTTAACGATCTCAAGCCCGACGAACTGGCGCTCTCCGGCAGTCCGGACGAACAGGGTAACGGCGACAACCTGCAGGCGCTGATCGACCTGAAAAACAAAAAGGTCGATATCGGCGGAATGGGCAATATGAGCCTGAACGAAGGCGCGGCGGCGATCATCTCCAACATCGGTATCGCCAGTAAACAGTCGAAGAGCGAACTGGAAGCCGCCCAGGCGGTGTTTGATCAGGCGCAGCTGCAGCGCAACAACCTCAGCGCGGTCAACCAGGACGAAGAGGCGATTAACCTGCAGGTTTACATGCAGGCATACCAGTCCAACGTCAAAGTGATTGCCACTGGCAACCAGATTTTTACCGACCTGTTAGGCCTGTTTTAACGGTTGTTAAGGAAAAAATTATGCGAATCAGTAGTCTTTATAATTCCGACGCCATGATGGCGCAGCTTGGCGTCAACGGCACGCGTATGAGCAAGCTGATGGAACAAATGGCGACCCAGAAGCGAATCAACGTTCCGTCGGACGATCCGGTTGCCGCCACGCGTCTGGTGCAACTCAACCGCGAACAGTCGGCTATTCAGCAGTATCAGAGCAACATTTCGCGCCTCAGCGGCTCTCTGGCGAGCCAGGAAGCGCACGTCACGGCGATGAGCAATCAGCTTCTGTCGCTCAACGATAAGCTGTTGGGTGCGGCCAACGGCACCCACAGCAGCGAAGATATGTCGGGCTTTGGCGCTGAACTGTCGTCGATGCTGGACTCGCTGGTGGCGTCAATCAACGCCCAGAACGAGAGTGGAAGCTATCTGTTCTCTGGGACTAAAACCGACGCCAAACCGGTGGTCTGGGATGAAGCGCAGGGTAAATACATCTACCAAGGCAACGAAGGCTCGCGTGAAACCACCGTCGCCAACGGCGTGAGCGTCACCGAAAACACCAACGTCGTGCAGGCGTTTGGCAACGGTAACGATCTGGAGATGCTGAACAAGCTGAAATCGCTGAGCGAGAAAATGCAGGACCCGAGCATTCCGGTCAGCGATTATCAGGACGAGATGAACGAGATGCTGACGCTCTCTTCCGACACGCAGGGCAAAGTGGCGGCGATGTTTACCGATCTGGGTGGGCGTCAAAACCGGCTGACGATGCTTGGCGATGCACATACGGACGTCAGCACCGCTAACGATCAGGTGGTGCGCGACCTGTCGGATACCGATTGGGCAACCACCAGTATCAATCTCCAGCTGTACTCCAACTCGGTACAGGTCACTAACAAAGCGTACAGCATGATCAGTCAGCTTTCGCTCTTCAGCATGTTGTAATAGTTATGCAGGTAGGATTAAAAACCACCACCGCCGCCAGCACGCCGTCCGCAGTCAGGACGGCACCGGCGCAGATCGCCCGCCCGGAACGTGTCGCCAGCACGCATCGTGCAACGCCTGCTTTCCCGGAAGCGGCGCTGCTTTCGCGCCGACCGCTGCGCTATAACGTACAGCTCAATCAGCAGCTGACGGCGGTTCAGCAGGCGGATAATTATCTGTCAGAAGCCGAAACGCAGCTGCTGGTGCTGCGTCATCAGAACGGGCGTGACGGCGGTTCTGCGCCGTCGTCCCTGAACACGTTGCTGCATCAACGCGGACAGTTGTCGGGCGGGACGATCGATCGCAATTTCAACATCACCCTCCAGCAAAAAAGCCAGGTCAACTTCACGCTGCCGGGCGTCGAAAAACTGCTGGAGCAGCCGCAGGGCGAGACGCTGGTGTTTCAGCTTGGTGGCGGCCAGCGCGAACTCACCGCCGTGGCGCTGCCTGCGCAGTCGTCCCCGCGCCAGGCACTCGCTCATCTGAATGTGGGCCTGGGCCGTTTGGGCATCAACGCTACGCTAGCTCCCGAAGGGAAAGTTGCTTTCCAGGTGGACGAAGCCCGCTGGGCACGCGTCAGCCAGCATCTCAGCGTGCGCGGCGAAGGTCAGCATTTCCCGGCAGATGCCTTTACTTTGCTGGCCCCGCAGGCGGAAACCAGTCGTGAAGATGAGATCGGCCAGCTCGCCACCCGCTGGGAGCGTGGCGACGGTAAGAAGTTGCAGCAGACGCTGGACCAAATCACCCGCGAGCGCAGCAAATTGCATTTTCATCAGGATCGCGTGGCGACGCGCATTCAGGATATGTCGACGGTCTACACACCCGGCGAAGCCCTCGACACGGCGCGCGCACTGGGAGATGCCCTGGCCGGAAGCGGGAAGCAGTTTGGGTTGCTGTCGCAAGCGCTGGCGGCACAGGGAAATGTGCATATGGCGACGGTGAAGAATTTATTGGGGTGAGGATTTTCCTGCCCCATTCTTCAAAAACTTTTTGTTCGCAAATAGCTCATTTAGTTTATATATCCCGCACTAATGTTGGTTAATACCACCTCATCATCTCTTACATAAATTCGGCAATAACAGGTGTAAAACATTCCTTGTCACTTTTTGAACTGATAAGGAAATAATTATGGCTGTTCTGCCTTATATGCCCTCGCCGGGGACGTGGCTGCTATGCAGCAATATGCGGGAGGCCCGCAGCCACGGCCAGTCGCGTAACATGGCTTTGCCTCCGACATATTACTGGTTTTATCAGATGGTACGTAATCACGGGCCGTGGGATTATAAGCAGCAAAGTCACACGCTTCAGAACTTCGGGAATTTTAACTTTGGTGCGGCGGGTTTTTCCGCAGGAATACCGGCAAATACATTGTTAATCGGCGCGGGCTGGGCGCAATCACACGCAAAGACATCACGGCCTAATTGGGGCGCATGGTATGGAAGACCCCCTTATGGTGATGATCCTCATGACCAGTTCTGGATAAAACAAGGAATAGATTATGCTCTGGAGAATGGTTATTAAGTGGCTTCACCGGCTGCTGACAATTGCGCTTGCACTGATGGTTGGGGGCTTTCTGTTTTACCAGTTTTACATCAACGGCCAGCCCGACGACAGTTTGGCATTCAAAAAGCAGGTGTCCGGTAACGTCTGGTTGTACATAACAAAATACAGCGGAGGAGGCGCGACGGTATCAGACGTATATCGGTACTATCTTGACGGCCCGATTGCTGATGATGCACAGGTGATGAATATTATTTCAGGACGTCAGCCATTCCTTGTGACAGATACAGATAACGCCGCTGTCACCGGTTATGCAAGCACGGTGAATGTGAAGCTCACCGGGCGCGTCTATTCTTATACAAATTCGGATGTGTTTTATGTGGATGGGGTGGCTATATTGCCCGTCATAAACATAAACGCCAACGGTACGCATTGAGCAACTCGATAATCAGTGACTTCAACTAAAGTACGAACGCTGTAGAGGCAAATCGCTCAATCGGTTCCCTTACCGCTGGAAAGGGCCAGCGTGAGGGGCGTTACTTCTTCAACGGATACAAAAAGATCGCGCCACTCTGCCCGACGACCAACTGCTGATTACCGACATTTAGCGGCTGCATCCAGACATCAATGTGCAGCAGCATATCCACCAGGCCATCAATCATCAGCCCTTTTTGCGCGGTGCTGTAATAGATGGGGGTGTAGGAAAAAAACAATCTGCTGTTCTGTTTATTGATGGCGGTAAATTTGCCCTTCAGCACAAAACGATTGTCATTCGGGCTGGTGATGGTGGTCATTATCGAGCCGTTAACCGTCTGCATATGGGAGTCGTAAATCTCTTTACGCTTCGACATTAGGTCATAAAACCCAAGCTGCATGAAACCTTCCACATTGCTTTGCGGAGCTGTGGGCGTTTGGATAATGCGCAGCCCGGCAAAAGCGAGCGCTACAAGGAGAAAGCAGGAAAGGGCCACTTTCCAGTTAAGAACAGGTTTCCATCTCACTGATTTTTCTCCTCGTTTCGCGCAGTATCAGGTTGTTCAGTTGGGTGGGATCGATACGCCAGTGGTAGATGGCCATCGCCAGTTGCTTGTTATCACAGCGGCTTTTCAGGGCAAACGTGTAATTCAGCGTTTGATCGACGCTCTGGTAATAGACCGTCATCGTCACGGACTGCGTTTTGATCTGCTGGTTAATGGCGTACAGCGTATCTTTGATTTTGCTGTAAAAATCTTCTTTATTCATTGCCAGACGGTTGGACTCGGACAGCTCGTACACATGAATATTGCTGTAAACCTCGACATCCTGTTCTTCTGCGACAATCTTTGGTCCCTGGTTGTTGGCGTACTGCCAGCCAGCGGCTGCGCTGATAGCGATCACTACCAGCAATATCACCAGCGTGATCAGCGGATGCTGAAAGCGCGGCTTAGCAGATTCAACGACGGGCAATTCGAGCAACGCGGGAGGCGTGACGGGCATCGGTTCGGCGATGTCATCGGTTTCAGCTGCGGTGTCTGGTTCATCGGCGACGCTGTTTTCATCGGATGAAATGAGCGTCGGCAACACAAACCCATCGATCTCCGTTTCCGGCAGATCGATTTCTTCACTCTCTTTTTCAACAAAGCGACACCAGGCCTGTTCCAGCAAATACCCCTTTTTAGGGATAGTTTTAATAATCTTTTGCTGTTTTCCGTCGTCTTCCAGCGCTGAGCGTAAAGCATGAATGGCATTGGGTAGGCTATTATTGCCAATCACCCGACGTTCCCATACCAGCGTAGTTAATTCTTCTCGAGTGAGAATTTTTCCTGCATTTTCAAGAAGTACGTCTAATAGTTTTAATTGATATTCACCCAGACGTTTTCTTTCACCTGTCACTAAACTAATGAGTGAACCAGAGGGTAAATCAACTAACCAGTTATTAACGGTAGAATATTTTTTTCTCATGGCAATTGGTGGTAAATGGCCACTCCTGAGTCAATAAATCATCCGGGCAGCGTGCGGGAACGGCGCACAATGCTTAATGTAAATTAATCATTAATTCCGTTAAAAATTCATTTGAGAATTGCCGCTTGCCTGCGGAGATTATGCAAAAATTGAGCGGTATTACGGTGTAATCAGGATTTTCGCTCTGCGGAAAGACGCATTACTGCCAGTCATTTTCCGCCTTTTCTGGGATGAGATTAGGAAGTTTCTCTTCCGTGACACATTTCTACGCGATAAAAGTGTGATGTGCAACAAATTATTAAGTTAATTATCTGGATAAGCATTAATGAGAATCGTTAAACGTTAATAGTGATCTGTTGTTGTTTTTTATATTAATGGTTTGTTCGGTTATGTGAATTTCATGTTTTTATTTTTTCATCTGTAAAAAACATAGTTACATTTTGAAAAGAAAAAACATTAACTATTTTTAAGTTGGATTTAAGTTAAGGAATGAATGTGTCGCATTGGTTTTTAATTTGTATTCGCAATTTATGCGCTTATTAATAAAACTAGGTTTTTTCTTATAGAAGTGATTTTTTAATTTTTTTTCATATCCGATTTAATTCTCCATTGGTGTGTGTCGTTTTACTTGAGTACCAGACAGAAGGACCTGACGAACAGGTTCACAAGGAGATTAATCACATGGCACTTTCTATTTTCACTAACGCATCTTCCATGGCTTCTACCAACGCACTGAATAAATCCAACAGCATGTTGTCCACTGCGATGGAACGCCTCGGTACCGGTAAACGTATCAACTCCGCAGCAGACGATGCCGCTGGCCTGCAAATCGCGACTCGCCTTCAGGGACAGAGCAACGGTATGGCGGTTGCTCAGCGCAACATCTCTGACGCAACTGCTCTGATGCAAACCGCTGAAGGCGCATTTGATGAAGTGAGCAACATCATGTATCGCATGAAAGACCTCGCAACACAGGCAGCGAACGACACCAACGGCACGGAAGACCGCGCTGCGCTGCAGTCCGAAATGGACGAACTGAATGCTGAACTGACCAACATTATGGACAACACCAAATACGCGGGCGAAAACCTGTTCGGTACTACCGGTAAGTTCAGCAAAGAGATGAATTTCCAGATCGGTGCGTCACAGGGCGAAAATCTGAAAGTTGATGTGAAAACTGAGCTGGATAACGTGACTGGCGCAAGCGGCATGGGTGCACTGAAAACTGCTGATGCCCTGACCACCGTTTCTGGCGCACAGGCGATGATCACAAGCGTAGAAGGCGCGATTTCTGAAGTCGGTACCCTGCGTTCTAAACTGGGTGCAAACATCAACCGTCTGGGCCACACCGCGGCTAACCTGGCGAACATGAAAGACAACACCGACCTGGCACTGGGTAACATCCGTGATGCTGACTTCGCGTCTGAAGCATCCAGCATGACCCGCAACCAGATGCTGGCGCAAACCAGCATGTCCATGCTGAAGCAGTCCAACAGCATGTCCGGTATGGTGATGTCCCTGCTGGGCTAATCCCGACCACTTTCTACGAAAACACCGCTGTAAGGCGGTGTTTTTGTTTGCGGCCTTTCCCCTTCCTTCCTTTTCCCATCCGGGGAAAGTTGCCTTCCCTGTAATTCGTAACTCACTGAATTAATACAATTTAAAAATTGGCACGATGGTTGCATTAACTAAGCATGGTTTAGCAACAGGTGCGAAAGGAGACAACTACTATGGCAGATTTCAGCAGCATTGACCCGACGTCGCTGGCCCAGTCGCTGGCGTCCTACGACATCATGGCGATCCAGAATCAGCTGAAGACCAAAACAGCAACGATGACGTCGCAGAAAAAAGCACTGGATGCGCTTCGCACCGCGTTGACCGATTTCCGCAGCGCCATTAAAGGGCTGAACAACACCAATGACGGGATGTTGAAAAACGTCGCGACCCTCAACCGTGAAGGGATTGCCAACGTTACGGCGAACTCTGCGGCGCAAAAAGGGACTTACAACATTGAGGTCGATCAGCTGGCGTCCGCCCATCAGATAGGCTTTGGCGATCTGACGGATGAGTCGATCAAAAACGCTACTGGCACGATGGACATCACGCTGGGCGAAGGGGCGGATGCGAAAACCATTACCGTCGATATGGACAGCGTCAGCAGCCTCAGCGATCTGACCAAAGCCATCAACGGCAATGAAGACAATCCGGGCGTCACCGCATCGCTTATCCGTACCGACGGCAAAGTTACCCTGATGCTGAGCAGCGATGAAAGCGGCGCCGCGAACAAAGTCACGGTCGGCGGCACGTCTGGTTTTGATTCGGCAAACGCCAAAGAGATCTCGAAAGCGGCAGACGCCAAATTCCGCATGGGCGAGATGGAGTTCACCAACAGCAGCAACACGCTGGATAAGCTCATCGAAGGGGTCACTATCGAGCTGACGTCGAAGACCGAAGCCGACAAACCGCTGACCATTACCATCGGCACGGACACCACCGGCACCAAAGAGCAGCTCCAGACCTTCATTGACTCCTACAACACCCTGCAGGACACGCTGCAAAAACTGACCAAAAGCGGCAGCGGTGACGGGGAAGAACGCGGCGCGTTTGCGGGCGACTCGACGATGGCATCGCTCGATCGCGAACTGAATGACGTGCTCCGTACCGTGTTTGGCGGCAAGCGGATGTCCGATTTCGGTATCACGGCGGATAAAGACGGCAAGCTGGAAATCGACAGCAAAAAGCTCGACACCGCGCTGACTGCCGACCCGCAAGCGCTGACCGGCCTGTTCAATGGCAAAGAGGGGCTGATCTCGAAGATGGACAAATCCCTCGACCGCTACCTCAACTCGAACACCGGGTTGCTGAAAGGGCGTCAGGACGTGCTTGACCGTCAGCAGAGCGATATCGACACCAAAACGGATGCCATGAATACGCGTTATGACTCCTCGTATAACCGCTACCTGAAGCAATTCACCCAGTTGCAGCAGGCCATGTCACAGATGAACAACACCATGAGTATGTTTGGTTTAGCTTAAGGAAATCAGAGCTTTTATGTACGGGAATGAACAGCAGGGCTTCGGCCATTACCAGCAGTCCGATTTAGCCATTCAGGCGGCAGCCGCGAATCCGCATCAACTGGTTTTGATGCTGTTTAACGGCCTGATGGATGAGCTGGTCCGCGCGAAGAGTCACATCGCAGCGCGTCGCTATGACCGCAAAGTCCAGAGCATTAATAAATGCATCGACATCCTGAACGCATTGACCAGCGCGCTGGACTTTGACAAAGGGGGCGAGCTGGCGCTGAGCCTGGCGAACCTTTACGACTACTGCGTTTATCGCCTGTATGACGCCAGCCATAAGCTCTCCGTCGAGCATGTTGAAGAGGTTGAAGTGATCCTCAGTAACTTGCAGGACGGCTGGGAAAAAATGGGGCAGCAGAATGGATGATCTACAGGTTATGCGTTTTCTGGCGCGTTCCCTGGAGCATGCGGCCAGCCAGCACGACTGGCCGAAAATGCAGGACGTCGATGCGCAGATTGCGGGGCTGTTGATGTCGCTGCAAGGCCAGACGCTGGCGGCAGAAAAACGTGAGGCATTAATGGCGCTGAAGCTGGTGCATCAGCAGGTGAGCCAATACTGCCAGCAGCAACGCGATGAGCTTGAACAGAACATGGCCCGCGCGCGCCGTAATCGCGAAGGTGCCAGCGCCTACGCGCAGTTTGCGGATGTAGGAGAGGCGGGCTGATGAATCTGCTGCTTTCGTCACTTTCGCCTGCGCCTGCGACCACAGAACCGGGCGCGATCGCCCCGGCTCTGCCGGTGACAGATACCAGCGCGGTGGCGCTGCCGGGAACGGTGTCCGGCGAACCGATGCCTGCGGGGTTCAACGATGCGCTGCTTAACATCATCCATACCCTGATCGGCGGTGAGCAGAACCGTGACACCATGATGGTGCTGGCGGGTCTGGACACCGACGAAGACGATGACGCCCCGACACACACTGCCGGAAGCGAAGTCCAGACGCCGGACGCGTTAACGCCGCCGCAGGCGCTGCTGGATACGCTGCTGATGGCAAGCCTTATGCCGGTGAAAACGCTGAATGTTGCGCCAGCGGCACCGCAAACCGGCGAAGCGCTGAAGATGCAGACGCTGTCGGCGGGGCTTTCGCCGCTGTCTGGCGGGTTACAGCCGACAACGGCCACACCCGCACCGGTAGCCGTGGCGCAGGAACCAGTGGCTGAACTCGGCAAACCGCTTGCCACAGACGTGGTGAAAACGTTGGCCGAGGTGCTGCCCGCCGCAGGTCAGCCGACGGCGAGCGGACAGACGTTTTCAACGGTAATGGATAAGCAAACGGTCCATCTGCCGTCGGTCAAACTGGACGCCGACGAAACCAAATGGGCGCAACAGCTGCACAGCGCGCTTAACGATCGTCTGCAGATCCAGGTCAAAAATCAGGTGCAGCACGCCACGATCCGCCTCGATCCGCCGGAAATGGGCAAAGTGGATATCTCACTGCATATCGAAAATGGCCGTATGCAGGTGCAGATAAGCGCCAGCAACAGCGAGACGGTGCGTGCGCTACAGCAGATCAGCAATGAACTGCGCCAGAGCCTGACGGAGCAAAACTTTGTTCAGGTGAACGTGCAGGTGTCGACCCAGTCCGGACAGCAGCAGGGACGCGGACAGCAACTGCCCACTCAGTCGGATACGCCTGATGCAGGGGCAGAGATTGCCGCAGAGGACGCACAGTCCACTGGCGGTAAAGATGATTCGGTATTACTGACGGTTTAACTATGACTATTAAGACTTTTTCTTTAGGGCTGGTAATTGCCCTGATTGCAGCAACATTCGCCGCCGTATTGACCGTCATGGGCACGCACCTGCTCAGCCAGGACGAACATAAGCGCTCCATTATTTCTGACCTGTTCAGCTCGTCCAAAGAGAACGTGGTGGAGTTTGTCGAAATCAAGAACGTGGTCGTGACCTTAAAAAGCCCAGGTGATTCCGAGCGCTACCTGCTGCTGGAACTGGCGCTGACCACTGATTCACCGGCCAACACCCTGCGTGCAGAAGAGATGTCCCCGGCGATCCGTGGCGCGACCGTCAATGCACTGTCAGCCATGAACTACGACGCAGTGCGTGAAATGAGCGTGGAATCCCTGCGCGACACGTTGATGAATGCGTACACGGCGCGCTTTGAAAGCCTCAATACGCGTATGCCGTTTAACGACGTGATCATCAGCAAAATGGTTTTCCAGTAATTAACGGTACTCGACTGAAATGATGGATTTTATTGCTGATGAAGCGCTGAGCCCGGCTGACGAAGCGAAATACGTTAACGCGTATTTGCCGTTAGTGCATCGGGTGGTGAAACAGCTCTCCTGGCAAACCAGCAGCGTGATGGATAAAGAAGACATGGAGCAGATCGCCCTGATGGGTCTGCTGACGTCGCTGCGTCGTTATGGTCACCCCGATGAGCAGTTTGGGGCCTATGCCGCACAGCGCGTTCGTGGCGCGGTGTTGGATGAGCTGCGCGAGCTGGACTGGCGTCCGCGTCGGCTGCGCCAGAAGAGCCATAAGATTAACGATGCTATCCGTGAGGTTACGCGCAAGCTTGGCCGCACGCCGACGTTTGACGATCTTAGCCAGCAACTGTCCATCACTGCCGAAGAGTACCACGAGTATTTACTGCTGGATTGCGCCAGGTCGCTGGAAAGTCTCGATGAATTATTAGGTGAGGATGCGCTGCACGGCAGTCTCAATACCCGCTCGCTGGAGGACGAAATGGTCATCAGCGGCACCCTAAAGGCTGCGCTGGCGAGTCTTGATGAGCGTGAACAACTGATCCTTACGCTCTATTACCAGCAGGAAATGAGCCTGAAAGAAATCGCGCTGGTTCTCGATCTGACCGAGGCGCGCGTCTGCCAGCTTAATAAAAAGATCGCTCAAAAGATCCAGTGTTTTTTCCAGAAGTGAAGTGAAAGGTATATGCAAAAGTTATTCGGTATTTTCATTATTTTCGCCTGCGTCGTCGGCGGTTTTCTTATGTCCGGTGGACGTCTGGCCTCGTTTTGGCAGCCGGGTGAGATCATTATCATTCTCGGTGCGGGACTGGGGGCAATGGTGCTTGCGAACCCGCGTCCGGTACTGGCGGAAATGTATCGCCAGTTTCGCGGCATCATGCGCAAAAACGAGTACACCGATGAGTATCAACGCCAGCTTTTAATGCTGCTGTTTGAACTGCTGGAACTGGTGCAGGACGGCGGTCTGAAGGTTCTGGATGCCCATATTGAAGTACCGGATAGCAGCCCGCTGTTCCAGAAATATCCGCTGATCCTGCAAAACAAAGCGCTGATCACCTTTATTTCGGACAACTTCCGCCTGATGGCGATGGGCAAGATCAACGAGCACGAGCTGGAAGGGATTCTGGAGCAGGAACTGGTGGCGATGGAAGAGAACCTTCTTCAGCCGTCCCGTTCTTTGCAGCGTACCGCCGAGGCGATGCCGGGCTTCGGGATCTGCGCCGCCGTTTTGGGGATCATCATCACCATGCAGTCCATTGACGGCTCCATCGCCGTGATTGGCGTCAAAGTGGCGGCCGCGCTGGTGGGGACCTTCCTCGGCGTTTTCTTCTGCTACTGCCTGATGGACCCGGTGGCGAACGCCATGGAACAGAACACCAAAAAACAGCTCGCGGTGATCGAATGCGTGCGTACCGTGCTGGTCAATCACGTGGCGGGCAAACCGACGCTGCTGGCGGTGGATGCCGGACGTAAAATGCTACCGCTGGATTCCAAACCGACTTTCGCCACGCTCGACGGCTGGGTGAACCAGATGACGGGTGAATCCTGATGCGCGGCACTCGCGGAAAAGAACATACCACCATCATCAAACGCTCGTCGCGCAAAAGCCACGATGCGTTTCATGGCGGCGCGTGGAAGGTGGCGTTCGCCGACTTTACGCTGGCGATGATGGCGCTGTTTATGGTGCTGTGGATCATGGGATCGGTGACGGAAGAAGAGCGTAAAGAGATTGTCTCTCAGCTCAACGGCGAAGCCCTGTTTGAAGGCCATTCCCTGACGCCTATCACTCAGCCCCACGGTAGCGGTGGCAAAATCGCGGTCACGGAAACCCGCGATCGCGAGGCGAAAAAAGCACAGCAACAGAAACAAGCTGCGGCAACAGCAGGAATAAAAGGCGAAAGCCTGGAGGACGTGAACAAGCGTTCTCAGAAAGAGATCGAAGATCTGGCACGCATCATCATGAAGATCACCTCGGCCTACGATGCGCAGTCGAATCTGAAAATGGAGATCGTGCCGCAGGGGCTGCGGATCTTGATCACCGACGATCAGAAGCGCGAGATGTTCCAGCGTAGCAGCGCGATCCTGACGCCGTTCTTTACGCGTTTGCTGACGGAGTTTTCTCCGGCACTCAATAAGATCGACAACAAAATTATCATCACCGGACACACGGACTCCACGCGTTTCCGCGACCAGGATCTCTATAACAACTGGAATCTGTCGGGTGAGCGAGCGATGCAGGCACGCAAAGTCCTGACGAAAGCCGGTCTAGAACCGGGCAAAATTTTGCAGGTGAGCGGAATGGCCGACCAGATGCTGATCGACCCGGAAAATCCACTCAGCTCCTCGAACCGCCGCATTGAAATCATGGTGCTGACCCACTCGGCGAGCGAATCGCTTTATCAGTTCTTTGGTCAGCACGGCGAGAAAGTGATCAAACCGATTATCGATAAACTCTCGCAGAAAAAATAGACGATTTAGTGATGTTGACCTCTATAACACTCCAGACTTTACGCCGCGTAGCGCTGGCCGCAGCCCTGATTGTCGCTAGCACGGCGCACGCAGAAGCCGCTCCGCGCCGCGAGGCGGTACCTGAAGAAGAGAGCGCCGCCAAAACCCGAATGCGCAATCGCGCGGCGCTGTTGAAAAAATCGCGCACCCGCATTGCCGTGGTGCCGGTGACGCCAGAGCAAAAGCGTAAGCAGAGCGAAGCAAAACGCCTTGAACGCGTGCAAAACCGTGAACAGCTGGCAATGCACAAGCGCTGGCAGCCCGGCAAACTCTCCACGGATATGATCTGGGAACCGTTGCCTGGCGAGAAAATCAGCCCGCGCCTGCAGGCCTCGCTGAAAAAAGTGATTCAACTGCTGCATCAGCAGCTTGGCAAACCTTACGTTTGGGGCGGCCAAACGCCGGAGCAGGGCTTTGATTGCAGCGGCCTGGTGTTCTACGCGTTCACCCCGGTGCTGAGCCGCAACCTGCCGCGCACCGCCAACGGCATGTATCAGGACCGCACGTTGCGCCAGATAAAGCAGGACAAATTACGCCGTGGCGACCTGGTGTTCTTCAACATCAACCAGCGCCCCGGTGCGGATCACGTTGGCGTATATCTCGGTGACGGCAAATTTATCGAAGCCCCGCGCACCGGCCTGAATATTCGCATCAGCCAGCTTTCCGATAACTTCTGGCAGGACCACTATCTCGGTGCCCGCCGCCTCTTAACTGACGAGGCTGTGCTCTGACACCGCTCCTTATTTTCAGAACGATTGAGACTACTTCCATGACCCAGATCTGTAAAAAATTCGCTATCGACGATGGCTCTACCAACGTAAAAATCAGTTGGATTGAAAACGGCACCCTCAAAACCGTGGTATCGCCGAACTCTTTCCGCAAAGACTGGAAAAGCGCGGCGCTGCTGCGTGGCCAGGCGGTGCATAACTACACCATCGGCACCACCAAATACACCTACGATGCCACTTCGGATAAAGCGCTCTCGACCACCCACATCGACTACCAATACGACGATTTAAACCTGTTGGCGGTGCATCACGCGCTGCTTCAGACCGGCGTCACGCCGTGTGACGTGGAGGTGATTGTGACCCTGCCGATCACCCAGTTCTATAAGCCGGACGACTGCCAGCGTAATGAAGAGCGCATCGAAGCGAAGCGCCAGAATCTGATGCGCGACATCTCTCTGAACAAAGGCGAACTGTTCCGTATCGTCGACGTGCAGGTGATGCCAGAGAGCCTGCCTGCGGCGCTGTCGCATCTGCTCAACTCGAACGTCAATGAATTTACCAAATCACTGGTGATTGACTGCGGCGGCACCACCCTGGATATGGGTGTGGTAATCGGTGAGTTCGACGACGTGTCGGCCATTTACGGCAACAACGAAATTGGCGTGGCGATGGTCACAGACGCGACGCGCAAGCTGCTGGCCGCTGCCGACAGCGACTCCAGCTATCTGGTCGCTAACGAACTGATCAAGCGCCGCAGCGATCTTAACTTCGTGAAAAGCGTGATTAACGATGAATCGCGTATCGACGAGATCCTCGAAAAGATTGAAATCAAAATTCAGGAGCTGGGCGATCAGGTTGCTTACGAAGCGAAAAAATTCGCCAAGAACCCGAACCGTGTGTATCTGGTCGGCGGCGGTGCGCATCTGATTGAAGGCGCGATTCGCGAGGTCTACGCAACGCTGGGCGAGCGTGTGGTGAGCATTGAAAATCCGCAGAGCGCGCTGTCGCGTGAAATCTGCCTGTATCACTCTGATGCCGGTGCGCAGGCGATCGACGAGCCGTTAATGGCTGAGGTGGGTGACGATGCGTAAGGGACAGATTCGCCGCGTCAATCTGTCCCTGCACCTGACGCCCCACCAGTCGCGCGCGGATCTGCGCGCGATGCAAGAGCTGCAAAAATGGCATCAGTCCGTGGACAACGCTGCCAGCATTGACGATACGAATATGGAGATCCGCACCTTCCACCGTAACGTCTACCTGGCCGGTTTGCAGCTGCACCTGATGGACCCGACGCTGTGCCGTCATGTGGCGGAATCTTTAGGGCGCGAAGAATTGACGCTGGCGGAATTGCTCGGCGAACTTTCGCCGCAGGTCGCTGCGCCCGAGGAGAGCGATTCCTCTGCGGAACATTTGGCGCAGTTGCAGAAAATCCATGCGGAAATTGCCGCGCTAAAACCGCTGATGGAACAGCAAAAGCTGGTTTTACAGCAGCTGCGAATGGCCGGGAAAATGGCCGGTGCACCGGAACCAGAACGCACGGCGAATGGTGCGGAAGAGCGGGATTTGAGTCAGGTGGATGCCCCGACGGAGAAGATGAAGAAGGTGAGACAAAAGGGGATATTTTGAGTCGCCGGATGCCCTCACCCTCACCCTAACCCTCTCCCACAGGGAGAGGGAACAGTCTGGTATTCTCCCTGACGCCGGATGCCCTCACCCTAACCCTCTCCCACAGGGAGAGGGAACAGTCCGGTATTCTCCCTGACGCCGGGTGCCCTCACCCTAACCCTCTCCCACAGGGAGAGGGGACAGTCCGGTATTCTCCCTGACGCCGGGTGAGGAACTTCTTTCTCCCTCTCCCTGTGGGAGAGGGCCGGGGTGAGGGCACCAGACCGCGCAATATCAGGTAATCACCATCGGCCAGTCTGGCGGAGTGTGGCTCATCGCTTCGACCATCACCACTTTCATGTTGCTCCAGATTGTTGCTACGTCCACCATCGTAATGCCCAGCAGCCCCGTCGCGAACCAGCACGCAGCGCCCAGCCCCAGGAGGGTACTGATTACCGCCAAACCCGCGAGGTCAGACTTACGAAATTGAATGTTCAGCGTGCTGGCTAAAAACATCAAAACCGCACTCAACAACGGCCAGCGCAATAAAACCATGCTGGTGGTAATGGTCGCCATAAAACCCATCCTCGAATAGCAGACAAACAACAATGAAACAGTGTTTCGCGTTACAAAATTTATGTGAACTATATCACATTCGCTGTTTTATTCGCCAGACTTGTTGCCGTAAAAATGTGCGCTTTTTAACCATTCAAAGCAAAATAATGGGTATGCAGAATATATCTTTGCAGGCTAATAATGGTTTCGAGGCGGTCTTTATAAGAAATTCATTGAGATAGAAAAGTCTCTACACTGTTGCGGCGTCTGTACAATATTTACAGTATTAAACCTATGGCTTATGCTTGAACGGATAAATAAATATACACAATTAATAATTCAGGCTACTGAATTCATTACTTTTTATTCTCTGGTGTCACTTATTATTCACACACACATGCAATTTTTTACATAGTTATGCGATACCTGGAATAAATTGTCTCAATGAGATTATTCGAATCCTGAGTTATTCGTTGCGCCTGATTTCTATGAATCAATGACCTGCGAATAAAACCGATGAAAGAGACATGCCGCGATATTGTTAACGACAGCATGCAGGCGTTGCATGCTTTAGCAAAACTGATGCCGCAGTTAACGGCCCAGTGTTCGCTCGCTGATATGCTGGAAATCATCAATCGCTCGCTGGGTTCATCGCTGGCGTGGGTGAGCGTGGATGACGATATCAGCCCGCCGCGCGTGGTTTGCGCGGGGGATGTCATCTGCCACTCTTTTGAAGTGACCGATTTTCTGGCCAGCACGCTTTTGCAGCGCCATCACCGCTCGTGGCGCGCTATTTACTGGAAAGAGAATGTCGGGAAATTGCTCTTTACTGCCCAGCATCCCGGCTATTTGCAATTACAAAGCGGTGTGCTTTGCAAACTGTCTTCTCGTGATGGGAGCTGCAACGGCTATTTCTTCCTGGGTTTTTCGCAACGATTATGTGCGTTACCGACGTTGAAAAATGTGGTCGTGGTGCTGGTCGAAAAATTAAAAGATTATTTTGCCGAAATGATTTCACGCGAACGAACGTCCAGGGAAATGCAGCTTGTTGTGACGCAATATAAAACCCTGTTCGAACGTGCTCCGGTATTAATGAACTCTTTCGATCGGCGTAATCGCTGCGTGCTATGGAATGTGGAGTGTGAAAAGGTGTTTGGCTGGAGCATGGCGGAAATTAATCTGCACCCCGATCCGCTGGCGTTGTTTTATCCCGACCCGGAAGTGCGGCGGCGAGTGCGTGATTCAGTGCATGTTTCGCCGCTGAAAGACATGTACGAATGGCACCCCATCAGAAAAGACGGCGCACCGCTCACGATCCTTTGGTCGAATATTCTGCTGCCTGATGGGTCTATTTTGAATATTGGCCTGGATATTACCGAGCGCAAAAAGGCCGAGGAGCAACTGGCGCTGAAAGCCACAACTGACGATCTGACCGGATGCTTTAATCGTTCGGCCATTTTGCAGCAGCTCCAGGCGGCGATGGAGCGTAATCAAACGCATTTCTGCGTGTTGATGTTCGATCTGGATTATTTCAAGCAGATTAACGATGAGTGGGGCCATCAGGTCGGCGATACCGCGCTGGTGCATTTCTGCGATCGGTTACGCGAAGTGAGTCCGACGCACGCGGCCCTGGGCCGGGTTGGCGGTGAGGAGTTTTTACTTCTATTATCTGAGGCAGACTGCGAGGCGGCGATGGCGCTTTCATCGACGTTACGCGCTATGCTTTTGGAACGACCGATGCTGGTTGGGGATAAATCGCTGATTCTTTCTTTCAGTGCGGGTGTGGTTGAAGTAGGTTGCGGGCCTCGCGATACCTCTTCCCTGCTCACCCGTGCCGACAAAGCGTTATATGATGCCAAACGAAGCGGAAGAGGGAAAACGGTGATCTCAATTGATTATTTATAAATCAATGATCCCTCCTTGTGTTATCTTAAATCTCATCATTAAGTTTTGATATTTATTATCCTTAATAAAAATCGAGCACATCCTTTAAGTTTGGCTTACGGACAAATAATATCGTCATAAACAAATATTAGGTTTCTGATGATAAAAGTCAGTTGCTAACTTCGCATGATTCATGCAACGTAATCACCTGTTTATCAAAGCATCCGGCCTTCATTACTACAGGCACACATAAAGCAGGGATATAGGGCGGAAATGAATCGTAGCGCACGGCGCAAGGTGCTGAGGGTCGTCGGGATCATCATGGTAGTTTTGCTACCGGTGATGCTTGCGCTATGGTTTGCCCAACTCAGAGCCGTCACCGAAACAAGTAGTCAGCTACGTTCTTTTGCGCAACTTGCTTTAGATAAAACTGAACTGGTTATTGAACAAGTTGATTTAGCGCGCGACGCCGCGCAGAAATATCAAGGTGATGTCTGTACTCCCGCCCATCGGCAATATATGTTGAACGTGGTGCGTGGCCGTTTGTATGTGTCCGATTTAATTTATGCCGAAGGCCAGCAGTTTCTCTGCTCCACGGTGATGACACCCGATAAGCCTTATCTGATACCTACCGCAAATTACACACGTAAACCTGACGTCTCTATTTATTATTTCCGCGATACGCCATTCTTTGCGGGCTATAAAATGACGTATATGCAGCGTGGAAATTATGTTGTGGTGGTGAATCCGCTTTCCTACAGCGAAGTCATGTCGACAGACCATTCGCTGGAATGGGGTGTATTTGACACAGTGACTAACGCTTTCTTTTCCGTCAGCCCGCAGGCTGATATTCCTTTATTACATTCGCTCGTTGGTAAAGCTGATAAGCCATTACAAAAAGACGATCGTTTTTATACAACCGTTAATTCAACGAAACGTCCTATTGCCGCAATCGTTTCCACATCGAATGCCCGTTTTTATGAAATTCTCTATCACCAGGCCACGCTAACGCTGCCGCTGGGGATGATTTGCAGCATTATTATTCTATTGGTCTGGTCGCGCACGCATCGTGAATTTAATTCGCCAGGACGCTTATTGCATCGCGCACTTAATAAGCGCCAGCTGTGCGTTCACTATCAGCCGATCATTGATATTAAAAATAACTGCTGTGTGGGTGCCGAAGCGCTGCTGCGCTGGCCCGGATTTAACGGTCAGGTGATGAGCCCCGCTGAATTTATTCCACTGGCAGAGAAAGAGGGAATGATTGAGCGCATCACCGACTACGTTGTCGAAGAGGTGTTTAACGATCTGGGTGATTTCCTCGGTAATAATCCGCATCTTTATATCTCGATTAACCTGTCCGCGTCTGATTTCCATTCGTCGCGCTTGATTGCGCTGATCTCAGATAAAGCGCGGCACTATTCGGTGCGGGCACAGCAGATAAAAATTGAAGTGACGGAGCGCGGATTTATTGATGTGCCAAAAACAACGCCAGTGATTCAGGCGTTTCGCCAGGCGGGTTATGAAGTGGCCATCGACGATTTCGGCACCGGTTATTCGAACTTACACAATCTGTATTCGCTTAACGTCGATATCCTGAAAATCGATAAATCCTTTATCGATACCCTGACGACCAACAGCACCAGCCACCTGATTGCTGAGCACATCATTGAGATGGCCCAAAGCCTGCGGTTAAAAACCATTGCAGAAGGGGTGGAAACGGCGGAGCAGGTCACCTGGCTACTGAAGCGCGGCGTACAATATTGTCAGGGCTGGCACTTTGCGAAGGCGATGCCGCCGCAGGAATTTATGACCTGGCAGCAACAGCCTGTTGGAGTGCTTACCCCCCGCACCACTTAATTCAGCTGGTGGCGGTAATCGCTCGGGGTACGATCAAATTCGCGGCGGAACACCCGAGAGAATGTCTGCTGCGAGACATAGCCTAAATCCATCGCGATATCAAAAATCGGCCGTTTGGTCGACCGTAGTGCCTGAGCAGCCAGCAGTAAACGCCGTTGGCGGATGTAATCCCCCAGCGTTTGATGCATAACGGTGCGAAACATCCGCTGCAAATACCACTTCGAATAGCCCGACTTTTTAGCGACAGCGTCAATATTTAACGGTTGGTCGATATGTTCATCAATCCATTCAATCAAAGTCTGAATAATCTGCTGATGCGACATAAGGTTACCCCTCTTTAGATACAACTTTCTCTGTTGATTCGTCGTTTTCTCTGCGGGGGAGTATAATTCCTCAAGTTAACTTGAGGTAAAGAGGTTTTATGGAAAAGAGATTGCCCAGAATTAAGGCGCTGCTGACGCCGGGGGAGGTCGCCAAGCGTAGCGGGGTAGCCGTCTCGGCGCTGCATTTCTATGAAAGCAAAGGTTTAATTAAAAGTATCCGCAACGGGGGAAATCAGCGTCGTTACACGCGTGACGTGCTGCGCTACGTGGCGATTATCAAAATTGCGCAAAGGATTGGTATTCCGCTGGCGACCATTGGCGACGCGTTTGGCGTATTGCCGGAAGGCCATTCTCTGAGTGCCAAAGAGTGGAAAGAGCTTTCTTCCCAGTGGCGCGAGGAGCTGGATCGACGCATTCATACCTTAGTGGCGCTGCGTGATGAACTGGACGGATGTATCGGCTGCGGGTGCCTGTCGCGCAGCGATTGTCCGCTGCGAAATCCGGGCGATACGCTGGGCGCACAGGGGACCGGGGCGCGATTGTTGGAGGAGGATTGAGTTTGTGCGGCCTGCTTGCCGGATGCGCTGCGCTTATCCGGCCTACAAAACCTGCAAACTGCACCTACATGTTTGCCGGATGCGCTGCGCTTATCCGGCCTACAAAACCTGCAAACTGCACCTACATGTTTGCTGGATGCGCTGTGCTTATCCGGCCTACAAAACCTGCAAACTGCACGTAAACCGTAGGCCGGGTAAGGCGCAGCCGTCACCCGGCAAAACAACCGCACGGACCCCAGAAAAAACTAAAGCGCCAAACGAAGGCGCTTTAGTTTATTCCCGGTCTTTGTCTTTCTCTCTATCCCGCTGGTTCACGGGAGGGTTTCCCCCGACATCAACACCCCTCATGTCGAGCACGTTGGGGAGGTTCCGGTTTGTGTTGACACTTTAATTGTATGCAAAACCCCGCTGTTCGCCAGTCGCCGTGGACAGAATCTCGGCAAAAGTTTTTCGCCATGTCGTGCAATTTTCTATAGTTAGTTTGTATGAATTACAGGAGAACACCATGCTGACGCTCCACCACCTGAACCAGTCCCGTTCCCAGCGCGTTATTTGGGCGCTCGAAGAATTGTCCGTGCCGTACCAAATCGTCCGCTATCAGCGAGAAAAAACCATGATGGCGCCGCCGTCGCTGAAGAAAGTGCATCCGCTGGGCAAATCACCGGTGATTGAGGACAACGGGCTGATCCTCGCGGAGTCCGGCGCGATTCTGGAATATTTGCAAGAAACCTATGACCCGCAGTCGCAGCTCAAGCCCGAAAATGCGGCGAACAAAATCCAGTACCGCTTCTGGCTGCACTACGCAGAGGGATCGCTGATGCCACTCCTGCTGATGAAACTGGTGTTCGCCAGCCTCGGCAAGCCGCCGATCCCGTTTGGCATGCGCTCGCTCGGCAAAGTACTGGGCGGCGGCGTGCAGAAAGCCTGGCTCAATCCACAGCTCGAGACCCACGCCCGCTACATTGAGTCCCATCTGAGTGAGAACAGCTGGTTCGCGGGTGAACAGCTCAGCATGGCCGATATCCAGATGACCTATCCAATTTTCGCGCTGCTGGCGCGCGGCGGGATCGACAATCTTCCGCATACCCAGGCGTGGAAAAAACGGGTCGAAATGCGTCCCGCCTGGCAGCGTGCGATTCAGCAGGGCGGCCCACTCGATATCCCCGGTGAGTCGTAGATTGTTATCAAATTGCGCATTCACGATAACGTTTGCGCATCCTCTGCTTATTTCTTCAGCGTCATAAGGGAATTTTAGCGATAAACGATAAAGTTCAGTTGAAAAGGGGCTGTATTACGCTAGATAATCGTTTGCCTTCAATTCAACACCCGTTTTGTAAGCGCGGAGCTAAACGTTTGCTTTTTTTGTGACGCCCCTATTCGTCGCAAACGCAGCACAAGGATTTGACGTTTCGCTGGCAGTGGAATTGTCCACCACGCTTACAGACGAATGATAAAAATTTCTCAGGGGATGTTTGCTATGTCTACGCCTTCAGCGCGTACCGGCGGTTCACTCGACGCCATGTTTAAAATTTCTGCTCGCGGCAGCACCGTGCGTCAGGAAGTTCTTGCAGGTCTGACGACGTTTCTGGCGATGGTTTACTCCGTCATCGTGGTGCCGGGCATGCTGGGCAAAGCGGGCTTCCCGCCTGCGGCCGTATTTGTCGCCACCTGTCTGGTCGCGGGCGTAGGCTCCATCGTCATGGGCCTGTGGGCTAATCTGCCGCTGGCGATTGGCTGCGCAATCTCTCTGACTGCCTTTACGGCGTTCAGCCTGGTGCTGGGCCAGCACATCAGCGTGCCGGTTGCGCTGGGTGCGGTGTTCCTGATGGGTGTGCTGTTCACCATTATTTCTGCTACCGGGATTCGTAGCTGGATCTTGCGCAACCTGCCGCAGGGCGTGGCGCACGGCACGGGTATTGGTATCGGCCTGTTCCTGCTGCTGATTGCGGCGAACGGCGTCGGTCTGGTTATCAAAAACCCGCTGGACGGCCTGCCGGTTACGATGGGCCACTTCGCCAGCTTCCCGGTGATCATGTCCCTGATTGGCCTGGCAGTGATTATCGGCCTGGAAAAACTGAAAGTGCCGGGCGGCATCCTGCTGACCATTATCGGTGTGTCCATTGTGGGTCTGATTTTCGACCCGACCGTGCACTTCTCTGGCATCTTCGCCATGCCGTCCCTGAGTGACGATCAGGGTAACTCTCTGATTGGCAGCCTGGACATCGTTGGCGCGCTGAACCCTATCGTTCTGCCAAGCGTTCTGGCGCTGGTAATGACCGCCGTGTTTGATGCCACCGGCACCATCCGCGCGGTTGCAGGCCAGGCGAACCTGCTGGACAAAGACGGGCAAATTATTGATGGCGGCAAAGCGCTGACCACCGACTCCCTGAGCAGCGTGTTCTCCGGCCTGGTCGGGGCGGCTCCGGCGGCGGTGTACATCGAGTCCGCTGCGGGTACGGCGGCAGGCGGTAAAACCGGTCTGACGGCGATCACCGTCGGCGTGCTGTTCCTGCTGATCCTGTTCCTCTCTCCGCTCTCTTATCTGGTTCCGGCTTACGCGACCGCACCTGCGCTGATGTACGTCGGCCTGCTGATGCTGAGCAACGTCGCGAAAATCGATTTTGCTGATTTCGTCGATGCGATGTCCGGCCTGATTACCGCCGTGTTTATCGTCCTGACCTGTAACATCGTGACCGGCATCATGATCGGTTTTGCCTCGCTGGTGATTGGTCGTCTGGTCTCCGGCGAGTGGCGCAAGCTGAACATCGGCACCGTAGTGATTGCGGTCGCGCTGGTGGCGTTCTATGCGGGCGGCTGGGCAATCTAAGTTGTCTTTTCCTGCGAAAACGGGTGGCTTAGGCCGCCCGTTTTTATTTTCGGACCGCACATCGTTGTCTTTTGCGTTACTCTGGGAAATGTAGAATAGAGGCACGACGCTTCATGTTTTAGACAATAAGAAACACGCAAACAGGGAACGCATGGAAATCTTCTTCACAATACTCATCATGACCCTTGTGGTCTCACTTTCCGGGGTAGTCACCCGCGTACTGCCCTTCCAGTTACCTCTCCCGCTAATGCAAATCGCCATAGGCGCGCTGCTCGCGTGGCCGACGTTTGGCCTGCACGTGGAGTTCGATCCCGAGCTGTTCCTCGTGCTGTTCATTCCGCCGCTGCTGTTTGCCGACGGCTGGAAAACGCCGACGCGCGAGTTTCTTGAGCACGGGCGAGAGATATTTGGCCTCGCGCTGGCGCTGGTTGTCGTCACCGTGGTTGGGATTGGTTTCCTGATTTACTGGATAGTCCCGGGCATCCCGCTGATCCCTGCGTTCGCGCTGGCCGCCGTGCTGTCGCCTACGGATGCGGTGGCTCTTTCCGGGATTGTCGGTGAAGGCCGTATACCGAAGAAAATCATGGGCATCCTGCAGGGCGAGGCGCTGATGAACGACGCCTCCGGCCTGGTGGCGTTGAAATTTGCCGTCGCCGTGGCGATGGGAACCATGATTTTCACCATCGGCGGCGCGACCGTTGAATTTTTCAAAGTGGCGATCGGCGGCATCCTCGCCGGGTTTGTGGTGAGCTGGCTGTATGGCCGCTCGCTCGGGTTCCTCAGCCGCTGGGGCGGTGACGAGCCCGCCACACAGATCGTCCTGCTGTTCTTGCTGCCGTTTGCCTCTTACCTGATTGCCGAACATATCGGCGTGTCGGGCATTCTGGCGGCTGTTGCGGCGGGGATGACCATCACCCGCGCGGGCGTAATGCGCCGTGCGCCGCTGGCGATGCGTCTGCGCGCCAACAGCACCTGGGCGATGCTGGAGTTTGTCTTTAACGGCATGGTGTTCCTGCTGTTGGGCCTGCAACTGCCCGGTATTCTCGAATCCTCACTGGTGGCGGCAGAAGCCGATCCGAACGTCGAAACCTGGATGCTGTTTACCGATATCGTGCTGATTTATCTGGCGCTGATGCTGGTGCGTTTCGGCTGGCTGTGGACGATGAAAAAATTCAGCGTGCGTTTTCTGCACAAGAAACCGATGGAGTTTGGCTCCTGGTCCACGCGCGAGTTGCTGATTGCCTCGTTTGCGGGTGTGCGCGGGGCAATTACCCTCGCCGGTGTGCTCTCGATTCCGCTGCTGCTCCCGGATGGCAACGTCTTCCCGGCACGTTACGAGCTGGTGTTCCTGGCCGCTGGCGTGATCCTGTTCTCGCTGTTTATCGGCGTGGTAATGCTGCCGATTCTGCTACAACACCTGGAAGTGGCCGACCATTCTCAGCAGCATAAAGAGGAGCGTATCGCGCGCGCCGCGACGGCTGAAGTGGCGATTGTCGCCATCGAGAAGATGGAAGAGCGCCTGGCGTCGGATGCCGAAGAGAATATCGATAATCAGCTGCTGAAAGAGGTCAGCTCGCGGGTGATTGGTAATCTGCGTCGCCGCGCCGATGGGCGTAACGACGTAGAAAGCTCAATGCAGGAAGAGGATCTGGAGCGCCGCTTCCGTCTGGCAGCGCTGCGTTCAGAGCGCGCCGAGCTTTACCACTTGCGCGCCACGCGCCAGATCAGCAACGAGACGCTGCAAAAACTGCTGCACGATTTGGATTTGCTGGAAGCGTTGCTGATTGAGCAGTAGGTGCGGTCTGATGCCCTCACCCCGGCCCTCTCCCACAGGGAGAGGGAGAAAAACCGAACTGTCCCCTCTCCCTTTGGGTGTACGGTCCGGGGACATCATGAACACTTGTTCGGGGACATGGTAGACACTTACAACTAAGGCATACGAACCCGTTTTTGGAGTCGCTTATGCCCTGGGATGCGAGAGATACCATGTCATTACGTACCGAGTTTGTTCTGTTCGCCTCGCAAGACGGGGCGAACATCCGTTCTCTTTGCCGTCACTACGGCATTTCGCCCGCTAC